>DATEQV010000425.1:0-8388 GCA_035272265.1 Acidisphaera sp. | reverse complement strand
CTGCTGGTGCCCGGCCTGCCGGCCATCTCGGTCGTCGGCAAGGCGAACGTCACGTCATTCGCCTTCGCCAGCGTCAAGTCGAAGGCGTTCGTCCCGTCCGGCACCGCCGCGCTGGCGGGCGCCGGGTGGGCGCTGCCGCTTGCCACCACCACGATCACAACGCTCGGCGAGGCGAGCGGCGCCGGTTCGCTGCTGCTCGCCCTCGGCGCCGGCGCCGGCTTCACCGCCGCGCCGGCCAGCGCGGCCAAAGCGGCCGGCTGGCTCGTCAGCATCGACCCGGCCCAGTTGTTTGCGGTGGTGTCGGGTGAGGGCACCGCCACCTAGGCTAGCTACACGCTGTGGCCGGGCCAGCCGCCGGCGACGCTGCATGCCTCGGTCGCCTGGACGACGCCGGCCGCCTTCGCCGCCAGCTTCCTGGCCACGCCGGGCCGCGAGATCGTGACCATCGGCGGCACAGCGACGGCCCATCTGGATCGCCCGCTCGCCGCCGATGGCGGCGCGTTCCCGATCGCCGGCGACGCGGTGCTCGGCCAGACCGTGACGGCCGCATCGACTCAGACGACGATCCTCGGCGGCGCGCCCACGCCGACGACGTCGCCGCCCACCTTCGGCGTCGCACTGGAGAACGCGCTGATCGGCGTGCGCGCGCCGACCTTGTTCCTGATCACGGGGCCGACCACCGGCACCGCCTTCACCCGCGCCGACGTCGCGTTGCTGCTGCCGACGCTCTGGCTGTTGCCGACGCTGCCCGACCCGTACGCCGCGAATTTCGAGATGACCGACCTGATCCGCAGCGACAGGGCCGGCACCGCCGGCACGATGGGCATTGCCGTCGTCTGGACCGGAAGCGGCACGCTCACCTTCGGCTTCGAACTGGGCACCAGTGCCGCGACCGCCATCCTGTCGCCACCGGCGGCGCCGCCCTCGATCGGGCCCGCGATCGACGACCTGCTGGGCCTCACCTTGCTGGACCTCTCGACCAGCGTGGACCTGTTCGGCGTGGCGGTGACCGGCCAGCGGGGCGCGCCTGCGACCGTGGTCAGCGGCCCCGGATTTGTCGGCCTCAGCCTCGCTCTGCCGGATACGCTGGTGGCGAGCTTCGCGGTGCCGCTGGTGTCGTGGGAGCCGATGGACAGCACCGGGCCGGAGGCGCCGCTTGGCGCGATTATGCCGTTGCCGGCCACCGACGGCTTCGCCACGGTGCTGCGCACCGCCGACGCGCGGCAAACCCTGGTGCCGCTCGCACCGGGGCCGGTGCTGCTTCAAAACATCGCCAACGTGGCAGCGGGCGGCGATTTCTCCGCCTCGTTCTCGCTGCCGTTCGGGCTGACTGCCGACATTTTCCAGGCCAACAGCCCGCCGACCGGCAAGACCCCGGCGCTGTTCCTCAGCCAAGGCGGCGTTTATGCGCTGACGCAGCCCAGTTTCCCGGCGCAGGTCTCGGGCGCCCTGCAACTGACCCTAAAGCCGCCAAACCCGACCAGCACCGGCGCGCAGTTCAGCGGCAGCACCAACGTCTCCACCGCGCCGTCCAACATCGCCACGACGCCCGGCTACGGCTACGACGTGCTCAGCAGCGACGTCGGCAACATCTTCCAGGGCGTGTTCGGCGGCAGCGGCCCCGCGGTGCCGCTCAACCGCATCGACATCGCCGGCTACGGCGGAAGCCTGTTCTCCGAATGGATCAATCCCGCCGCGGCCGGAACCACCATCCTCAAGGTGCAGTTCGAGGTCATACGCGGCCGCACCGCCTACGAGGTCGTCAAGGCCAAGACCACGCTGTACCCCTACTGCGTGCCGCTGGTGCGCACGATCACCATCACGCGCCAGAACAGCGGCTGGGTGCAGCGCGCCGACAGCGGCTGGGTCGCGGCAGCGCCCGGCCGGTTCGTCTTCCCCAGCCCGAGCTTCACGCCGGCGCTGGTCAATCGCGGTGCCGTCGCCGGCGTCTACAACGTGCGCAATGTCGTTGAATTCGAAACCGTCGTCGCCAACGCGTTCACCTACCGGCGCGTGCTGTTCGACGCCGACATCGGTCTGGATTACCGGGTCAAGGTCAGCGCCGGCGGCACCGCCTCGACGCTGACGGACGTGAACGGCAAGCCCGTCACGCTGGTCCCGGCCACCGGGCTGACGGGCTATGTGCAGATCGCGCCGGACGAGACCGCCAAGCCAGCGCCGCCACCGCCGCTGCCGCCGCTCAACCCGGCGCCCGCCGATCTGGCGGCGCTGTTCACCCAGGTCGGCGCCATCACCGACCCGCTCGCCTGCATCGCCGAGATCGGCTACAGCGCCAGCCTGCCGGGCACCTCGCTGCGCTGTGCCGCGATCGAAATCAACATGACGCCCGCCGGCTCGTCCGGACCGGCGCTCGGCGTCGCATTGCGCGCTGCACCGGTTCTGCCGCGCGATGGCGCCTGGGGCTTCGGCAAGCGGCCCGGTGGCGCCGCCGCACCGTTACCGCTGCCCGGCAACTTCCCGGTGCCGATCGTGCAGCCGAACACCGACCCCACCAACTGGCACGTCGCCGACATCGTCGACGTGCTGCGGCTCGCGACGCCGAGCAGCGTGTACGGCCTGCTGCAGGACACCGGCACGCAACGCACGCTGTTCGAGCAGCCGATCATCAAGGACCTCACCGGCGCCGTGCCGCCCGGAACCGTCCCGTCGATCCAGCTGCCGTCCGGTGTCGGATCGGTACTGGCCGATGTCGGGTCGCTGCTGAACGCGACCGGGCTGTTCCCCGACATCTCCAAGGCGCTGAACCTCGTCACCTCGGCGCTCGAGGAGCTGAAGACCATCCCGCAGGGCTTGGCCTATTCGAAGACCGTGCCGGTCCCGAACCCCGATCAGCCGACCACGCTGCTCGATCTCGGCATCCTGCAGATCAACCTCACCTATCCGCCGACGCCGGCGCCGTCGTCCACCCCGTCGGCGATCGTGTTCAACATCGACCCGGCGCACACGCTGCCGGACTCGCACGGCCGTAACTGGTGGCTGACCATCGGACCGCTCGCGTTCGCTGTAATCATCCCCGAGTTCGGCTCCGATCCCCTGCTCACCATCGTCGGCAGCTTTGCCGCCGACGATGTCTCGAAGCCGGGGCTGACCGGGCTGACGATCGACTACGGCTCGGCGCTCAACACGCTCAAGTCGATCTTCAGCAAGCTCCAGGCGCTGGCGAACTTCCTGCCGGGCGGCGTCGGCGCCGGGCTCAATGTCTCGCTGTCGGACGGCAAGCTGACGGTGCGCGACACGTTCGCGCTGCCCACGCTGCCGCTCGGCCTCGGCGACCTGTCCGACATCAGCCTCGACCTCGGCCTGACGATCACGCTGGCGCCGCTGTCGGCCGACTTCCTCATCGGCATCGGCGATCCCGACAATCCGTTCAACTGGCTGCTCTCGCCGCTGGCGGGCAACGGCGCGATCGACATCGGCGTGCAGAGCGGTGCGCCGTATTTCATGATCCAGGGCGGCATCGGGCTAGGCCTCGGCATCGACCTCGGCATCGCCGAGGGGTCCGCTTCGATCACGCTGGCGGTGCAGATCACCGTCAACGGCTCGAAGATCACGATCATGATCATCCTCAACGGACAGGCGTCCGTTGACGTGCTCGGCGGCCTGGCCTCCGCCTCGCTGTCGCTGACCGCGGCGGTCGGCGTGTCGATCCAGCCGTTCCCGATCCCGCAGATCAGTCTCTCGCCGCCGGGCGTCGATTTCCCGGCGGAGACGATCACCTTCATCGCCAGCGTCGCGGTCGGGATCCACATCTCGATCTGCTGGGTGATCAGCGTGAGCTTCGAAGGCTCGTGGCAGTTCTCGCAGTCAATCACCACGCCGGAAATTTCGGTGCAGGCCTGACATGCTGAACGATCTCGAACTCAGCCTGATGGCGTTCCCGCAGTCGTGGACGGCGGCGACGCACACGCTCGCGGTCAATCTGCTGGTGCTGCCGGTCGGCAATCCGCTCGGCCCGGTCGGCGACGTGGCGACGTTCGCCGGCACGCCGCTGAAGCTCGACATCAAGCTGCTCACCGGCGAGGCGCTGCCCGCCACCGCGGCGGCGCCGGCGCTCACGCAACCATTCGTCGCCACGCCGCCGGTAAGCACGGTGGCGCTGCTGACCTCGATGAGCACGCGGCTGCCGAGCGGCACGACCGTCACGAGCGCAAAGGTGGCGAAAACGGACCTGCCCCCCGCCGCTGTGCGGGTGATGAAGTCCCTGCCGCCGACCTACACGCAGGCCTTCCCGTTCTCGCGCCCACGCGATCCGACGCTGTTCATCACCGGCGACGGTTACGGCTGCGTGCTGGAAAGCCAGGCGCCGATCATCGACCCGCCGAACCCGGCACCGCCGCCGCCGCCGCCGCCGCCGGCGATCATCGCGTGGGGGCAGATCATTTCGTTCATCCTGCGCCAGCCGAAGCTCGCCCAGGCGTGCGGCTTTGTCTATCAAACAACACTCACGGTCGCGCCCGCGCTGCTGACGGACACGTCCTGGGTCTATTTTGCGATCGACACCAGCGTCGCGACCAATCCGTTCGCCTCCAGCATCGTCGCCAACCCCGATACGGTGCGCAGCTACGCCGCGCGCCTGCCGGCGCTCACCACCGACCGCAAGCTGTTCGCCGCCGCTCTGTTCCCGCTGGTGCCGGCCCCGCCCGCCTCGCTCGCGACGCCGGACCAGGAGGCGCAGATCTACGACGACGGCTTCGCGCAGGTGGTGCATTCCTTCCAGCCGCCGACGATCGACACCGCGACCGGCAGCACCGACGGGATCAACCCCGGCGCGGAGGCCGGCATCCAGCTCGGCTGGGACGACGAGCAGGTGACGATCTGGCTCGATCGCCAAGTCGGTCTGCTGTGGGACCGCGCCAACGAGCAGACCAACAATCCGGAAGCGCCGCTCGGCGTGCTCGGCTATCGCGTCGACGTACGCAAGACCGGCACCACCGCCTGGCAGTCGCTGTGCGCGGTCACCGGCACGCTCCCCTTCTCCGGCACCACGTCGACCGGCATCGGCACCACGACGATCGGCCCCGCCGAGCTGTACGTGACACCCTCGCCGGTGCGGGCGCAGCCCACCGGACCGACGCCGAGCGCCGAGCCGGGCTGGATGCCGCTTTATTTCAGCGCATGGCGCGGCACGAGCCTCGTGGTGCACGACACCACGATCACCAAGCTCAGTCCCGGCACCACGACGATGCCGGCCAACGCGTTGCTCCCGGTCGCCGTGCCGCCGCCGCGATACGGCGAGAGCTACGACTTCCGCATCCGCCTCGCCGACCTCACCGGCGGCGGCCCGGGATTGGCGGATAATCCGGTGCATCCCGGCTTCGCGCCGATCGCCACCGCGCCGTTCCGCCGCTACATCCCGCCGAAGTCGCTGGAGGTCGTTGCCTCCCCGGCACTGCCGCCGCCGCCGGCGCAGACACCCGGCGGCCCGGTCAACATCCGCACCCCGCCGGCGACGCGCACGATCACCAAGCTGGCGGTGCGGCGCCCGCGGATCGGCTATCCCGAGGCGCTGTTCGCCGGCGTCAGCCCCGCCACCTTCCAGGGCGCAGCGCTCGACGCGCTGATCGCTGCGGCAAAAGCGAGCGGCCGCGCGCTCGGCGTGCCGGACCCGGATGTCGATCGCTTCACCGTCACCGTCGAGGCGGCGATCCCGGATCACGACACCGGCCCGGCCGGCACGCTGCCGGGCGACATCGACGGCACCAAGTGGCGCATCGTGTATTCCGTGACGGAGAGGTTTCCGTCCGGCACCGATCCCACCGTCACCCTGGCGCTGTCCTACACCGAGGTGCCGGACATCTCGGCGATGACGCCGCCGCTCGACAATGCGGCGACCCTGCCGCTCCCCACCGCGCGCGACATCCGCATCCGGCTGACACCGCTACTTGCGAACAAGAGCAACTATTACGGCACGGCGACGCCGCCTCCCGGCCTGGTGACCGACTACATCACGCGCCAGGAAGCGTCCGCCGAGGCGGGCCTGTTCCCCGGCACGCCGGCGCAGCAGCTCCGCGCCTGCTATCTGCAGCCGGGCGGCGACCTCGCTTCTCTGGTGGCGCAGTCGTTCGGGCTGCTTGCCAACGGCCTGACCCTGTCCGGCCAGCCCGGCACCCGCACCGTGTTCGCCGCCTCCGGCGCGCTGCGTGGCACGCTGTCGCCCGATCGCAGCACGTTCACCGTGTCCAACGCCAACGAGCTGCTCGACCACTGGATCGTGGCGCTCACGCTTGACGTCGCGCGCGACTGGACGTGGGAGGGGTTCGCCTCGCCCGCGCTCAGTGTCTTCCGCGACGGCAACGCGGTCCCGATCGGCACGCTCGTCTTCCCCGGCGTCGTCGCGCCGGCCGCACTCGGCACCGCGGCCAGCCCGGCGAACCGCTCCGCGACCACGATCGTGTTCCTCGACGCGATAAGCGCGCACCCGGCGGCGGGCACCTACCCCGTCGTGCTCAACCCGCAATACGCCGCCACCGCGTCCTTCCCGAAAGCCCCGGCGCTGTCGACCACCTGGACGACCCTGAAGCTGCCGATCACCACGGCGCCTGCGCAGACGCCGAAGATCGTTGCGACCGGCATCGCCGAAAGCGCCTACGTCGCCGCACCCGACTACTCCAGCACGCAGATCGGCGACCGCTATCTGTGGATCGAGTTCGACGCGCCGATCGCCGACGCGGCCGACGACACGTATTTCGGCCGCGTGCTGGCCTACGGGCCCGATCCGCTGCTGGCGGGCGCGCTGCTGCCTAGCAACGACGTGCCGATCCTGTTTCCCGAGCCGCCGCTGGCGGTCGATCCCGAGCCGGTGCGCGTCGTCTTCGCCGGCCAGGATTCCGACGACAGCGGCCTGGACGCGATGACGCAGCTCACGCCGGCGAGCGGCACCAGCTCAGGGCCGGACGGCGTGCACTTCCTGCTGCCGCTGCCGTCGGGCCTGACGCAGGATGCGCTGGAGCTGTTCGGGTTCTGGACCTACGAATTCCGCGTCGGCCACGCCAACAAGTCGCCGAACTACTGGTCCACCGCGCAGGCCCGCTTCGGACGCCCGCTGCGCGTGGCCGGCGTGCAGCACCCGCCGCCGCGGCTGACCTGCACAGTCTGGCGCAACGTGACCGCCATCACCGTCACCGCGCCGTATGCCGTCACGCTGCTCGACGGCCAGTCGGCGACGAACTGGCGGTTCGGCGATCCCCAGACCGCGCTCTGGTTCATGCTGTACACTCAGGTGCGGCAGACCGATGGTGCGTCGTGGCGCAATGTCCTGATCACGCGACAGCCCGCGAAGCTGGTGACCGTTGACGACGGCAAGACCACGGCGCTCGCTGCCAATCGCGAGCCGCGGGGGTACGCGACGTTTCTTCAAGACAACATCGACAGTTTCCTGGATCAGCTCGGGTTGGCTATTACGTCACCGCTCAGCGTGCTGGCGGTGGAGATCCTGCCCGGTCCGATCCAACCGCGCCGGGACGTGCTCGCGGCGACCGCCGTCGGGGCGGCCTCGACCGCGGCGCCCGAGGATCCGCTCGGCTTGCACCTCGGCCAGCGCCGCATCCTGCGCACCTCGCCGCTTGCCGCGGTGCCGGCGATCTGCTGACGCCGGCGCTCGCGCCCACGGCCTACTCGTTCTGCGGGCCCCAATATGACGGGTTGGTGGCAGCCATCGTTCCGGGTGGCGGAAAACGCCGCATCGTGCCAAGCCCGTATCGACAAGCTTGCGCGAAAGGAGCTGTGAGTTTTCCTTGGAACGTAGATTCTGCGGAAGGCGCCGCCGATGCAAGGCTGTTCAACGCTGGCGTTTGGGGTGAAATGAGTCCGCACCGCAACACGGGCTGATCGAACTGAAGCGGCTGATGAGAACGGGGATTCGCGAATCGCCGAATGTCTGACTCCTGGGCTGGCAACCGAGTCGGAGGTTGCCATGTCGCCATTTTCGCCGTTGCTGGGTCTGCTGGCGGAAGTGCCTGATCCCCGCCGTGGGCAGGGCCAGAAATACAAGCTTCCCCACGTGTTGCTGTTCTCCATCCTGGCCGTCGTGACGGGGTGCAACTCTTATCGAGGCATCGTGACCTTCATCGATGTCCATCGCCGGAAGCTGAACGCGGCCTTCGGTCTGAAGTGGCGCCGCGCGCCGGCTCACACCGCAATCCGCTACATCCTCCAGGGGTTTGATCCCGCAGAGATCGAGACGGTCTTCCGTCAGCATGCCGCCCGGCTTCAGGCGGCATGCGCAACGCCCGGACAAGCCAGCATCGCGCTCGATGGCAAGACGCTGCGCGGCAGTTTCGACAACTTCAACGACCGCACCGCCGCCCAGGTACTGAGCGCCTTCGCCACGGACACGTCCCTGGTACTCGCCCACGTCGATATCGCCGA
>DATEQV010000424.1:0-3123 GCA_035272265.1 Acidisphaera sp. | reverse complement strand
GCCCGGCTCGCGGAGCTCCACAAGGACGTGCCTGCCCTCGGCAAGCGCGTCCTGCTGACCAGCTACCAGCACGACGCGGTCGAGAACCTGGTTCTCGCCGCCGACGACGGTAACCTGCCCCCTATCAAGCTGGGCCGTGCGGAAGGTGGAGACGACGAGGCCTACCTTGTCGCGTGGACCAGCGACCTTCAGGCGCGGCTCGCGGAGAGGTACGAGAACGCCCGCCCGAACGAGGCGGTGCGGACACGCAGGGCTCTCGTCGATCGCGCGAACGCCTACCGCCAGCAGCCGTTCGACGTGGGCAGTACCGTGGACCTGCTGGAATGGCTGTCCCTGCAGCTGAACCTGGTCGGGAGCGAGGTCGCGTACGAGGCAAGCCGCCTGGCGAAGCAGCTTGCCCGCGCGTTCGGCGCCGCGGCCGCTTCGAGCTCCCAGGCGGTGGCAGTTGGCCTCGCGCGGCGCCTTAGGACGACGCCGACGGCGTACGCCGACGACGGTGCGCTTACCGCCCGGAAGGCCTACGAGGCGCCGGCAGTCTTCGCGCTTCTGGACGACAGCGAGTGCCGTGCCCTCGAAGCAGCCGCGCGCGGCCAGGACGCCTCGGCTGCCGCTGCGAGCCTGCGCGAGATCAAGCGAAGCCTGCTAGACCGCACCCTCAACGCCCGGGCCCGCTCGAGCGTCGTCGCGACGATGCCGGCCGTGGAGGCACTCCTCCACCGCGCCATAAGCGCGGCCGACCGGGAAGTCGAACTGTCGACGAGCGCGATTGACCTCGCGGTCGAGCAGTTCCGTGAGGCTGTCGAGCACCAGCCCGCCGCGATCCGGCACTCCCTTCGGTCGCATACCCGGGCGCTGGCGGCCACCTGCCAGCAGTCGGTCTCCGGCGCCGTGCGCGAGGCGCAGTCGGTTCCCTTCGACACCGTGATCGTCGATGAGGCGGCGCGGGCCAATCCCCTGGACCTGATGGTACCGCTGAGCCTGGCGCAGGAACGGGTCGTCCTCGTCGGGGACCATCGCCAGCTGCCCCAACTCCTCGACGACAGCCTTGTGCCTAACCTGTCGTCGCGCCACGACCCGGACGTCGTCTCCGCCGTGCTCAACAGGTCGATGTTCGAGCGGCTCTTCCTCAAGCTGCGGGAGTACGAACGCCGTGACGGCACCAAGCGGGTCATCACCCTTGACCGCCAGTTCAGGACCCACCCCGTGCTTGGGACGTTCATCAGCGAGCAGTTCTACGCCCCTTTCGGCGAGCGCCTGAGCAACGCAAATCTGGACGCCGCGGCTTTCGCGCACAACATCCCCGCATACGGCCAGGCCGCGTGCGGCTGGATCGACATCCCGGTCGCGACCGGGCCCGAGCGCCGGGCTGGGACCAGCATCAGCCGCCCTGCCGAAGCGGAAGTGACCGTGAGCGAGCTGAGCAGCGGGCTGCAGGCGTCGGCGGATCTCACGTTCGGCGTCATCACGTTCTACTCGGGCCAGGTCACCGCGATCTGGCAAGCCATGGTCGGCGCGGGGCTCGCGCTCAGGCGCGCAGACGGCGCCTTCGACCTGAACCCGTCGATTCCCTGGCTGTACACCCACCGGGGGCTGCCGCGCGTCCGGATCGGCTCTGTCGATGCCTTCCAGGGACGCGAATTCGACGTTGTCTTCCTCTCGACCACCCGCTCAAGCGAACCGGCAGCCCGGCGTTCGAATCGGTTCGGCTTCCTGGTCCTGCCGAACCGGCTGTGCGTGGCGATGAGTCGGCAGCGCAAGCTCCTCGTGGCCGTCGGTGACGCCGCGTTGATGACCTCGGCAGAGGGACGTAGCGCCGTGCCGGCTCTTGCCGCCTTCCATGACCTGACCGGGGGAGAGCATGGTTTCCGCCGAACGGCATGACCTCCCTGTGTACACGCTCGCCGACCTTCCGCCCCGTGCGAGGCACGTGCTGCTGGCTCCTGCCGTCCGTTGGCGCGTGGTCGTCGAGCAGGTTGTCGAGATCGAGCACGACGTCATCCTCGACACGGTCCTCCGGATCCGCGCTGCCGGCGAGGCCTCTCCGACCCGCATCGCCGGCCTGCTCCAGCTTCCGGAGGATCTGGTTCGCCATCTGCTTGCTCAGGCGGCAGCGGGAGGCATGCAGGTAGCCGGAGATGGCCGGCTACAGAAGAGCTCCTCCACGGTCGCCTGGATCTACCGCGACCTCGCGACCGGCGAGCTGTGGCCGGACCCGGCGGCCGAGGTGCCGCCGCTGCCGGTGCGCTTCACGTCCAGCTACCGGGCCCGGTTCGACCGGGGTACGGCTGGACGTCCGATCGCCGTCGAGTGCCTGCTCCTTGACACCCCGGAGACAACTGCGGCGGAGCCGACGAGCATCGAGCTTGCGCGATTCAGCCGGGCCTCCGCTGACCGCAACCGCCGCACGGCTATCGTGAGCTCGGGCGAGATCTGCCTGGTCGCTAGCCGCGTCGTGGGCCTGACCACAGGCTGCGCCGTCGAGGCGACCCGGGGAGTGCCGCACCTGAGCCTGAGCCAGCAGCTTAGCAGGGCAGGCCGGCAGTACGAGGCCGTCTCGCGGTGGCTCGCAGGCGTCCCCAAGGCGGCTGCCGCCGCGGGCGCCGACTTGCCGCTCCGGCGGGCCGTTTCCGAACTGCGCGACGTGGTCACCGCCGGGACGCCTAAGCGGGAGGCGTTTGAGCCGGTCACTATCCTGAGCCGCGTCGAGCTCTGCCTGGGGCGCTTCGCGGACCAGTTCCAGTACCTGCACGGCGTCCCTGTCGAGGCAGACCTGCCCCCGGGGGCAGTGGCTGTCCTCAGCGGGCAGTTCGGGCTCACCCCGGACGCCGCAGGTCTCATGGCGCGGTCCGGGCGGGGAACCGTCGGCTTCAAGGTCGCCTGCCTGTTGGCGGCGCAGCCGGGCAGGGACCAGGCGATGCTGCGAGACCTCGCGGCGGCCGCGGCTCAGTTCGCCGACCTCGCCCAGGCAACCGACGCATCTCCCGCGCTGGCAAGACTCGTAGAAGCAACGATCGCCTTGTGCGACCGGCTCGTGACCGCATCGGAGGATGCTGATGTCCGCCAAGCAGGGTAGGGGCCGAGGCGTGGCCCAAGACGAGGCGAAGCTGGCTGAGGTCGAGGATG
>DATEQV010000423.1:0-19952 GCA_035272265.1 Acidisphaera sp. | reverse complement strand
CGAAATCGGGTGCGTCCTGGCCGGCCGGCTTGCGCTGCCCGTGCGGGCGCATGACCGGCGCGCCGGAGACGCAGACCGACGATGCGCGCCCGTGATAGGCGACCGGCACGTATTTGTAGTTGGGCAGCAGCGGGTTGTCGGGTCGGAACAGGCGGCCGGTGTTGGTCGCATGGTGGATGCCGGCGAAGAAGTCGGTGTAGTCGCCGATACTGGCGGGCAGGTGCAGCGTGCAGGCGTCGGCCGGATGCAGCACCGGCTCGCCGGCGGCGTCGCTGCGCACATCGAGGATATAGCATGCGGCCGCCCGCAATGCCGCCCGCGCGGGCGCGCCGAGCGCCAGCAGTTCGTTCAGCGTGCCGCCGCACGCGGCGCGCGCCGCGATCGCGGCCTGGCCGCTGAACAGGCCGGCGCGCAGGCACGCCGACAGGTCGAGGATCGAGTCGCCGATCGCGATGCCGCCGCGCGGCTCCTCGCCGGGCGGCGAGAAGATGCCGAGCGGAAGGTTCTGGATCGGGAACTCCGGATGCCCGTTCGCCGAAGACACCCAGCTTTGACGATCCGGATCGAGCGTCGGGTCGAGCGTCGGGTCGGACGATGTCATCGCACCCTCACCGGGATGGACAGGAAGCCGCGGAACCGCGCGCGCCCGCCGCGGACCGGCGGGCCCGCCAGCTCGTAGGCGGGAAAGCGCGCGAGGAATTGGCCGATCGCGATCCGTCCTTCAAGCCGCGCGAGCGACATGCCGACGCATTGATGGATGCCGTACGCGAAAGCGAGGTGCGGATTCGGCTCGCGCGACAGATCGAGGCGCTCGGGGTCGGCGAAGACGGCCGGATCGCGGTTCGCCGCACCGATGCACAGGGTGATCAGGCTGCCGGCCGGAAGCGTGATCCCGCCGACCTGGGCCTCGCGCGTGCTGATGCGGTTGCCGAGCTGGTTGCTGCTCTCGAAACGCAGGAATTCCTCGATAGCCGTGCGCATCAGCGCCGGCTCGGCGATCAGGCGCGCCCGCTGCTCGGGCCACTGCGTCAGCGTATGCAGGGCGTTGCCGATGAGATTGGTCGTCGTCTCGTGGCCGGCGTTCAGGATGAAGACGCAGTTGTGCAGCAGCTCGGCCTCGGACAACCGGCCGTATGCGTCGCCCTGGATCAGGCGCGTCAGTACATCCTGCGCCGGGTCGCCCGGATGCCGCCGGCGTTCGGCGACGAGGCCGCGCAGGTAGTCCAGGAACTCGGTGACGGCGTCGTTGCCTGCACGCTCCTGCGCCGGCGTCAATGCCGGTTCGAGCGCGCCGAGGATCGCCAGCGACCAGCCGCGCAGCGAGGCGCGATCGGCCTGTGGAACGGCGAGCAGGTTGCCGATGATCTCGACCGGGATGGCGGCGGCGTAGTCCTCGATCAGGTCGATCCTGCCCTTGGCCTCCGCGTGGTCCAGTAATTGCTCGACCCTCGTGACAAGGCCCGGCTCCATTGCGGCCACGGCCCGTTGCGTCAGCGCCCCTGCGATCAGGCGCCGCACGCGGCTGTGCAATGGCGGGTCATTGAACACGAGACTGGTCGTGTGGTGCCCGAACAGCGGCGACGAACCGTATTTCGGTCCGAATTCGGCGCGTTTGTCGGAGCTGAACGTATGCGGATCGCGATAGACGGCGACGAGATCGGCATCGCGTGAGGAACCAGCTGCCATCCGGCATGGCGCGCACCGGCTCGCGCTGGCGCAGTGCACAATAGGTCGGATAGGGGGCAGCGTAGAAGGAGGGCGGCAACGTTCGCAGGTCGAACGTCGCAGCCGCCGCACCGTCGCCGTTGTCGGCTCCCTGGTCGATGGCGTGCCACCCTTTGCGCGCCCCGAGGCTTACGGCGGCCCCGCCGGCCCGTCAAACCGGTCGTGGCAGACGGGAATCGCGTGAAACCACTCAGGTCTTGTATCATGACCTTTCAAACACAACGAAACTTGAGCAATGTTACGTCATAAAAAAATGTGTCGGGTTCTTGCAAAACACACTAGCTAGCTACCTCTCAGGCTGGCAGTGGTGTATGGCAGTGCCTGTGGGAGATCTGGTGACTTGTTGATGCGAACAACCGATGGCAGGGCCGGGGCTCGGCGCCGGAGCGGGACGGATGCGGAACGCTCGGGCTCGGACGGCACGGACTTCAATCTCGAAACCTTCTTGCCGTACCAGCTGGCGACGGCGGCCACGCGGGTGTCGCGCCTGTTCGGGCGGCATTACGCGGATCATCACGGGCTGTCCCTGCCGGAATGGCGGGTGATCGCGATCGTCGGCCGCCATGCCGGCATCTCGCCGAGCGCGGTGAGCGAGCGGTCGGTGATGGACAAGGTCAAGGTCAGCCGCGCGGCGGCCTCGCTGGTCAAGCGCGGCCTGCTCAAGCAGGTGCAGGACCCGGACGACGGGCGCGCGCGCCGGCTGCACCTGACCAAGCGCGGCGAGAACATGCTGCGCGATCTGGTGCCGCTCGCGCGCCAGCTGGAGAGCGAGGTCGCCTCCTCGATGAGCCGGTCGGAGTGGTCGTCGCTGCGCCAGGCCTTGGGCCGGATCAACGATGCCATCCCGCTCGATGCGCCGTCCGGCGAGGACGAGTAGGCCGTCCGAGCGTTTCCCACCGTTATTCGAAGTTCGACGGACTTCCGGATAACGGTGGGCCACGATGGGCACGAGCCCGCTACAGGCTCGGTTTCGCGTTCGCCCAGGGTCGCGCGCGTTCGAACGCGGCGCTGGCGGCGAGCACGCCTGCGTCGTCGAAGCGCCGGCCGACGATCTGCAAACCCACCGGTAGTCCGTCCGGCGTGAACCCGCACGGTACGCTGGCGGCCGGATTGCCGCACATGTTGAACGGGTAGAGGAACTCGGCCCAGGACAGCCAGTCCCACGCGTGCTGCGGCCAGTCGGCGGGCATCAGCAGCGCGGCGTCGAACGCCGCGACCGACGCGGCGGGGGTGAGCAGCAGGTCGTAGTCCTCGAACCACGCGTGGATCGCCGCGACGTAGGCGTATTTGCGCTCGCGGGCGAGCTGGTACTCGATCATCGTCGTGCGCGCCCCGTCGCGCGCGCAGGCGACCAGCCCGGGGTCCATGCGAGTCTCCCATTCCCGCAACCGCACCACGTGGCGCGACAGGTGCGCCGGCCAGAACAGCCGTGCCAGCTCCGGCCCGTCCGACGCCCAGGGTGGGGTGACCGTCTCCACCTCGGCGCCGAGGTCGTCGGCGAACACCCGGGCGGCGCGGGCGACGCTGTCGGCGACTGCGGGGTCGACGCGGGCGAAGCCGAGGTCCGGGCTGAACGCAACCCGCCGTCCGCGCACGCCCGCTTCCAGTTCCTCGCCGAAGCTCCCCGCGGGAACGTCGAGCGTGGTGTGGTCGAGCGGCGAGGGGCCGGACATCACGTCGAGCAGCAGGGCCGCGTCCGCCACCGTCCGGGTCATCGGCCCGAGATGCGACGTGTAGTCCCCCGCGCCGACCGGGTGGTACGGCACGCGTCCGTAGGTGGGCTTCAGCCCGAACACGCCGCAGAAGTGGCTGGGCATGCGGATCGAGCCCGCGCCGTCGCTGCCCTGGTGCAGCGGCCCGAAGCCCGCGGCCGCCGCAGCGCCCGCGCCTGCCGAGGACGCGCCGGCGTTCAGCCCGTGCCGCCACGGATTGTGCGTGATGCCGGTCAGCGGGGAGCGGCTGACCCCGGTCCAGCCGAATTCCGACACCGTGGTCTTGCCCAGCGACACGGCGCCGGCGTTCCGCGCCCGGGTGACCGATGGCGTATCGATCGAAGGGCGAAACCCTCGCATCGTTTCCGATCCGTATTGGGTCGGCATGTCGCGGGTCCAGAAAAGGTCCTTGATGGTGATCGGAACACCGTGCAGCGGGCCGAGCGGATCGCCGCGCATCACCGCCTGTTCCGCGCGCTCCGCCGCCGCAATCGCGCCGCCGGGGTCGAGATGGACGAACGCGTTGATCGACGGTTCCAGCCGTTCGATCCGCGCGAGCAGCGTGGCGACGATCTCGACCGGGGAGACCCGCTTGGCCCGTATCGCGGCGGCCATCTCCGTCGCAGGCATGTAGGCGATTTCAGCCTCGCTCATTCGCGTCCTCCGTGTGCTTTGGCCTCGCCGTCGCCTACCCGATATGCAACAGTTGCCGGCGGAATAGGCAACGCTTATCTGGCTCGAATGCTCGATCAGGTAACAGAATCGGACCCGGTTGTAGGCCGGCCGCGCACACCGCGCGTGCCGCTGCAGGACAGCGACGCTCTGTTGCACGCGATCGGCGGCCGCCTGCGGCTGATCCGGGCGCAGCGCGGCATGACGCGCCGGTTGCTGAGCGCGCATTCGGGGGTGTCGGAGCGCTACATCGCGCAGGTCGAGGCGGGGCGCGGCAACGGCTCGGTGCTGCTGCTGCATGCCCTGGCCGCCGCGCTGGGCATAGCCGTGGTGCAGCTGCTCGAAGACGCGCCGGACGAGGGCACGCCCGGGACGCGGCTGGCGCGGGCCGTTGCGACGCTGACGCCCGGCCAGGCGGAGCTGACGCTGTGTTGGCTCGAGGAACGCTTCGCCGGCGCGCCCGCCCCGGTGCAGCGGCATCGCCGGATTGCGCTGATCGGCTTGCGGGGCGCGGGGAAGACCTCGCTGGGGCGCATGCTCGCCGAGCGGGTGCACGTGCCGTTCTTCGAACTCGATCAGGAGATCGAGCGCGAGGCGGCGGTCGATCTGAGCGAGCTGTTCGACCTGCACGGGCAGGCCGGCTACCGCCGCCTGGAGCGGCAGGTGCTGGAACGCCTGGTGCACGAGGGCGATGCCGCGGTGATCGCCACCGGCGGCAGCATCGTTGCCGAGCCCGTGACCTATGAGCTGCTGCTGCGCCACTGCCTGACGGTGTGGGTGCGCGCCTCGCCCGAGGAGCACATGCAGCGCGTGCTCGGGCAGAGCGAACTGCGGCCGATGCACGACAACACCCAGGCGCTGGAGGAATTGCGCGCGATCCTGGCCAGCCGCGAGGCGCTGTATCGCCGCGCCGACCTGCAGCTCGACACCGGCGGCCGCAGCTTGCCGGAAAGCCTGCACGACCTGTTGCAGCTGCTCGGCCGCCCGGCCTGACGGCGGATGAATCTGGGCATTGTCGGCCGCGTGGCGCTGGTGTGCGGCGCGAGCCGCGGCTTCGGCCGGGCGATCGCCGCCGCACTGGCGCAGGAGGGCGCGGACGTCGTCATGGTCGCGCGGCGTCCCGGACCGCTGGCCGAAGCGGCGGCGGCGATCGCGGCGCAGACGGGCGTCCGTGCCGTGCCCGTTGCAGCCGATATCACCACGGATGCGGGCCGCGAGGCGGCCTTGGCCGCGTGTCAGGATCCCGACATCCTGATCACCAACGCCGACGGGCCCGTGCCCGGCGACTTCCGCGGCTTCGGCCGCGACGACTGGCTGGCGGCGGTGGACGCGCTGATGCTGGCGCCGATTGCGCTGATGCGCGCGACGGTGGACGGCATGATCGCGCGGCGCTTCGGACGGGTGGTGAACATCCAGTCGCGCAGCGTGAAGACGCCGCAGCCGGACAACCCTCTGTCCAACGGCGCGCGTACGGGGTTCGTGGGCTTCGCCGCGGGCCTCGCCCGGCAGGTCGCGCGGCACAACGTGACGATCAACACGCTGCTGCCCGGCCCGTTCGAAACCGATGGCCAGCGGCGCCATGTTGCAGCCCTGTCCGAGCAGACCGGCCGGCCATTGGACGCGATTTGGGCCGAGCGGGTCGCCGCCATCCCCGCCGGCCGCTTTGGCCTGCCCGAGGAAGTCGGCGCGGCCGCCGCGTTCCTGTGCTCCGCACAGGCGGGCTACATCACCGGCCAGGCGCTGCTGGTCGACGGCGGCGGCTACGCCGGGACGTTCTGACGCGCTTACGCGTCTTCCAGCCGCACGTACTCGAAATCGCCCGGCTTGTTGTCGATGCCGACCTTGGGCGGCGCGATCCAGCCGGCGTACTGGCCGGGCTCGCGCTCCGCCTTCATCAGGCTGACGATGAACTCATTGTCCTGGAGCGTCGGGAGCCGCTCGCGTTCGGCGCGCGACCATGCGGCGTCGTCCTGCACGGTGCCGTCCACGTCGGCGTGCACGGCGGCGAACTCGCCGATCCGCCGGTTGAAGGCGACGTGCGGCAGCGTGAAGCGGAAGTCGTAGCCCGCGGCGGCGACCACGCGGTTCCAGCGTCCGATGCTGTGCGACGTGTCCTCCACGTAGTCGTCGCGCAGCCGCATGTTCAGCGCCGACAGCGCGGGCACGGCCTCGTTCACGATCGCCCCGTCGCGCAGGCGCAGCACCGGATAGGTCGCATCGCGCAGGACGTGGTCGTCGGTCAGCTTGTCCTCGCGGTATCGACCCTTCAGGCTCGCGTTGAAGGCGTTCGCCGCGTTGGTGCTGATCTCGCTGCCGAACAGGTCGAGCGTCAGCGAGAAGTGCAGGTTGGCCTTCTTCTGGATGGTCGGCAGGTCGATCACGCCGAGCGCGCGCACGCGCTCGATATCGGTCGGATCGTCGATGCCGGCCGCGCGCATCGCCTCGCAGGTGCGCTGCACGGTGCGCTGCACGCCGGTCTCGCCCACGAACATGTGGTGCGCCTCTTCGGTCAGCATGAAGCGGCAGGTGCGGCTGAGCGGGTCGAAGCCGGACTGCGCCAGCGCCGCGAGCTGCATCTTGCCGTCGCGGTCGGTGAACGTGGTGAACATGAAGAAGCTGAGCCAGTCGGGCGTGCGTTCGTTGAACGCGCCGAGCATGCGCGGGCTGTCGGCGTCGCCGGAGCGGCGGCGCAGCAGTTCTTCGGCTTCCTCGCGGCCGTCCTTGCCGAAATACTTTTGCAGCAGATAGACCATTGCCCACAGGTGACGGCCTTCCTCGACGTTCACCTGGAACAGGTTGCGCATGTCATAGAGTGACGGCGCCGTGGCGCCGAGGTGCCGCTGCTGTTCGACCGAGGCCGGTTCGGTGTCGCCCTGGATTACCAGCAGCCGGCGCAGCATGGCGCGGTACTCGCCGGGCACGTCCTGCCACGCGGGTTCGCCCTTGTGCGCGCCGAACGGGATTTTTCGCCCGTCCACGGCTGGGGCAAGCAGGATGCCCCACTTGTAGTCGGGCATCCGCACGTAATCGAACTTCGCCCAGCCTTCGGGATCGACGCCGATGGCGGTGCGCAGATAGACCAGCGCCTGCTGGAACCCCTCCGGCCCCATGTCGTGCCACCAGTCGATGTAGCCGGGATGCCAGGTCTCCAGCGCCTTGCGCACGCGCGCATCGTCGTTGAGGCCGACATTGTTCGGAATGAGGCCGTCGTAATCGACGAGCATGCCGTCCGGCATTATGGTCTTCCTCCGCTATTCGTAGCTTGCGTTGCGTTCACTTCCGTCATCGCGAGGAGCGCAGCGACGTGGCGATCCAGGGCCGCGTGACAGACATTTACCGCGCGGCCCTGGATCGCCACGCTTCGCTCGCGATGACGGGGCAAGCGGATCCGAGATCACACTCTGTTCCGATCATATTCCGGCTTCAGCCCGGTGCCGTATTTCTTCAGCGCGCCCGCCTCGCCCGCCGCGTTGGGGCGCTGGAAGATCCAGTTCTGCCACGCCGTCAGGCGGGCGAAAATGCGGGTCTCCATCGTCTCGGGGCCGGGGAAGCGCAAATTCGCCTCCATCCCGGTCAGCGCGTCGGGCGAGAAGCTGGCGCGCTCCTCCAGCAGCATCCGCACCTCGTCGTCCCAGTCGATGTCGTCATGGACGGCGGTGACGAGGCCGAGCGCGTCGGCGGCCTTGGCATCCAGCGTCGCGCCGATCCACGCTCGCGCGCGGTCCACCGATTCCGGCTCGCCCCAGAAGCGCGTGCGCAGCCGTGTCAGCCCGTTGCCCATCGGGTAGAGGCCGAAATTGGCCGGCGACAACGCCATGGTGGCGACGTCGCGCATTACCGCGCGATCGGCCGCCCAGGCCAGTTCCGCCAGCGTGCCGGCGAAGCACGAGCCGGGCTCGATCAGCGCGATCAGGCTGCGGCTGGTCATGTCGAGCCGCTTGAGCACGCGCTTCCAATACAGCCGTATTTCCCGCACCAGCCAGTCGCTGCTGTACGCATCGAGCAACGCATCGCAGGCCAGGACCGCCTGCGGATCACCCTCGGTCCGCAGCAGCAGCAACCCCAGCTCCGGCTCGTTGCAGCGCAGATGAAGCAGCGCGTCGTCCAGCTCGCGCGCCGCCGCCAGCGCCCAGAACTCCGCGCCCTGCGCATGGATGCCAGTGAGATCAGGCGGGATCGCATCAGGTGCCCGCAAGGTCAGCGTCGCGGTGCGCGCCGCGCGGTCGAAGGCGATGCGCACGTGGTCGTAGCGCACGCCGTCGGGCGTGAACTCGCGGCGCAGCGGGGTCAGCGTGATCGGCGCGCAGTCCGGCCGGTCGGACTTGGCGGCGAACGCCTCGGCGCGCGCCCGCACCGCGGCGTCCCAGCCTGACGGCGTCACCACCTCGTCGACGAGCCGCCACTCCACCGCGCGCTTGCCGCGCACGCCTTCCTCGGTGGTGCAGAACACGTCGGCCAGATCGCGGCGCACGCGGCGCTTGTCGGTCAGGCGCGTCAGGCCCCCGGTGCCGGGCAGCACTGCCAGCAGCGGCGTCTCCGGCAGCGCCACGCCGGAGCGGCGGTCGTCGATCAGCATCAGATGCGCGCAGGCCAGCGCCAGCTCGTAGCCGCCGCCGGCGGCCGAGCCGCTGATCGCCGCGATCCAGGTCTGGCCGCTGTATTCGCTTGCGTCCTCGATCGACAGCCGCGTCTCGTTGGTGAACTTGCAGAAGTTCACCTTTAGCCCGTGGCTCGATTGCGCCAGCATGCGGATGTTGGCGCCGGCGCAGAACACGCCGTCCTTGCCCGAGCGCAGCACCACCGCGCGCACACCGGGATGCTCGAAGCGCAGCCGCTGCACCGCGTCGTACAGCTCGATGTCGACGCCGAGGTCGTAGGAATTGAGCTTCAGCTCGTAGCCGCCGAACAGCCCGCCGGCGGGATCGACGTCCATCGTCAGCGTCGCGACCGGGCCGTCCACCGCCAGCCGCCAGTGCCGCCAGCGCGTGGGCTCGGTCTGGAAGTCGATCCGGTCGTGCGGGTTCATGCGGTCTCCGCGAGCTATGTTGGGCGTCCGGCGGGCCGGCCAAGGCGGTCGATCGCCGCGACCCGCTGCACGAACGCGGCGATCAACGGCAGGACGGTGTCCGGCGCCTCCAGGTGCGGCGCGTGGCCGACGCCGGGCAGCACGCGCGTCTCCACCGGGCAGTATGCCTCGCGGGCGATGATGTCGACCTGCGCGGGGGTGCCGTAGGGGTCGGCCGCACCCTGGATCGCCAGGATCGGCACGCGGATATAGGCGATGTGCTCGACCAGGTCGAACGTGGTTGGAAAGCGCGGATCGAGCCAGGCGCCGTTCCAGCCACGGAACGCGGCATCGACGTCGCGGTGGTAGCGGCTCATGCGGTTGCGCAGCTCGTTGGTTTCATAGGCGACTTTTGCGCGCGCGATCTCCGCGAGGCCGGCCGGTTCGGTGAAGAAGTGCGGCGCGATCAGGACGATGCCATGCACGCGGAAGTCCTGCATCCCGCCGGCGTTGATCGCCGCGATCGAGGCGCCGTCGGAGTGGCCGACCAGCACGCAGTCGTCGATCCCCGCCGCGTCCAGCACGCGCGGCAGCACGTCCAGCGCCTCCCGCGTCATGTAGTCGAGCGGGCGGGGCAGGGGGGTGGTGTCGCTCTGCCCGTAGCCGGCGCGGGAGTAGGCGAACACGCGCAGCCCGGTCGCGTCGGCCAGACGCCGTGGCGTGTCCCGCCACAACGCCACGCAACCCAGGCCTTCGTGCAGCAGCACCAGCGTCAGGCCCTTCTCCGGTCCCCACCACGCCGCTTCCAGCGTGCAGCTATCGATGTTCAGAGTGGTCGCACTCACGACCCAGCTGTCTCCTGCGTCATCGCGAGCGGAGCGTGGCGATCCAGGGCCACGTGACAAACGCCTTCCGCACGGCCCTGGATCGCCACGTCCCTTCGCTCCTCGCGATGACGGAATCGCCGCATCAGCCGCGCAGCTTGTAGCGCTGGATCTTGCCGGTCGCGGTCTTCGGCAGTGCGTCGGCGAACTCGATCCAGCGCGGGTATTTCCACGTGCCGATCCGTTCCTTCACATGCGTGCGCAGCAATGCGGCGAGGTCGTCGCGGTCCATCCCTTGCGCCTCGTCGCGCAGCACCACGATCGCGCGCGGCTTCAGCAGCCCGTCGGCGTCCTCCTGCCCGACCACCGCCGCTTCCAGCACGGCGGGATGCGCCACCAGCGCGTCCTCCACCTCGAACGGCGAGACCCAGATGCCGCCGACCTTCATCATGTCGTCGCTGCGTCCGCAGTAGCGGTACAGCCCGTCCGGCTGGCGCACATAGGTGTCGCCGGTGTGCGTCCATTCGCCGCGGAACGTGCGGCGGCTCTTGTCGCGCTGGTTCCAGTAGCCGTCCGCCGCACTCGGCCCGCGCACGATCAGCTCGCCCGCCTCGCCGTCCGGCACGCTGTGTCCCGAGGCATCGACGATCAGCAGCTCGTAGCCCGGCACGGCGCGGCCGGTGGTGCCGTAATGGACGTCGCCCGGCCGGTTGGACAGGAAGATGTGCAGCATCTCGGTCGAGCCGATGCCGTCGAGGATGTCCACGCCCACCGTCTCGCGCCAGCGATGGCCGATCGGCGCGGGCAGCGGCTCGCCGGCCGAGATGCACAGCCGCAGCCGGTCCGATCCGGCACCCGGCCCGATGCGGCTGTCCGCCAGCAGTCCCGCGTACAGCGTCGGCACGCCGGCGAACAAGGTCGGGCGGGCGCGGCGCATGGTGGCGGACACGGCATCGGGCGTGGGCCGTTCCGGCAGCACCACGGCGGACCCGCCGACCGACATCGGGAAGGTCATCGCGTTGCCGAGCCCGTAGGCGAAGAACAGCTTCGCCGCCGAGAACATCACGTCGTCGGCGCGGATGCCGAGCACCTGCGCCGCGTAGGTGTCGGCGGTGGCGCGCAGGCTGCCGTGCACGTGCCGCACGCCCTTCGGCGCGCCGGTCGAGCCGCTGGAATACAGCCAGAACGCACACTCGTCGGACGTGCAGGCGACGGGCGAGGCGGCGTCATCCTCGCCCAGGAAGTCGGCGAACGCGATGGCGCGCTTGTCGTCCGGCAATGCCGGCGCGCTGCCGTCGGGGCGGCTGACCACGATGGCGTGCAGGTGCGACAGGCTGTGCAGCACCGGCAGCAGCGCGGGCAACAAAGGCGCGGAGATGACCACCGCCTCGGCGCGGCAGTCGGCCAGGATGTAGCCGGTCATCTCGCTGGTCAGCAGCGTGTTGACCGGCACCGGCACCACGCCCGCCCGTAGCGCGCCCCAGAACGCCACCGGGAAGTCGATCGTATCGAGCATGACGAGCGCGATCCGCCGCTCCTGCGCGATGCCGCGCGCCCGCAACCCGGCGGCGAAGCGCCTTGTGTCGTGCAGAAGACCCGCATACGTCAGCGTGCGGGCGGGGTCGGCGAAGGCGACGCGCTCGCCATGGCCATCGGCCACGTGGCGATCGACGAAGAATCTCGCAGCGTTGCCGTCGTGCATGTCTCCTCCCGCCGGCCCGCGCTTGCCGGCTTTGTCGCAGGATGGCGCAATGCGCGGCCAAAGGGGAGGGCGGCGCTTGGCCAAGGCCGAAATGGAGGCGGATTTCGTCATCGTCGGCGCGGGCTCCGCCGGATGCGCGATCGCCGCGCGGCTGTCGGAAGACCCGGCCACGAAGGTGGTGCTGCTGGAGGCCGGCGGGCCGGACCGCAACATCTGGATCCATATCCCGATCGGCTACGGCCGCACGATGATCGACGCGCGAGTCAACTGGATGTACCAGACGGAACCCGATCCGAACCTCGGTAACCGCTCGATCTACTGGCCGCGCGGCAAGGTGCTCGGCGGATCGTCGAGCATCAACGGCCTGATCTACATCCGCGGCCAGCGGCAGGATTTCGACACCTGGCGGCAGATGGGCAACGCCGGCTGGTCGTTCGACGACGTGCTGCCCTACTTCCGCCGCGCCGAGGATCAGGTGCGCGGCGCCGACGACCTGCATGGCGCTGGCGGGCCGATCTCGGTGGACGACATGCGCGACCGCCATCCGATCTGCGAGGCCTTCATCCGCGCCTGCACGGACAACGGTGTGAAGCGCAACGACGACTTCAACGGCCGCGAGCAGGAGGGCGTGGGCTACTTCCAGCTCACCACGCGCAACGGCCGCCGGTGCAGCGCCGCGGTCGGCTACCTGCGCCCGGCGATGCACCGCCCCAACCTGCGCGTCGTCACCCATGCGCATGCCGAGCGCGTCACTTTCGACGGGCGTCGCGCAACCGGCGTGGTGTTCCGCAACGGCGGCGAGAGCGTCACCGTGCGCGCACGGCGCGAGGTGGTGCTGTCCGGTGGCGCGATCGCTTCGCCGCATCTGCTGATGCTGTCCGGCGTCGGGCCGGCCGCGCATCTCGCGGAACACGGCATCGACGTGGTCCACGCCCTGCCCGGCGTCGGCCAGTGCCTGCAGGACCACTACCAAGCCCGCATCGCCCTGCGCTGCCGCTTCCCGATCACCGTCAACGACATCTTCGCCAAACGCACCCCGATGGTCCGAGCCGGCCTGCAATACGCGCTCCGCCGCACCGGTCCGCTGACGATCGCCGCCGGGCAGGTGGGCGTGTTCGCCCGCACCCGGCCCGAACTCGCCACGCCGGACGTGCAGTATCATTTCATCATCTTCGGCGCTGACCGGGCTAGCGAGGGCCTGCACAAGTGGCCTGGCTTCACCCTCAGCGTCTGCCAGCTGCGGCCGGAAAGCCGCGGCGAGATCCGGCTGCGCTCGCCCGATCCGCTCGCGCCGGCGGCGATCCATCCGAACTACCTGGCCACCGAGACGGACCGGCGCACGATGGTGGACGGGTTGACGCTCGGCCGTCGCTGGCTCGCGCATCCCGCCGTCGCGCACTTCATGGAGAGCGAGTACCTGCCGGGCGCGGCGGTGGCCGACGATGCGGCGATGCTGGATTACATCCGCGCGTACGGCGGCACGATCTTTCACCCGACCAGCACGTGCCGCATGGGACCGGACAAGCTGGCGGTGACCGACGCGAGCCTGCTTGTGCACGGGCTGGAGGGGCTGCGCGTGGCGGACGCATCGGTGATGCCCACGGTCGTGTCGGGCAACACCAACGCGGCCGCGATCATGATCGGCGAGAAGGCGGCGGACCTGCTGCGCGGCAGGGAGCCGCTGCGGGCTGCGGCCTGAGCAGTCCCAGCTGTTGTTGTAAACCCATCGGGTTGGGTTATACTCGGCGATGGTAACCGTGCTTCGCGCAAGCGGCCTTCGGGTCGCCATTTACCTTGATGATCATCGGCCACCGCATGTGCATGTGTTCGGTGACGGCGAGGCGAAGATCGATCTCCGCGGCGCTAACGGCAAACCGGTGTTGGTTTGGGCGATACGAATGAGTCGCAGCGAGTTGAAGCGAGCGGTGCAGCTTGTGACCGACCAGCAAGGCGCGCTGCTGGCTCGATGGGAGGAGATTCATGGCGGAACTTAGCGACAAAGAGATCGACGCTGCTCTGGCTCGCGGCGAAGCGGCTCTTGCCACCGAGCCCCGCGCGAAATCCGCGCGCTACGATCGGCGGCGCGGTCGTGTCGTCGTTGACCTGACCAACGGCTGCACGTTCGCCTTCCCGCCTCGCCTCGTGCAGGGGCTCGAGGCCGCGACCGAGGCAGAGCTCGGGAAAGTGGACGTGCTCGGGTTTGGCTTTGGCTTGCGTTGGGAGCCACTCGACGTCGACCTGTCCATTCAGGGCCTGTTGAATGGGGTGTTTGGAACCCGGGCGTATATAGCGCGTCGCGCCGGACAGGCGACCTCACCGGCCAAGGCTGCGGCGGCCCGGTCGAGCGGCGCGAAGGGCGGCAGGCCGCGCAAGTCCGCTGGAAGCTGACCATGTCGACGAATCCTTGCGATGACGGTCCCGCTCGACCCCCACTCGCCGGGATGCGTGCCCTGACCGCCGGCCTGTTCATCTTGCTGCTCGCCGCGCCCGCCGCGCGTGGCGGACGCATCGGTGATGCCCACGGTCGTCTCGGGCAACACCAACGCCGCCGCCATCATGATCGGCGAGAAAGCCGCCGACCTGCTGCGCGGCCGGCAGGCGGTGCGGGCTGCGGCGTGAGGCCGCGACCCGCCTAGCCCCATCGGCGCGTTTAACCCCCCATCGTCAACACCATCCGGAACCGCGCCTCGCCGCTCATCATACGGGCGTAGGCTTCGGCCGCGCGCTCCAGCGGCAGGGTCTCGATCATCGGGCGTATCTGCGCCAGCGCGCTGAACGCCATCGTGTCCTCGCTGTCGCTCGAGTTCCCCGATGCATGCCCGACGATCTCTCGGCTTGCGCCGATCAATTGCAGCGGCGTGACCTCGATCGGGTCCGCTGATGCGCCGACCACCACCAGCTTGCCGCCGACCGCGATGCCGTCGATCACCGGGCTGATCGCCTTGGCACTGGGAACAGTCGACAGTACGACGCGGGCGCCGCCCAGCGCGTTCAGCGCGCCGGCTACGTTCTCGCTGCCGCTGTCGATGTAGACATGCGCACCCAGCCTGCGCGCGAGGCTCTCCTTGTCGCGCCCGCGCGCGATCGCGACGGTGCGGAAGCCCATGCGCGCGGCGAACTGCACGCCGAGGTGACCCAGCCCGCCGATGCCGAGGATCGCCACCGTGTCGCCCGCGACCGCACCGCTGCGGCGCAGCGCATTGTAGGTCGTCACGCCGGCGCACAGCAGCGGCGCCGCTTCGGCGGCCTGCAGCTCGTCGGGCATCGCGGCGAGGCCGTCCTCCGGCGTGACCATCGCCTCGGCATAGCCGCCGTCGTAGTTGATCCCGGGTATCCGCAGGTTGCGGCAATCGACCAGCCGCCCGCGCCGGCACGGATCGCAGTGTCCGCAGTGATGCCCGAACCAGCCGACGCCGACCCGCTGCCCGACGCTCCAGCCGGTCACGCCCTCGCCGAGCGCGTCGATCACCCCGGCGATCTCGTGGCCCGGCACGATGGGATACGGCACGCCGGGGAAGGCGCCTTCCTTGGCGAAACTGTCGCTGTGACAGACACCGCATGCCTGCACGCGGACGCGGACTTCGCCGGGCTTCGGCTGCGGCATGTCGCGCTCCACCAGCTCGAAGTCGCCGCCGGGACGGCGGATCTGCACGACGCGGATTTTCGCCATGGCCGTTCCTTTTCACAGTGTGCAGCTGTGCAGTTGGGGTCGTGTTGCCGGGCTCGCTACCGCGCTAACGGAAGCTTGCGATCCGCCCCCCTCCCGGCGCAGGGTTGCCGTATGCGCGCTTTGACTGCTGCCCTGTTCGCCGGTCTGGTCGTGCTCCCGTGCGGCCTGAGCCGCGCGGAGGCCGAGGCCGCGCAAACCCCGCCCGCGTCGCCGCCCGACGCACACCCCGCGCCTGGCCAGCCGGACCACAACGCAACGATCGACCGCCTGTTCGCGGCCCTGAAGACCGCACAGACCGAGCAGGAAGCGACCATTATTGAATCGCACGTCCTGAAGCTGTGGATCGACGGCGCCTCGCCGGCCTCCCGCCTTCTCGTCGCCCGCGGCGTGCGGGAGCTGGAGGGCGGCGCCAAGGCCGAGGCGGTGGAGGACTTCAACGCGCTCGTCGTCCTCGAACCGACGCTGCCGGAGGCCTACCACCAGCGCGCACTCGCCCGCTACGCGGCCGGCGACAGCAACGGCGCCATCCTCGACATCGAGCGCACCCTGCAGCTCGAACCGCGCCACTTCCCGGCGCTGGCGCTGCTCTCGCGCATCGCCGAGGCACGCGGCGACTGGCAGACCGCGTACCAGGCGTGGCGCAAGGTGCTGGCGCTGGATCCGAAGGCGCCGGGCGGCGAGGCGCGGCTGAACATGCTGCGCGTCAAGGCACTCGGCCGCGACACCTGACGCGAACGAGCTGACCGGACGGGAGGTCGACCGGTCTACCGGTCGGTCAGCCGCAGCTCGATCCGCCGGTTCTTCGCGTACGCGTCCGGCGTGTCCGCCGTGTCGACGGGCTGGGTGTCGCCGAAGCCGGTCGCGGCGAGGTGGTCGGCCGGCACGCCGTCGGCGATCAGCAGCTTCACCACGTTGATCGCCCGCTGCGCCGACAGCTCCCAGTTGCTGGTGAAATGGCCGCCCGTGATCGGCTGGCGGTCGGCGTGGCCGTCCACCCGCAGCACCCATTTGATGTCAGGCGGGATCTCCGCGGCGATCTGCCTGATCGTGTCGGCGATCGCGGCGATCCGGTCCTGTCCGCCGGCAGTCACCTCGGCGCTGCCGACCGGGAACAGCACCTCGCTCTGCAGCACGAAGCGATCGCCGACGATCTGAACGCCCGGCCGGTTGGCCAATACCGCGCGCAACTTGCCGAAGAACTCGCTGCGGTAGTTCTGCAGCTCCTCCACCTTCTGCGCCAGCGCGACGTTCAGCTTCTCGCCCAGGTCGGTGATCTGCACGTCCTTCGCGTGCGCCTCGGCCTGCGCGGTGTCGAGCTGCGCCGCCAGCTCGCGCAGCTGCGCGCGCACCTCCTCGAGCTGCCTGTTCAGCAGCGCGATCTGCGCACGCGCGCTGTCGCTCAGCTTCTGCTCGTCGGCGAGCTGCGCGGCCAATGCCTCGCGCCGCTGCTGCTCGGTCGTCGCCCGGACGGACGCGTCTTCGACCTGCCTGGTCAGCTCGTCGCGCAGCGCCTCCAGCGCGCGCGTCTGCTCGGCCAGCTTCGCCAGGTCTGCCAGGCGCGCGTCGATCGTCGCGCGATCGGCCTTGACGGTCGTGTTCAGGGCGTCGGCCTCGCGCCGCATGTCGGCGAGCTGCTGCTGCGCCTGCGCCAGCGCGGTCCGTGCCGCGCTGAGTTCCGCCGCCGTCTGCTCGGCGGTCTGGCCCGCGGTGGCTGATGCTTCGGTCTGGGTGCGCAGTTGCGTCTGCGCCTCAGCCAGTTGTGCCGCCGTCTGCGCCGCGGTTTTCGCAGCTGTAGTCGCGGCTTCGGTCTGCGTGCGCAATTGCGTCTGCGTCTCGGCAAGCTGTGCCGCCGTCTGCGCGGCGGTCTGCGACGCGGCCGCCGCGGCTTCGGTCTGCGTCCGCAATTGGACCTGCGTGTCGGTAAGCTGTCCCTGGGTCTGCGTCAGCTGCGTGTTGGCCTGCGCCAGCGCCCGCCTGGTGTCCGCCAGCTGTCCCGCCGTCAGTGCCGCCTCGCGTGCCGCCGCCTCGGCCTGCTTGGTCTCGTCGGTCAGCGCCCCTTGCAGCTGCGCGACGGTCGCCGTCGCCGACTGCTGCTGCAAGCCGAGGTCCGTCACGTGCGCCTGCAGCCGGTCGCGCTGGGTCCGGAGCGTGTCGCGCTCTACGCCGGCCGCGGCCAGCGCGGTGGTCATGCCCGCCAACTGCTGCGCGAGCTTGTCCCGCGAGGTCTGCGCGTCGCGCAGCTGCGCCGACAGGCCGCTGACGGACTCGCGCAGCTCCGCCGTGCGTCCGCGTTCGAGCGAGAGGATGTCGCTCAGCTCCGCCAGCTGCTTGGTCGCGCGCGTCAGCGCCGTGTCCTGCCGGTTCAGCGTCACGCCCAGGAACGCCTGCGCCAGCACGAACACCAGCAGCACGAAGATGATGACCATCAGCAGCGTCGACAGCGCGTCGACGTAGCCGGGCCACGCGTCCAGCCCGTTGCCGTGCGCCCGCCGCGCCCGCAGCCCGCGCGCCATCAGGGCCGGCTCATCGCTGCGGCTCTTCGGCCAACGCGGCGACCGTGCGCGTCAGCACGCGCAGGTCGCTGCGCAGCTCGGCGGTGATCTGCGCGCGCCCCTGCTCGGTTTCCGACAGCAGGCGCTGCAACGCCAGGTCGATGTTGCGCAAGTGGACTCGCGCCGCTTCGGCGTTGTCGTCGTCCGACCTCGCGTCGGCCAGCCGCTGGATCGCCGGGCCGAGCTGCTGCTGCGCCTCGGCCAGCCGCAGCATCAGCTGCTGCGAAGTGCGCATCGTGTCCGACAGGTCCGACAGCCGCTCGGTGAGCGATAGCACCGCGTGGTTTGTCTGCAGCCGGCCTTCCTCGCCGCGCGCAAGGATGCGCTGCAGCTCCTCCAGGTTCTCCGCCGTCTGCTCCAGCAGCGCCTGCACGTACACCGGCACCGCGCCGCCGCCGTCGCCGTCCGGCAGCGCGCCGGACGACAGCCGCGTCAGTCCCGCCAGCCACTCCTCCAGCTCGTTGTAGAAGCGGTTCTGCGCCTGTCCCGCGGTCAGATCGAGGAAGCCGAGCACCAAGGCACCCGCCAGGCCGAACAGGCTCGCGGAGAACGCCGTGCCCATGCCGGTAAGCGGCTTGGCAAGTCCCGACTTCAGCTGCTCGAACAGCACGCTCACGTCGCCGGTGCCGACCGTCATGCCGCCGATCACGTCGGCGACCGAATGCACCGTCTGCAGCAGGCCCCAGAACGTGCCGAGCAGGCCCAGGAAGATCAGCAGCCCGGTCATGTAGCGCGACAGTTCGCGGCTTTCGTCCAGGCGTGACGCGATGCCGTCGAGCAGGCTGCGCATCGCCGGGGCGGACAGGGTGAACCGCTTCTTGCGCTCGTCGCCGTCGGTCGACTCGCGGCCGGCCAGCATGTTGGCCATCGGCGCCAGCAGGCGCGGCGCCGGCACGGCGGCGGCGCTGCCGCGCGGCTGCTGATAGTTCGCCGCCCAGGTCGCTTCGCGCCCGAGCCGCGCGACCTGCAGCAGGTTGTACGCGATGCCGAGCGCCAGCACGCACAGGATCAGGCTGTTGAGCAGCGGGTTGTTGCGGAACGCGGTCAGCAGCGCGTCCGACAGCAGCACCGCGACTACCGCGACCGCCGCCAGGAACAGCAGCATCCGGAGCAGGTAACTTCCGGGGCGCGTCACCGTCCTACGCCGCCCCGCTGTCGGTGGCCGTCACGGCGTCGCGGTGCGCGCTGCGGACCGCGGCGCGGGCGGAGCGGGGGTCGCCGCGGCAGGCTGCGGCTTGTCCTCTTGCCGGTTCAGCAGGACGTCGACACGGTCCGCCGGCCCGTCGCCGGCATTCGGTCCGAAGGCGCGGACGAAGACGCGGGTGGACGGCACGCCGCCGGCGATGAGCGCGGCGCGGACCGCAAGCGAGCGCGCCAGCGACATGCGCCGCGATGACGAGGCGTCGTCGCTGCTGCCGGAGGCGTAGGAGCGCACATCGACCGTGATGCCGGGCGTATCCGGAACCGTGCGCGCGAACCGGCGCAGCACGTCCTCGGTGTCCGGCGTGATGTCGCTGTGGCCGGGGATGAAGGTGATGCGCAGGCCGTCGCCGACGGCCAGCACATCGGTGCCGGCGTCGCGGGACGGCGGAGCGGGCGCATCCGGCGTCGCCTGGATCGCCGGGGCAGGTGTCGCCGGCGCCAGCCGCACCTCGGGCGGTGGTCCGGTCGGCAGCGCCGGGGCGGGAGCAGTGGCGGATGCCGCCGGGCTGGGCTTCGTCGGGTGCGCGACCCGCGCCTCGGCGTGCGGGTGCGGCACCGGGCGCCGGACCTCGCGCGCATGCGGCGGCGGCGTGATCGGCGTTTCCGGGGCCGGCGTGGCCGGCGCGACGCCGCTTTGGCCCTGCACCCGGTCGAGGGCGTGCATGTCGACCGACACCTGCGCGTATGCAGGCACCGCCAGCACGACAGGAATTGCCAGCAGGAGCGGGAGCCGACTCACGCCCACAGACTAGTACATCTCGCCGAAAGTGGCGACTCGGTTCCCCGCTGGGGCAGGGGAATCGCACTTCGAATTTGCTTGACACGGGCGGGGTATTGCTCGGCTCGGGCGTGATCGATTCTACCTCTCGGCGTGTGGGACACGCCCG
>DATEQV010000422.1:0-7744 GCA_035272265.1 Acidisphaera sp. | reverse complement strand
GAAAAGATCGAGATCCAGACGGCATTTTCTCGCGAGGCCGACGGTTTCGAAGTTGCACACGACGATAACCAATTGAATTTCCCAGGTTTTAAACCGGACAGTAGTGAAGTTGGATCGTGAATCCTCGGGTGGCGTTGACTTGGCGTTTACGGTCCAACCCCTTGGACGAGTTCTGATCGCGGCAGCCGTCGCGTCGCTGGCGTGCGGCTGCGCGACAACCCCGCCCTACGACGTCGTCACCGCCCACCACGCCCGCATCGCGCTCGACCATGCGCGAGCCAGCCGGCAGGTGGTGCTGCGCGTCGACGGCAAGCCGCAGCCGCTCCCCGGGCTGACCGACGCGCAGATCGACCTCGTCTGGAGCGCGGCGAAGTCGGACTTCGTCGTGCTGCACGGCGCAACCGACGCCTGCCCGCAATCGACCTGGCTCGCCGCGATCACCGGCGCCGACGTGGCGGTCCATCCGATCGGGCTGTGCAGCGACAAGATCGTGCTGACCGAGGACGGCGACAGGCTGCTGGTCCGCCGTGTGCCGCTGCGCGGCAGCCCGGCCGTCATCGTGTTCCGCGACGGAGACCCGATCGCCTACGCGGTCCAGCACGACCTGCCGCTCCCACGCCGCAGCGTCTCGGCGCACCACGTCGAGCCGGCGCAGGACCGGCGTCCGGCGGGCGAGACCGACACGTCCGCCGTGGCCGCCGCAACGCCGCCGGTGCCGGCCGTCAGTGCGCCGGTCGGCGAGGACGTCGTGCCCGCGCCGGTCGGCGCCGGGCCCTTGCCGTCCGGCGCCGGACGGCCGGTGCCGCCATTCGCCGCGCCCCCCGCAACCCGATGACCGAACCGGCGCACGGCCCTCGCGATCGCGGCGCAGAGCGTCGCGCGGGCCGCTCGATCGGGACGCGGGCTGTGATGCTCGTCGCGTCGCTGGCGTATGCTTCCGTCGCCGCCGCCTACGGCGCGCGCGCGCTCGATGCGGTCGTCACGCCGCTGAACCTGACCGGCACGCAATCGCTCGCGGTGTATGGCAAGCTGGTGGTCGCTGCCGGCATCGGGCTGCTGGCGTTGCGGGCGCTGTTCGCCCTCCGCGCGCCAGCCCGCGTGCGCTTCCTGGGATGGCTCGCGGCGCCCGCCACGCCGTGCTTCGTCCTCGGCGCGGTCGTCCTCGGCAGCATCGCCGCGGCGCAATCCTTCGAATCGGCGTGGCTCGCGAACGCCGGCACCGGCGCGCGCGCGCAATCGGTGCGCAACCTGTTGCTCGTCACGGCTGCAACGAGGCAGCCGGACGGCTCGGACCTCGCCGCGCGCGCGGCCACGCCGGGCGGGCGCGCCTTGCTCGCGCTTCGCATCCTCAGCACCGGACAGATCACCGACCCGACCGAGGACCCGGGGTCGGCTGCCGCGCTCGCGGTGCGGTCGCTGGTCGCGCAGAAGATCGGAACGCCCGCGCAGGTGTTCGACCATGTCTTCGTCCCGTCGGTCCGCTCGGTGCGCGATGCGTTCAACGCCTACGCGGCCGCGCAGGAGCAGCTCGCCGGCGCGATCCGCGCCATCCCGCAGAGCCAGTCCGACACCTGGGACCGCTACACCGCCGCACTCGCGGCGCGCGGACTGTCGCCGGCGCGCCTCTCGCCGCGCGACTGGCCGGCCGCGGTCGGCGAGGCGCAGCTTGCCGGCGCGCCGGTCGCAGCGGACTGGAATCCCGCCGACCGCGCGCAGTTCCTGGCGAGCGTCGGCAAGCGCCTCGGCGAGTCCGCACAGGCCGAGTACTCCGCGCGCGTCTCGGCCCTGCTCGGCGCGGCGCTGCGGCCGGGACTGAGCTGGGAGCAGTTCGTCTCCGAGCCGCTGATCCAGGCGCGATGGAGCAACGCCCTCGGCGTGCCGGCGCGGCGCTGAGCCCGGAGCTGACTCTCGCCGCGTTCAGCGAGACGATCTATTCGGCGATGGTCGCCCGCGCCGCGCAGCCGATCGCCGCGCTGATGGCCGACCCCGGCCAGGACCCCGACGACACGGCCGCCGCGCTGCAGTGGCACTTCGCACCGGCGCGTGCGTTCTGCGCGGTGCTGCCGCTCGTCGCGGCACTTGTCGCGTTGGCGTTCTGGGATGCGCTCGCGCTCGCCGGGTTGCCGCGATCGGCCCGCGCGCAGATCGCGGCCGCCGCCATCGCTGCGGCCTGCTTCGCCTGGTACGGCCCCTTCGTGGTCAACGCGGACATGCGCGCCGGCGCGAGCACGCTGCCGCTGCCGGCGCCATTGACAGTGACGGTGGTGGAAGTGGCGCCGCTGTTCCACGCGGCCGGCGAGGCCGTTCGCACCGGCCTCCTCGGCCATTTCGGTTTCGGTTCCGAGAACGCCAGCATACGCGACGCCGATGTCGGAATTCCGTCGCTCGACCGCTGGCTGCGCCCGGCCTGAAGCCGTCGCGAACCCGGTGCGGCCGGCGCCGTCGCGCCGGCGTCAGCCGCTCGCGGACCGCAGCCGCACCACCCGCGCGGTTTCCGGCGCAGACGGCTCCGCACGTTGTGCCGGCTCAGCATAACGCGCGCCGTCCGCCGCAGCGCCGAGCAGCGCCTCCACCTGACGGATGAAGGCGGCACGATCGAACGGCTTGCGCAGCACGGAGATCCGTCCGCGCAGGTGCCCGAGACCCTCCATCTGGTCGTAGCCGGTGATCAGGACCGTCGGCAGGGCCGGCCGCAGCCTGCCCACTTCCTCGATCAGCTCGCAGCCGGTCATCGACGGCATCGACTGATCGGTCACCAGCAGGTCGCAGCGCTCGCCCGCCCGCAGCAGGTCCAGCGCGGCCGGCCCGCAATCGGCGGCGAACGCGTCGAACCCGGCCTTGCCGAGGAACAGCGACAACGTGCGCTGCACCACCTCCTGGTCGTCGACCACCAGCACGCGCGGACGTTCGTCGGACTGCGTGCGGGCGTCGGACCCCGCATCCGGCCGTTGGCCGACGGCACGCGGCAGCAGCAGGCTGACCGTCGTGCCGCGGCCGAGCGCACTTTCGATCTGCACGTCGCCGCCGCTCTGCCGCGCGAAGCCCTGCACCATCGACAGACCGAGGCCGGTGCCCTTGCCGTGCGGCTTGGTCGTGAAGAACGGCTCCAGCGCGCGGGCGAGCGTCGCCGGCGCCATGCCAACGCCATGATCCTTGACCGCGAATCGCACGTACTCGCCGGCCGGCAGGCCGGTGTGCTCCGTCGCCAGCCGTATCGCTTCGACCGACAGCTCGAGCACGCCGTCGGGCATGGCGTCGCGCGCGTTCAGCACAAGGTTCAGCAGACAGTCCTCAAGCTGCGCGCGGTCGGCCACCACAAGGCAGCTGGGATCATCGGCACGCACGACGAGCTTGATGCATTCGCCCAGCATGCGGGCCAGCAGCGGGCGCATCTCCCCCAGCACGCTGTGCGGGTCGATCAGTTTCGGCTCCAGCGCCTGCTTGCGCGAGAACGCCAGCAGCCGGCGCACGAGATCGGCGCCGCGGCGCGCCGCACTCTCGGCCACGGTCAGGCACTCGCGCGCGTCGTCATCGAGCCCGTCCAGCTCGGCCAGCATGTCGAGGCCGCCGATCACCGCCTGCAGCAGGTTGTTGAAGTCGTGCGCGATGCCGGCGGTGAGCTGGCCGATCGCGTCCATCCGCTGCATCTGGCGCACGCGCGCTTCCAGTTCGGCCTCGGTCGTCACGTCACGCGTGCTGCAAAGAAGCAGCGACACGCGACCTCCGGGATGCTCCGCATCGGGTGCGTCGCGGACGGGGGCGAGCGTGAACCGCAGCTCGCGCTCGCCCGCCGAGGTGACATGCCGGCGGCCGTAGCGGACCGGCTCGCCTTGCGCGATGCACCGGCGGAAATGCGGCTCGACCTCCTGATAGACAGCAGGCGGCAGCACGTCGCGCATCTCGCAGCCGATGATGTCCTCCTTGAAGTCGAGCATCTCGCGCACGGCGGCGTTCGCCTCCTCGTAGATGAGGCGACCGTCCGGCTCGACGCGCATCGCGCCGAAGCCGTCCGCAAGGTGCTTGAGGTAGGTCTGCTGCCGCATCTCGCTGGCCGCGAGTGCGGCGGTCCGCTCCGCGACCTTGGCCTCCAGCAACTGATTGAGCGTGCGCAGCGCCGCCTCCACGCGCTTGCGGGCAGTGATGTCTTCGATGACCGACACCACATACTGCGGCGCTCCCGCGGCGTCGCGCACCACCGAGAGGGTCAGGTTGCCCCAGAAGACCGTCCCGTCCTTGCGCACGTAGCGCTTTTCCATCTGGACATTCGTTATTTCCCCGCGGAGCAGCTTGGGACCCAGGTCGACGCCGTGCTTCAGGTCGTCGGGATGCGTGACGAGCTGAAACGTCTGTCCCAGCAGCTCGTCTTCGGTGTAGCCGAGCATCTCGCACAAGCGCCCGTTGACCCGCGTCCAATGCCCGTCCGGCGTGCCGTGGGCGAAGCCGACGGCGGCCTGCTCGAAGGTGCTGCGGAAGCGCGCCTCGCTCTCCTGCAGCTTCGCCCAATGCTCCCGCTCGCGCGCGCGCCCGACCAGAAGCGCGACCACCGACAGGCTGCTCAACCCGACCAGCAACCCGCAGACGAGCATGCCCGCGAAGGTCACGCGATCGGCACGCAGCGCGGCCGCGTCACGCACCACCAACAGACGCCGTTCCTCGGCCTTGATGGCGGTGAGAAGGGCGAGAACCCGATTCGTCAGCTCCCGGCCGTGGCCGGTCCGGCTCAAAGCGGCCACTCCGCTCTCGTCGCCGGCCTGGACGCGATCAATGGCCTTGTTCAGAAATTCGATACGCTCCGTCACGGCGGCGCCGAGGCGATCGACGGCGTCTTGCTGTGCCTGGTTGTCGGCCGTGATGATCCTCAGTTGGACAACGCCGTCGGCCAGTCGCTGCTCGGCAAGATGGTAATTCCGAAGGGCTTCGGCGACATGGGACAGTAAGTAGCCGCGCCCTTCGCTCACCACCGTGGCCATGTCGGCTGCGACCATCTCCGTCCGCTCCAGCACCTCCAGCGTGTGCTCGACGCGGCGCGACACGTCCTGCCGCTGGTGCCGCATCTCTTCGGTCCCGAGCACGAGCAGGACGAGGGCACACAGCCCGGTGAGGATGGCGGCGACCAGCCACCTGCGTCCGAGCCAGTGACGACCTCCCGGTCGGAAGATGGCGCCGGGCGCGCTCCCCCCGGGCGTGCGCCGGCCGCCTGCAACATGATCGGGCCCGATCGGCTCGATCATGTTCCAGCTCATGCCGTGGTCAGCGCAGGTTTCACGGCTTCGGCGATCCGCTTGCGCCGGTCACGCGCTAGTCCCGGGTGAAGCGGTTCGCCGCCATTTCGATCGCGCCCGCGCCCTCGCGCGCGCGGGTCAGCGCGCGTATCCGCTCGACGAACTCGGCGCGCGTGAACGGCTTGGCCAGAACCTCGACGCCGGCCGGCAACTGGCTCGGCGCGATGTCGTTACCGTAGCCGGTCACCACCAGACCGGGCAGCTCCGGCTCCCGTTCCTGGGCGAGTTCGATCAGTCCCAGCCCGTTCAGGCCGGGCATGGCGTAGTCGGTGACCAGGACGTCGAAGACGGTGTGGGACGCCATCAGCGCGAGCGCCTCGTCGCCGGTCGCGGCAGTGTCGACCTCGAAGCCGGACTTGCGCAGCATGGCGCGCGTGACGCGCAGAGAATCAGGATCGTCGTCGACGAGCAGCACGCGGGGCGCGCTCACCGGGCGCGCCGATGCGCCGGCGCGGCCGTTCCGTCTCGGCGCGGCGCGATAGCCGTTCGCCTCGCCGACGGCCGCCTTGCTGCCTTGCGCAAGCCTGGCTGCGAACGCGAGCAGCATGTCACGGTCGCGGTTTCCGAGCACGCTGAACAGCACCAGCATCCGGAATATCCGCCGGCTGCGGGGCCCCAGCTGCGCGTCCCACTCAGGAGCGTGATGGTCGAGCGCCTGTAGGACCCATTCGGCGTCGGCCCGCAGGATGGACGCGACCTCGTTGAGGTCCTGGTCGACCGACGACAGCAGCCACTCGGCGTCGTCCTTCAGCACGCTCGCGAGCCGCTGCAGGACCGCCGAGGCGGGCCGCTCGCCGCCTCTTGCGGTCGTCGTATGCTCGTCGCCAATCATGCTTGCACCTCGCGCAGCGGCAGGTCACGGACTCCAAACTACAACCTTAGATAGCCGACCCGGCCCCCGGCGCGCAATTCTTTACCGCCGCGGTCAGGCTTCCGACGATCTAGCGCTACCGGATCAACCCGCTCAGCGGGCTCGACGGGTCGGCCCCGAGGCGGCGGGGCATGCGGCCGGCGAGGTAGGCGAGCCGCCCGGCCTGGACCGCGTGGCGCATCGCGCGGGCCATGCGTACCGGATCCCCGGCCATGGCGATCGCCGAGTTCAGCAGCACGGCGTCGCACCCGATCTCCATCGCGATCGCCGCGTCCGACGCGGTGCCGACGCCGGCATCGACCAGCAGCGGCACCCGCCGCTGCTCCAGCATCAGGTGGATCATCGCCGGGTTCTGCAGCCCGAGGCCCGAGCCGATCGGTGCGCCCAGCGGCATCACCGCGACACAGCCCAGATCCTCCAGCCGGCGCTGCGCGATCGGGTCGTCGGCAGTGTAGGCCATCACCTCGAACCCGTCGCGGATCAGCGCCTCGGCGGCCTCCAGCGTGGCCGGCATGTCGGGATACAGCGTCGGCGGCGGCCCGAGCACTTCCAGCTTCACCAGATTCCAGCCGCCCGCCTCGCGCGCCAGCCGCAGCGTGCGCATCGCGTCGTTGGCGGTGTGACACCCGGCGGTGTTCGGCAGGTACGTGTACCGCTTGGGATCGACGTAGTCCTGCAGCATCGGCGCGCCGGGTTCGAACAGGTTCACCCGGCGAACGGCGACGGTGACGATCTCCGCCCCGCTCGCCTCGATCGCGGCGGCGGTCTGCTCCAGGTCCTTGTACTTTCCGGTGCCCACGATCAGGCGCGAGCGGAAGCGCCGTCCCGCCAACGTCCAGGCGTCGTCGTCCTCGGTCGAGACAGCGGCGCCGCCCGGCAGTCCGTCCATCTCAGCCCCCTCCGATGAAGTGCACGATTTCCAGCCGGTCGCCCGGCTGCAGCCAGGTGTCGCGGTAGGCCGAGCGCGGCACGATCGCCTCGTTGCGCTCGACCGCGATCTTGCGCCCGTCCAGCCCGAGCCGCGTCAGCAGTGCGGCGACGGTCGCCGGCGCGTCGAGCTGCCGGTCCTCGCCGTTCACCGTCAGCGACAGCGTTGTTCGCATGAGCGAAGTATGGGACCGCGGCCGCGGACCAACAAGCGAGGCCGCGGCATCCGTTGGACCCGAATCCCCGCGCGTGCTACGCGGCCCGCGATGTCCTCCCCCGCGCCCGACCTGCCGCTGATCTCCGTCCTGAACGGGCCGAACCTCAACATGCTCGGCCTGCGCCAGCCGCACATCTACGGCACGGCGAACCTCGACGACGTCGAGGCGATCTGCGCCGAGACGGCCGACATCCTGGGCCTCGCGATCGACTTCCGGCAGACCAACGGCGAGGGCGAGCTGGTCTCCTGGGTGCAGGAATGCCGGGGCCGCGCGGCGGGGATCGTGATCAACCCGGCAGGCTACACCAGCACGTCGGTCGCACTCCTGGACGCCCTGCTGGCGACCGACTTGCCGGTCGTCGAGGTCCACATCAGCAACATCCATCAGCGCGAGAGCTTCCGGCACCCCTCGCTGGTCTCGCTCGCCGCGCGCGGCGTGATCTGCGG
>DATEQV010000421.1:0-9476 GCA_035272265.1 Acidisphaera sp. | reverse complement strand
CTGATCGAAGCAGACGAGGGACCTGCTCATGTCGTTTGGCCGGGGCATCGGACACTCCATCGGGGTTGATCACTGCGGCGATGGTACCTCCCTCGCCGGTCGCCCCATAGTTTCTCGTCTATCGAGCGGACATCGTGCCGCCGCGGATCCTCCGCGTCCTGCACACCTCGCGCGACCTGGAGCCGCTCCTTCAAGCGCTCCACGAGACCGACTGACGGAGCCCAACATGCCCAACCAAAGCTTCGACCTGATCGTCCTAGGCGGCGGCCCCGGCGGCTACGTCGCGGCCATCCGCGCCGCTCAGCTGGGTATGAAGGCGGCCGTCGTCGAGCGGGAGCACCTGGGCGGCATCTGCCTCAACTGGGGGTGCATTCCGACCAAGGCGCTGCTGCGCACGTCGGAGATCAACCACCTGCTGCATACGCTCGATCAGTTCGGGTTCGCGGCCGACAACCCGCGCTATGATCTGGCCAAGGTGGTCAAGCGGTCGCGCGCGGTGGCCAAGCAGCTCGCCTCGGGCGTCGGCCACCTGCTGAAGAAGAACAAGGTCACGGTCATCGACGGCCACGGCAAGCTCGCGGGGCGCAACACGCTTGCGGTCAGCAAGAGCGGCAAGCCGGTCGCCACGCTGACGGCGCCGCACATCATCCTGGCGACCGGCGCGCGCGCGCGCGAGCTGCCGGGCATGGAAGCCGACGGCAAGCTCATCTGGACCTACAAGCACGCGATGGTGCCGCCGGCGATGCCCAAGCGCCTGCTGGTGGTCGGGTCCGGCGCGATCGGCATCGAGTTCGCCAGCTTCTACCGCAACATGGGCGCCGAGGTTACCGTGGTGGAAGTGCTCGATCGCATCCTGCCGGTCGAGGACGAGGAGATCGGCGCCTTCGCCCGCAAGGCGTTCGAGAAGCAGGGGATGGCCATCCACACCGGTGCTGCGCTGAAAGGCGTCAAGCGCAACGGCGCCGGCATCACAGCGACAGTCGAGGCCGGCGGCAAGCAGACCGACATCGCTGCGGACGTGATCATCTCGGCCATCGGCATCGTCGGCAATGTCGAGGACATCGGGCTCGAAGGCACCAAGGTCCGCGTCGAGAAGACGCACGTCGTCATCGACGGCTACGGCCGCACCGAGGAACCGGGCGTCTATGCGATCGGCGACCTCGCCGGCCCGCCCTGGCTTGCGCACAAAGCCAGCCACGAAGGCGTGATCTGCGTCGAGAAGATCGCCGGGCTGAACGACGTGCATCCGCTGGATGTCGCCAACATTCCCGGCTGCACCTACGCGCGGCCGCAGGTCGCCTCGGTGGGGCTGACCGAGGCGCGGGCGAAGGAGGCGGGGCACGAGGTGAAGGTCGGCCGCTTCCCGTTCATCGGCAACGGCAAGGCGATCGCGCTGGGCGAGCCCGAAGGCATGGTCAAGACCGTGTTCGACGCGCGCACGGGCGAGCTGCTCGGCGCGCACATGGTGGGCGCGGAAGTGACCGAGATGATCCAGGGCTACACCATCGCGCGGACGCTGGAGAGTACCGAGGCCGAGCTGATCCACACCGTCTTCCCGCACCCGACGGTCAGCGAGACGATGCACGAGGCCGTGCTGGCCGCCTACGGCCGTGCGATCCACATCTGAGACCTGCCCGGCGGGCGCGCTTGACGGCTTCCCCCGCCTCCGCCACCTGAGTACGGCCATGTCAACCCGTCTCACGATCGACCACCGGACCGGCCCAAGGGCCGACGAGCCGCCGCGGCATCCGGAGAAGGTCCACCGGCCGGACAACCCGATCCAGCGCAAGCCCGCCTGGATCCGGGTGAAAGCGCCGACGCATCCGATCTACAACGAGACCCGCGCGTTGATGCGGGAGAACCGTCTCGTCACCGTCTGCGAGGAAGCGGCGTGCCCGAACATCGGCGAGTGCTGGTCGCGGCGCCACGCGACCATGATGATCATGGGCGACACCTGCACGCGCGCGTGCAGCTTCTGCAACGTGCGCACCGGCATCCCGCTGGCGCTGGATACCGATGAGCCGATACGGGTCGCCGACGCGGTGGCGCGGCTCGGGCTGCGGCATGTGGTGGTCACCTCGGTCGACCGCGACGACCTGCCCGACGGCGGGGCGGCCCACTTCGCCGCCGTCATTGCCGGCATCCGCAACGCCGCACCCGAGACGACGATCGAGGTCCTCACGCCCGACTTCCTGCGCAAGCCCGGCGGAGCCGAAATCGTTGCGGCCGCGCGGCCCGACGTGTTCAACCACAACCTGGAAACCGTTCCGCGCCTGTATCCGTCCATCCGCCCGGGAGCGCGGTACTTTCAGTCGCTGCGCCTGCTCGACTCGGTCAAGCGGTTGGCGCCCGACGTGTTCACCAAGTCGGGCTTGATGGTGGGGCTCGGCGAGGAGCGCATGGAGATCGCGCAGGCGATGGACGATCTGCGCATCGCCGACGTCGATTTCATCACGCTCGGGCAGTATCTGCAGCCGACGGTCAAGCACGCCGCGGTGGCGCGCTTCGTCACGCCGGACGAGTTCGACGACTACGCGGGGATGGCACGCGCGAAGGGCTTCCTGATGGTGTCGTCCTCGCCGCTGACGCGCAGCTCGTATCACGCCGACACCGACTTCGCGCGGCTGCGTGACGCGCGGGTGGCCGCGCGGGCGCTGCCGGCCTGACGCCGTGCCGACGCACCGCGAGTACAAGGTCGTCCCCTATCGGCCCGAGCAGCTGTTCGACCTGGTCGCCGATGTCGGGGCCTACCCCGAGTTCCTGCCCTGGTGCGTGGACGCGTTCATCCAGACCCGCACGGAGGCCGAGCTGGTCGCGGACCTGACCATTGGCTTCGGCCCGTTTCGCGAAAGCTTCACCAGCCGCGTTGGCCTGCAGCGGCCGCAGCGGATCCTGGTGCGCTACGAGAACGGGCCGTTCAAGTACCTGAAGAACCGCTGGGATTTCCGACCCGACCCGCGCGGCACGCTGGTCGATTTCTACGTCGACTTCGAATTCCAGAGCAAATTGTTGCAGCGCGCGATCGGCGTGGTGTTCCAGGAGGCGGTGCGGCGGATGGTCAACGCCTTCCACAAACGCGCGCGCGACGTCTACGGTCCGCCGCTCGCGACCATCGCCGTGGTCGCCCCGGCGGCTGCGGCCGAAGGCTGAAGGCTGGAGGCGACGCAAACGGGTTGAGCGCGGGCCGACAGTCTGCGTTACTCTGCCCCGCCCTGTTTGCCGGAGGTCGATCGTGCGGTCCCTGATGCTTGCCCTGCTGGCCGCCGTCCTTTTGGCGGCGCCAGCCGCCGGACAGCAGCGGCGCGATCCGCCCGCCGGCCACGAGGTCGTCGTGCGCAACGACAGCCAGCAGCGGATCGACAAGCTGTTCGCCTCCCGCTCGCAGGACGACCGCTGGGGGCTGGACCGCCTCCATGGCGCGTCGATCGCGCCCGGCCAGTCCTGGCCGCTACGGCTTGGCGCCGCCGCCTGCTCGTTCGATTTCCAGGCCGCCTATCAGGACGGCCGGGTCGAGGAGCGGCGCGGCGTGGACGTCTGCCGCAATCCGATGGTCGCCTTCGACGGGACGCGCGCGCGGATGCCGGAGGAGTCCCAGGGACAAGGCCAGGGGCAGCCGCCGGCTCCGCCGCAGTCGGGCGGGACGCATCCGATGGTCGTCGTCAACGGAGAGCAGATCGACATCGTCTCGATCTATGTCTCGCCGACGAACCAGTCGGAATGGGGCGACGACCGGCTGGGCGACGACAAGCTGCCGGCCGGCCGGCGGTTCAACCTCGACGTGTCGGGCGGCTGCAAGCAGGATCTGCGTGTGGTGTTCGACAACAAGTCGGCCGAGGAGAAGCGCGAGATCGATATCTGCGCCCAGAACATCATCAACATCCACCCCGGCTGGACGACGGAGGCCGGCAGCGGGGGCGGAAGTGGCGGCGGCGGTGGCGGCGGCGGCGGCGGCGCGCCGGAGGGGGGCGAGCACAACCGCATCCGTTACCTGGAGCCGGCGCACTAGATCCGGATCCGCCGGCGCGTGGCCCGGTCCGTGGAGGCCCGGCTCGTCCGGGCCTTCCACGGCTTTGCAGGACGCGGGCTAGACGGCGGGAAGCAGCAGACCGATGGCCGAATGATCGACGGCCGGCAGCAGCAGGCCTGCCAGGGGGTTCGGCGCGTCGCCGAACGTCTGCTGGACGGCGGGAAGCAGCAGGTTCGCGTCGATGTTGAAGGTGTCGCCGAACGATTGCGTGACGGCCGGCAGCAGCAGACCGTTGGACGAATGATCGACGGCGGGCAGCAGCAGGCCGGTCTGGATGTTCAGCCCCTCGCCGTCGGCGCCGGTGCCTTGGCCGGTGCTGCCGAGAAAGAGGTTCTCGGCGGCGCCGAAGAGGACGTCAGGCTTCAGTTCAACAGCGGTCGGCATGTCTCTTCTCCTCTCAGGAAACGGATTTTCGGGACGGCCCGTCTGTGCCGCGTGTGAGAGGGAGATAGGGGACTCGTATCAGGGTCGCACTGAAAGCCTTCAGATGTGATTATGTTCACTCACAACGAATGAGCCACGCCGGTGCGCGTCTCGATCGCGCCGGTTCGCGGGACGAGAGGGCGGGCGCGGATGGCTGGATGCTGACAAAGCCGGCGTTCGCAGGGTGAGCGAACGCAAACGGTAGATGGCCCGCTTGCATGGGCCTTGATAAGGAAAGAAGGGTCGGGTCACATGCGGCGCGATTTTCCGCCGCCTCCGCCCGGGATCGCGTCAGAACGCCTTGATCAATGTTCCCACCGTGACGTGCGGGAAGCTCATGCCGCGGAAGTTCAGCAACGCCGTCTGCGCGTACTGAAGCTGCAGGAACTCGGTTCCGTCCTTCTGCAGGACGGTTTCGATCGCAAACACCGACTCCAGGCTGAGCGTGTTCGCGTTGCTCGTGATGAACGGGACGTTTCCGACGCCGTCCGCCGGCGCGGTGTTCGTGATCAGCCGCGTGATGTGCGTCAGATGCTGTCCGGTCAGAGCCTGCCGCAGCATGGTCGCGGGGTCGTTGACGAGGGCCTGGGTGATGCTCGCCGGCAGCGGGGCGCTCCGGAACTTGGTCGGGATGCTCAGGTCGTACTCGGGATAGGGGTTCTTGGTGCCCGGCGGCGGCGGTTCACCGCCGATCTTGAAGGGCACGGTGTTGGCCGGCGGGATCGTCGGCAGCCCGTCGGGAACCACCTCCTGGACGAAGCCCACGGTGCAGACCGCGTTGCCGTGCGGAATAGTGGCGAGGCGGGCGACGCTGGCGTCCGCCTTCGGCTCGGTCGTGGCCGGGATGGTCAGCCACAGGCCCGGCTCGATGTGCAGCGCGCCGCCCGTCACGCCGTCGGTCACGCGGTGGATGTAGGTCAGTCCGTAGATCGCGATGTCGCTCTGCAGGCTCCCGCGATTGAGGACCGGCGAGCCGATGGTGGTGAACTGGAGCGTCTCGCGCAGCAGGTTCAGCTCGAGAAAGATGCCGCGCTCGTTGTCTCCCGAGAAATCGGGCCGGGCGATCAGGCTGAAGCCGGTGCCTTCCCAGAATCCCGGCAGGTTCTGCAGCGGCCCGAGGCGGTCCGCCGTCGCCGAATGCACCGAGGCGGCGCGGTACGAGCCGAACTCGTTGGCGGTGACCGTGTTGTCGCCGGCGAGCTTGACGGTGGCTGCGCCGATCCGGGTGGTCTGGTCGTCCATCGCACCTCTCCTCGCGCGCCGACTGGGGCGTCGACTGGCATGTCTGGTCGTGTCGCGGTCTAAGTCTCGAAGCGGGCGAACTCCCGCCGCACGGTGGCGAGCGCGTCGCGGGCGACGTCGTAGGCGCTCGGGTAACCCGGCTCGGGCGTGTCCTCGCCGGGGCGCCAGAAGCGGCGGCGGGTCAGACGCAGGCCGCCGAGGAAGACCGGGATGGCGTTGAACACCTCGAGCAGGAACGGCCCGCCGAAGCAGGGCAGGATCGGTTCGAGAAACCCGTGCCACGGAATCCAGCTGTCATGGATCGAGCCGCGGTCGGGTGCCGAGATGTGGACGTAGTGCAGCCGGTCCTGCTCCGCCGCGCGCGCGATGCCGGCGCGGAACTCGTCCGGCCCATCGCTGCCGAGCACGACATGCGCGCTGTCGACGCACACGCCCACCTGCCGGCTTGCAACGCCGTCGAGGAAACCCAGCACGTCCGCGACCATGTTCGGCGCGGGCGTCTCCCAGTGATCGACCGGCTCGATGGCGACCTTGACGCCGCGTTCCGCCGCATAGTCCCCGAGCTGTTCCAGCACGGGCTGCGCACGACGGTAGCCGGGCACGACCCAGTCCTGCAGCGCGTCGCTCCAGATGCCCTGGTTCGCGTCGGTGGTCGGATAGACGCCGTACGGGAAGATCACCGGGCCGGCCATCATGCCGCCCCCGAGTGCGACGGTGATGTCGACGCGGGATTTCAGATACGCGAGCGCGGCGTCGCGCTGTTCCGGATACGGCGAGGTGGGGTCGAAGGTGCGGGTGGTCCCGACATTCGTCGCGATCTTCGCGCGGCCCACGCCGGCCTTGTCCAGCCGTTCCTTCAGGCGGGCGTAGCTCGCGACCTCCGGCTGATGGTCCGTCGTCGGCGTGGGCGCGATGGGAAGGTCGAACCCGTCGTAGCCCAGATCGAGCAGCGCCTGCATGTGGCTGACGATGGTGTCGGTGTAGTTCGCGTCGTCCGGCTGCAGGTCGGCCGTGAACATGAAGAAGCTGAAGTAGATGTCCGGCCGCGAGGTGCGCATCTCTAGAAGCCCAGCGTGTCGCGGAGATATTGACGCGCCATCTTCGCGTATTTCAGGGGTGTCGCTTTCGCCGGGTCCTGCTCGGCCTCGACGACGATCCAGCCTTCGAAGCCCGAGGCGGCAAGGGCCGCGAACATCGGCGGGAAATCGATTGCGCCCTCGGGATCGCCGGGGACGGTGAACACGCCGGCTTCGACCGCGGTCTGGAACGACCAATGCTGCCGCCGCGCCTGTTCGACGATGGGCGGGCGGACATTCTTGAGGTGGATATGCTTGATGCGGTCGCCGTACTTGGTCGTGACGGCGAGAGGATCGACCCCGGCGAAGGCGAGATGCCCGGTGTCGAGCAGCAGGTGGACCAGGTCGGGGTCCGTCGTCTCCATCAGGCGATCGACGTCGGACGCGATGTTCACGCCCGTGCCCATGTGCGGATGATAGCAGAGGCGCATGCCGCGCTCCTGGGCCATGAGGCCGATTTCGTTCAGCCCGTCACGGAGCGCCTTCCACTGGTCGTCGTTGAAGATCGGGCGGTTCGCGAACACCGCGACCGGCAGCGGGTTCACCGCCTGCCCAAACTCGGCGACGACAAGGTCGGTGCCGCCCATCGCGCCGATGAACTCGAGCTGGTGGCGGACGGTGGCCAGCGTCTGCTCGCGCATCTCCTTAATGGTGAAGTAGGTGCTGACCCAGGGCTCGGAAACCCGCAGCCCGCGCAGGTCCAGCGCGGCCTTCAGCACCGTCGGGTCGGTCGGGTATTTGTGGCCGACGCTGCATCCGACGAAGCCGGCCAGCGCCATTTCGCTGACGCACTGCTCGAACGGGATGCCGATGTCGATGGAGAGGAAGTCGTCGTTCCACCACAGCGTCGGTGTAACGCCGAACCAAACCTTGTCCTTGGAGAGGGGCTGCCCGTTCATGGTCGGGATCCTTGTTCAGGCGATCGGTTGCGGGTGCTTCGGGGCGTGGGTCGGCTTCACGTCGGCCACCGACGTATCACCTCAGCGGGCGCGGTCTCTCGCGCTCCGTTCGTGTCGAACGGCGGGATGGCCGGCGGGTCGGCCCATGATCCGTAGCCCGGCGGCTTGGCGCCCGGCGGATGCGCGCCGATCGCCGTCCACAGCAGGCCCTCGGCGTAGGACGCGCCTGAGATCATGGTGTCGACGTTGGGCGGTAAAGCGCCGTAGGCCTCGGTCCACGCCCGCGGCAACTCGTACCAGATGCCGATGTACCAGAGCTTGGTGATTTTGCGGGCGATCGCGCCGAGCTTCTCGTGCCCGAAGATCCCGCGGCGCAACGCGGCCTTCCGCCCATCCATGCCGTGGCCCGGCTCGAGCCGCGCGTAGGCGTCGAGCAGCTCGCCGAGCACCGGGCCGACGACCTTTTCCGTCGCGGCATAATAGGCTTCCGCCTGCCCGGTGCCGAGCAGCTCGAAGCGGGTGAACGCGGTCGCCTCGGCGGAGAAGTCGAGGAACTCGCGGATCCGCGCGGTCATGCCGGCACCTTCGCCTTGATTTGGAAGGTCGGCGCCGCGTTTACGCCCGGCGCTCCCGGCAGCGGGTTGTGGATGAGCTGGTTGATGAGCTGGCGGATCTGGAACATGCGCGGAACGGCATCGAACAGCAGCTTGCGCTCGCCGTTGTAGGCGCGCGTCAGCATCGCGAGGAAGTCGGCATAGAAATCGTTGAACGCGATCGCCGCCCGCTCGAGCTCCGAATCGTCCTTGTAGTCGTCGAGGCTGGCGTTCGTCTTGATCGGGTAGACGGCATCCCAGTCGACCGTCAGCGCCGGGCCAGTCGGGTTTCCAGGCGTGTCGTGCACCTGATAGTAGCGCTCCAGGTACAGCTCCTGGAAGCGGAAGAAATGCGCGAGTTCCTTCTTGTGGTCGTAGATCCCGCCGCCGTCGCCCTCGCCCTGCTCGGTGATCAGCCGGATCGATTCCCGCGCCGCGCTGATGTTCGTAATCGGCTCAAGGTGGCCGCCGCCCGAATAATAGTATTCGGACGTGATCTGCTTGTGCTCGTCGCCGCAGAACAGATCCTGGTCTTTCTGCTCGAACAGGTAGTCGAAGCCGTATCTGATCTCTTCGTAGAACTCGCCGATGCTGTAGTAGTACATGTCAGGGCGGACCGGGCAATAGCCCAACGATGAGGGCGTGTTCGCTGCCGCTGCCTCCCGCACCCTCACCGTTGGTTGGCCCTCGGGCGCCATGCGCGGGCGCTCGATCTTGAGGAAGGTATCGATCGCGTTCTTCGAGAACGCCTGCAGGCTGACCGTGAAGTCCTTCTCCCCGTCGGGAAGGCCGGTCGGATAGCGCGGCACGAAGCCCGGGACGGTGAGGTCGGGCCGGCCGCCGATCGCGTTGAGCAGGTTCGCCGCGATCGTCAGGTGCAGCATCTCCTCGACCACGACCGTGCGCAGCACCTGACTCGCGGCGAGGTTGGTTCCCGGGCGGATCGAATAGAGCGCGGTCAGGTAGGGCGGAATCGTCGCATGCTCCAGCTGCATGGCGCTGTGCAGGTACCGCTGGAGGTCGTCGACCGACTTGATGGCACGCGGAGTCACTGCGTCCTCCTGGTCAATGGCGCGTTAGCCCGACTTTCGCTACTGACCCTCGATTCCAGGGATTTTCTCGCGCCGCCGCGAAGGTAAGTGACTGAAAAGCGGGGATCAGCGGCGCGGTGATTTGCCGCAACCGTCTGCGGTGCCGACCAAGTGGCTTGCGAAAC
>DATEQV010000420.1:0-8017 GCA_035272265.1 Acidisphaera sp. | reverse complement strand
CGCGCGCTCGTAGGCCGGCGCGTCGGCCAGCAGCACCTTGGCGACACCGGGCAGCTTCGCCGCCGCCTCGGCCGCCGCGCGCACGTTGTGGCCCGCGACGAGCGCATGCACCTCGCCCAGCTTCTGCGCCGCGGCGACCGCGCTGCGCGCCGGCTGCTTGATGTGGGTTGCGTCATGCTCCATCAGCACAAGGGCGGTCATGCTCAGATCACCTTCGCTTCGTTCTTCAGCTTCTCGACCAGCTCGTGCACCGAGGCGACCTTCCGGCCCGCCTGCCGCTTCGGCGGCTCCACCACGCGCACCACCGTCAGCCGCGGCGTGGGGTCGACGCCGAGGTCGGCGGGCTTCACCGTCTCGATCGGCTTCTTGCGCGCCTTCATGATGTTGGGCAGCGACGCATAGCGCGGCTCGTTCAGCCGCAGGTCGGCGGTGACGATCGCCGGCAGCTTGATTGCGACCGTCTCCAGCCCGCCGTCGACCTCGCGCGTGACGGTGGCGGTGTCGCCTTCGATCGCGACCTTGCTGGCGAACGTGCCCTGCGGCCAGCCGAGGAAGGCGGCCAGCATCTGGCCGGTGGCGTTCATGTCGTCGTCGATCGCCTGCTTGCCGAGGATGACAAGCGTCGGCTTCTCGCGGTCGACGAGCGCCTTGAGCATCTTGGCGACGGCGAGCGGCTGCAGCTCGACATCGGTCTCGACCAAGATGCCGCGATCGGCGCCCATCGCGAGCGCGGTGCGGATCGTCTCCTGGCACTGCGCGACGCCCATGGAGACGGCGACGATCTCCGTCGCCACGCCCTTCTCCTTGAGGCGCACCGCCTCTTCGACGGCGATCTCGTCGAACGGGTTCATCGACATCTTCACGCCGGCGGTCTCCACGCCGGTGCCGTCCGCCTTGACGCGGACTTTCACGTTGTAGTCGACGACCCGCTTGACGGGGACGAGGATTTTCATGGCCAACCCGTGCCGTTTCAAAATTGTTCGTTGAGTCCTGGGAGCGATGCGTGCGAGCGCGCCCGGAAGCTCAGCACGTCTCCCACGGCATCAGCGTCGGCGGACCTTATGCAGCGCTACGCAGCAGTGTCAAACCTGCGCGAGCGGTCGCCCGGCCTTGGGATCAGGGTCGCAGCAAGGACAGCAGCAACGCGAACAGCAGCAGCGCGCAAGCCTGCAGGATGACCCGCCAGCGCATCAGCATGTTCGACCGCCGCGGGTTGTCGCCGCCGCGCACGAGCCCGAACATCCCGGCAAACAGCACGCCGAGTGTGGCGAACATCAGGATCGCCACCAGGACGATCAGGACGGACTTGAACATCATTCACTAGATTGGGCGGATGCCGGTCCGCTCCAGTCCCCTGCTGACAGACATTTCATGCCGGTCGTGTTGACCCTGCCAGGGGGGTATGGTGCGACCTTCGTCATGCGAAACCGAGCCGCAATCGCGCTCCTGGTCTGCATCGTCACCGCCTTTCTGGCTCCGGCCGGCTGGTCGCAGACACCGGCTGCCCCCGACACGGGGAAGGCCGCCGCGGTCGAGACGACGACGCCGACCGGCTATGTGCCGCCCCCCGCCGAGCCACCGGCAGAAGCCCCGCCGCCCGGCGCCGTCAGTCCGCCCGACGTGCCGGCGCCGGCTGCGCCGAAGGCGATCCCGGTCGAGTCGACGACACCGACCGGCTACACGCCGCCCCATCCCGCTGCGCCGGCGCCCGCCGCGCTGCCTCCCGCCGTGAGCCCGGCCGATGCCGCCCGTGTGCTGGCGCTGCTGAAGAACCCGGCGGCGCTGGCCGATTTCGAGGCGAAGCTGGAGGCGCTGACCAGGGCGGCGGCCATCGCGCCGCCGGTCCCCGTCGCGGCGCAGCCGGCACCCCCGGCGCCGGCCCCGGCCTCCGGGAAACCGGCAGCGGGGTCGACGCTGGCGGTCGTCCCGCCGGCCCCTGCCGCCGCGGCGCCGCCGGCGCCCGCGTCCGCCACGCCGGCCGCGCCGCCGCCCCAGGCCGGCGCGGCCGCCCCGGCGCAAACCGCGGGCAAGCCCGCCGCCCCGGCGACGGGCGCTGCGCCGGAAGCTGAGCCGCTGCCGCTGAAGCCCGACAGCCTCGGCGCGCGCCTGGTCGTGTTCGGCTCCAGCTTGCTCAACCAGGCCTCGGCGGAGGCGCTGGCGGCCTTCTCGGCCGTGCGCAGCATCCCGTTGCTGTGGGGCTGGGCGCGGACCATGGCCACCGATCCGCTCGCGCAGGACCTGGTGCTGGCTACGGCCTGGCGGATCGTGGCGGCGCTCGCCGCGGGCATTGCGGTCGAGTGGGTCGTGCGGCGGCTGATCGGCCGCGTGGTCGCACGCTTCCAGGCCCGCGCGCCGGCGGCGCACGAAGACCGTCCCATCGTCGGAGCCCAGCAGGACCAGGAGCCGGCCGATCCAGAGGCTGCGGCCGAAGCCGGCGCCATGGAGGCCGACACGCGCCGCCGCCTGCGGCCGACCGCCTGGACGCTGCTGCGCCGCATGCCCTTCGTCCTCCTCCGGCTGCTGCTCGACCTGCTGCCGGTCGCCGCGTTCCTGGTCGCCGCCTATGCCGCAAGCGCGAGCATCCTGGCGGACGGCCGGCAGACGCGGCTGATCCTGCTGGCGGTGATCAACGCGTACGCGTTCGTCGCCGCGGTCATGGCCGTCGCCGGCACGATCCTCTCGCCGGAGCATCCGCGCCTTCGGCTGGTGCACCTGTCGAGCGAGGACGCCGCCTACTCGATGCGCTGGCTGCGGCGGATCGTGGCGATCGCCGTGTTCGGCTACGCGGTGGCCGCGGTGGACGTGCTGCTCGGGCTGTCGCCGTTGGCGCAAAAGGCCCTGCTCAAGACGGTCGGCTTCGTCGATCACGTGCTGATCGCCGTGGTCGTGCTGCAGAAGCGTCGTGCGGTCGCGAGCTGGATCCGCAGCCGCACGCCCGCGCCGAACAGCCTGCTGGCGGGCGTGCGGTCGCGCTTCGCGGCTACCTGGCATTGGGTGGCGATCTTCTTCCTCGCCGCGACCTGGCTCGTTTGGGCGATCGAGGTGCCCAACGGCTACGCGGTGGTGATGCGGATGTTCGTCTCCGCGGTCGCCGTCTCGATCGGCGCCCGGCTGACGCTGATCGTCCTGCTCGGCGGGATCGATCGCGCGATGCGGCCGCGCAAGGTGAACGGTGAAGGGCCGCGCGCATTCCGCGAGCGCCTGACGATCTACTTCCCGCTGGTGCGCGCCATCGTACAGGTGGCCGTCTGGACCGTTGCCCTGCTCGGGCTGATGCAGCTCTGGGGTCTGCGCACCCTGGACTGGTTCGTCCTCGCCCCGCTCGGCCAGAGCATCGTGAGCGCGCTCGTCACCATCGGCGTGACGATCGTTGTCGCATTGATCGCCTGGGAGGCGGCCAACGCGCGGTTCGAGTGGCACCTCGATTGGCTGACGCGCGAGGGGCAGAACGTGCGCGCGGTGCGGTTGCAGACCTTGATGCCGATGCTGCGCACCGCGCTGATGATCGTCATCGGCATCGTCGCCGGGCTGACGGTGCTGAGCCAGATCGGCGTCAACATCGCCCCGCTGCTGGCCGGCGCGGGGATCGTGGGTGTGGCGATCGGCTTCGGCTCGCAGAAGCTGGTGCAGGACCTGATCACCGGCATCTTCCTGCTGCTGGAGAACGCGATGCAGGTGGGTGACTGGGTGACGGTGTCCGGCCTGTCGGGTACCGTCGAGCACCTGTCGGTGCGCACGATCAAGCTGCGCGCGGGCGACGGCTCGGTGCACATCATCCCGTTCAGCGCGGTCACCACGGTGACGAACACGAACCGCGGCCTGGGCAACGCGCCGGTGAGCGTGACGGTGGCGTTCAGCGAGGACGTCGATCGCGTGTGCGAGGAGTTGAAGGCGATCGTCTCCGGGATGCAGGACGACACGGCCTTCGGGCCGAAGATGCTGTCGGGGCTCGAGCTGTGGGGCGTCGACAAGGTCGACGGGTCGAGCGTCACGATCGTCGGGCAGATCCGCTGCACGGACAGCGGGCGGTATGCGGTGCAGCGCGAGTTCAACAAGCGGCTGAAGCAGCGGTTCGAGGAGCTCGGCATCGCCATCTACAACCCGTCCGTGTCCTACATGATCGAGGCGCGGCACCATCCGCCCGCGCCGGAGGAGCCGCCGCCGGGCGCCGCGGCGTCGCCGGAGCAGGCGGTACAGCCTGATGCGATACCGAGGGCCGCCGAATGACCGATGACCTGACTGCCCGCCTGCGCGACGCGGGCTTTGCGTTCGTGCCGGGCGCCGAGATGCGCGGCGTGCTGCTGGACCACGGCACGCTGGGCGACTGGGCCGCGTTCGCCGCGAGCTGGGACGATCTGGGCCTGGACACCTACATGGCCGATGGCGGGCGCTACCGGAAACGCCGCCACGCAATCTTCGCCGCGCGCCCGGGGGGGCCGATCACCCGCGAGCCGCACCAGCCGCACTACCAGAGCCGCGACTACAACCCGCTGAATGGCGACATCGAGCGGTGGTTCCAGCCGATCCTGCCGGAGATCGGCGCGGGTGCGACGATGACGACGATCCTGTCGGCCATGCGCGCGCTGAACGACGCGATCACGCCACACGTCGCGTGGCACATCGAGGTCCACCAGTTCCGCATCGAGGCGCGCGCGGGCGCGGCGGGCAAGCCGACGCCGGAGGGGCGGCACCGCGACGGCGTGGACACGGTGCTGGTGCTGCTGGTGAACCGCCGCAACATCCGCGAGGGCGTGACGACCGTGTCGTCGCCGGACGGGCGCGAGCTCGGCAGCTTCACGCTGGCGCGGCCGCTCGACGCGGCGCTGGTCGACGACCTGCGGGTGATGCACGGCGTGACGCCGGTCGCACCGGAGGACCCGTCGCATCCCGGGTTCCGCGACGTGCTGGTGGTGACGTTCCGGCACAGTGCCTAGCGCACGATCGGCGGAGGCGGAATCGCCGGAGCCGTGAATCGTGCGCTGAATCGAGGCTTTGGCCTCTGGACCGGAAGGCGATTTGCCTGGATCGTCCGGCCGTCATTCGCGCGAGGCCCCCGATGAACCTGCACCGGCTGCTGCAACGTCGCGTCGAGCAGTCCGGCCCGGTGCGGGTCGGCCTGATCGGCGCGGGCAAGTTCGGCACGATGTTCCTCTCGCAGGTGTCGACCACGCCCGGACTGGAGGTGGCCGCCATCGCCGACCTGTCGCCGGACCGCGCGCGCGCCGCGTGCCGCAGCACCGGGTGGGACGCGGGACGGATCGACGCCGTGCGCTTCACCGACGCGGCGATGGCGCTGATGGAGGACGCGCGCATCGAGGTCGTCATCGAAGCGACCGGCCATCCCGCCGCCGGCCTGCGCCACGCGATCGGCGCGATCGACGCGGGCAAGCACATCGTGATGGTCAACGTCGAGGCCGACGCGCTGGCGGGGCCGCTGCTGGCCGAGCGCGCGGCGCGCGCGGGCGTGGTGTACAGCCTCGCCTATGGCGACCAGCCGGCGCTGGTGTGCGAGATGGTCGACTGGGCGCGCACCTGCGGGTTCGCGGTGATCGCGGCCGGGAAGGGCACCAAGTACCTGCCCGAGTTCCACGCCTCCACGCCGGCGACGGTGTGGGGCTATTACGGGCTGACGCCGGAGGCGGCGGCGGCGGGCGGGATGAACCCGCAGATGTTCAACTCGTTTCTCGACGGCACGAAGTCGGCGATCGAGATGGCGGCGATCGCCAACGCGACGGGACTGACGCCGCCGCCCGACGGCCTCGGCTTTCCGCCGTGCGGCGCGCGCGAGCTGGCGAGCGTGCTGCGGCCGAGCAACGAGGGCGGTGCGTTGCACCACGCGGGACAGGTGGAGGTGGTGTCGTCGGTGCATCGCGACGGCTCGCCGGTGGCCGACGATTTGCGCTGGGGCGTGTACGTCGTGTTCGAGGCGCCCAACGACTACGCGATGCGCTGCTTCGCCGAGTACGGCGTCGTCACCGATCCGTCGGGGCGGCGCGCGGCGCTGTACCGGCCGTTCCACCTGATCGGGCTGGAGCTGAACGTGTCGGTGCTGTCGGCCGTGCTGCGGCGCGAGCCGACCGGCGCGCCCGACGCGTGGCGGGGCGACGTGGCGGCGGTCGCCAAGCGCGACCTGCGCGAAGGCGAAGTGCTGGACGGCGAGGGCGGTGCGACGGTGTGGGGCAAGCTGCTGCCGGTGTCGGCGAGCCTCGCGGCGGGTGCGCTGCCGATCGGACTGGCCTCGCGGCTGCCGCTGACCCGCGCGGTTGCGGCGGGACAGGTCGTGACGTGGCGGGACGTGCAACTGGACGAGCGCGACGAGGCGCTGCGGTTCCGGCGGGAGATGGAGACGCGGTTCGCGGTCTGACGGGCGTGCCGATCGAACATCTGCGGGGCTTGCTGGCGCTGCCGGTGCTGCTCGCGCTGGCGTGGCTGCTGGGCGAGCGGCGCGGCCGCGTGCGCTGGCGCACGGTGCTGGGCGGGGTGGGGTTGCAGCTGGCGCTGGCTGCGCTGCTGATCGGCGTGCCGCCCGCCGCGCGCGCGATCTATGCGTTGAATTCGGTGGCGACCGCGTTGCAGGACGCGACCGACGCGGGCACGGCGTTCGTGTTCGGCTATCTGGGCGGCGGCCCGCTGCCGTTCGCCGAGACGCATCCGGGTGCCACGTTCATCCTGGCGTTCAAGGCGTTGCCGCTGGTGCTGACGATCAGCGCGCTCGCGTCGCTGCTGTTCCACTGGGGCGTGCTGCAGCGGGTCACCGCGGTGTTCGCGTGGGGCTTGCGCCGCACGCTCGGGTTGGGCGGCGCGCTGTCGCTGGGGGCGGCGGTGCACATCTTCCTCGGCATGATCGAGGCGCCGCTGCTGATCCGTCCGTGGCTCGCGCGGATGCAGCGCGGCGAATTGTTCGCGCTGATGTCCTGTGGCATGGCCGGTGTCGCGGGCACGGTGATGGTGATCTATGCGTCGGTGCTGGGCCCGGTGGTGCCGAACGCGCTCGGCAACATCCTGATCGCGTCCGTCATCAGCACGCCGGCGGCGCTGGCGATCGCCGAGCTGATGGTGCCGTTCGGTCCCGGCGACGATGCGGCCGAGATCGCGCCCGAGCACCGCGCGGCGAGTTCGCTCGATGCGCTGGTGCGCGGCACGATGGACGGGCTGGCGCCGCTGGTCGGCATCGCGTCGGTGCTGCTTGTGACGGTGGCGTTCGTCGCGTTGATCAACATGGCACTCGCCCACCTGCCGGAGTGGGGCGGCGCGCCGGTGACGTTGCAGGCGATTTTCGCGCTGCCGATGCGCCCGCTGGTGTGGCTGATCGGTCTGCCGTGGGGGGAGAGCGCGGTGGGGGCGACGCTGATGTCGACCAAGACGGTGCTGAACGAGTTTCTAAGTTACCTACAGATGGCCGGCCTACCGGAGGGTGCGCTTTCGTCCCGTGGTCGGGTGGTGATGACCTACGCCATGTGCGGCTTCGCCAATTTCGGCAGCCTGGGCATTTTGACGGGTGGGCTCAGCACGATGATACCGGAGCGGCGGGCAGAGGTGGTGGCGCTGGGATGGCGCTCCATGATCTCGGGAACGCTGGCGACGCTGAGCAGCGGGGCGGTGGCCGGGGTAATGTCAGGATAGAGTGCGTTCGAGTCACAGAACCCTTGCAGAGTCGACGAGTCCCGTTCGTCCGAGGAGGAGCGTGGCTCGAGTCCGGTGGCCGCTTGGGGGTCCGCGAAAAGCCGTTCGACAGCGAAGGCGAGCATCGCTGCCGCCGTGGCTACACCCACAGCATCGCGGGCGCCGTCGCTGGTTTGAGTGACAATGAGCCTACCCCGAAAGCTCGGCGGAAGCTCTGACTTGAGTTCGACACCGCATTTCTGGAAGTTATTGATTGGCAAGGAGAATCCCGGAAATTCAGCCCGACGTGGCACCACGCCGCGGGCGACCGCGGCGGGACGGCGACGCGGCTGGCGCCGACGTAGGCGGCGGGATGGCAGGCGGCAGCTGACGCACCAGCGGCGGCAAGGCGACG
>DATEQV010000419.1:0-2001 GCA_035272265.1 Acidisphaera sp. | reverse complement strand
CGAGCCGGTGATCGCCTTCAGACGCGCGATCGGATCGGCGATGTCGGTCGCCAGGCTGCACAGCATCATGCTGACCTGATTGTTCATGCTCTCGTCGCCGAGTTCGCGCAGCGACACCGGCACCGCCGCGACCAGCGAGCGCGCCGGCAGGGCGTGGCGCTCGCCGAGGTAGCGGCGCAGGCCGCCGGCGCAGATCGTCATCACCACGTCGTTCAGCTTCACGCCGAGCGCCTTGCCGGTGCGCTTCAGCTCGCCCAGCGGCAGGGCCTTCGCGGCGAACGACCGCTCGCTGGCGATCTGCACGTTGAAGATCGTGCGCGGGGCGCTGAGCGGGACGTGCGACCCCGACGATGGCCAGAGCTGCGACAGCAGCGAGCCGCCCGGCTGGCCGATCCCCGGCAACAGGAGGTTGGCCCCCGCCCGCAGCAGCGCGGGCACCTTCTGCACCATCTCGATCTGCGCGCGGACGAGATGGAAGTAGACCTCGACCGCCGCACTCGCCGCCTCGGGCAACGAGCCGGGCAGCAGGCTCGGCGCCGGCGGCGCCTCCGGCAGGACCAGCGGCGGCAGCGGCGGCGGCGGCGGCACGGGTTGCGGGCGGATGTCGTACATCGCCTTGGTCAGCAGGATCCCCGCGCCGCCGTCGATCACGGAGTGATGGATCTTCGTGTACAGCGCGGCGCGCCCGCCGGAGAGCCCTTCGATCACGTAGAACTGCCAGAGCGGGCGCGAGCGATCGAGCAGGATCGCGTGCAGCCGGGCGACCGCTTCGTGCAATTGCGCGTCGGTGCCGGGCGGCGGCAGGACCAGCCGGCGGATGTGGTAGTCGAAGTCCATGTTGTCGTCGGCGACCCAGCTCGGGTGATCGAGCTGCATCGGCGCCGGCTTGAGCTTCTGGCGCAGGATCGGCACCAGCGACATCCGCCCGATCAGGAAGTCGCGGTAGGTTTCGTAGAACCGCCCGTCGTAGCTCTCGGGCAGATCGAACAACGCGAGGCCGGCGACGTGCATCGGCGTCTCCGGCGTCTCCAGGTAAAGAAAGGTTGCGTCGAGGCCACGCAGCCGGTTCATCCAACGTTTCTCCCGTTGCGTCGTCTGGCGCGACGCCGCTGGTTGCGAGAATGAACGCACCGCAACGGTCGGGCAATCGCTTCGCCCGATGCTGGACGCGAGGCTGCAGGAGACCGTGCCGTGCCGGACCATCCGATCTTCGATCGCCGTGCGCGCGAGGGCGCGCACCGCCGGGCCGCCATCGCGCAGCCCTCGCCGTTCCTGCTGCTCTCCGAGATCCGCGCCGCGGGCGAGGTGCTGGTGGGTGCGGCGTCCTCACCGCTACTAGCAGCCTGTCGGAGTTAGCAGTTTTGCGGATGAATATGTCGCCAACGGCCACCGGCGGATTCTCTTGTTGTGCAGAACCGCGAAGTATCGAAAGAAATCTCCGATTTGTTCGTGGTTTGTGCTTAACTCCGACAGGCTGCTAGCTGGGTTAACTCTGCGGCTACGAGGTAGACGCCGAGCATTCCCGTCATCTGGCCCTTCGAAGCCATCTCGTCCTCAAGTGACGATTGCGAAGCGAGAGTTTACGACCGCCTGGGAGCGCCGAGCAATTGCCCCGAGGGGGACCTGAGGCGCCCACGATTGGATGCGATTGTCAAAGAACCCGCCGCCCCGCGAGGTAGCTCAAGGACAAAATACCTAATCCGCCACGTGCGGCTATCGATTTCTTCTGGTCGGCCGAAAGGGACTCACCCCTTTGGCGTGTAACGCCAGACGCTCGCTGGGGGAAAATTCAGGGGCGTCCAGGCCTCGCGCTTGGCGGCCAGGGCGTGCTTCTGCCAGGGGAGCGGCGAGGTGACGCAGTAGCTGTAGTGCAGGAAGCCGCGGCCGGGGGCGACGGCCTCGAAGGCGTCGATGAAGCGGCGCTGTTCGGCCAGCGGCAGCAAAACCAGCGGGATGCCGCAGATCACCGTGCCGAAACGGCCGTGCCAGGACGGCGGCAGA
>DATEQV010000418.1:0-4168 GCA_035272265.1 Acidisphaera sp. | reverse complement strand
AGAAGATCGTGCTGTTGCCCTGTTCCAGGCCGGTCGCATGCAGCGCGGCACGGCGCGCCGTGGCGGTGCCCGGCGGCAGGCAGGCGCGGTCGAACAGGCCGAGGATGCCCGCCGCATAGCCGCCTCTGGCGTAGCGTGCGCGCACCCGGCGCGGGCCGGTCATCAGGCGGTCGGGGTAATGGCCGCCGGGCAGCAGGCGGGTGCGCAGGCGGCCGCCGGTGTGCGCGCGCAGCATATGCGTCGTCGCCTCGTCGGGGCCATAGATCTGGTTGAGGTCGATCTCGTGGTTGGAGCGGTTGCGCCGCAGGTCCGTCGGATCGGTGCGCATGAAGCTGTCGGTGAACCACTGCGCGAAGAAGCACAGCAGCGCCGAGGTGCGCGGGCAGGGCTCGAAGCGGCGGCGCTCGAACAGCGCCAGCAGCGTGCCCGGCTCGGCCGTCAGGTCGCGGCGCAGCACTCCCAGCGGCGGCAGCGCCGGGACCGTCGGCTGCGGCGGCAGGTGGCGGCCGGTGTAGCCGCGGTCGAACAGGCCGGTCCACGAGATGTACGGCTCGGCCGGCGCGTCGGACGGCGGGTCCGGGCTCCAGGGCGCGCCGGGAGTCCAGCAGGAGAACGGCAGCGGACGCGATTGCGTCAGCGCCAGCACGCGGTCGGCGATGAAGGCGTCGACGGCGTCGCGCACCGGGGCGATGCGCTCGGCGCGATCGACAAGCCGGCCGAGCCAGTTTCGCAGCCAGGAGGAGGTGGAGAGGTGGTCGGCCATCGGACGCTCCGCATCGAATAGGCCGATAGTCCTAAACCACGTTCAGGCGGGTGGCAAGAAAAAAATCCTCGCGGGTCGCAGATCGCGGGTCTGTGCGGCCACCGATCGTTGGTAGCGATAACATCAGACCGGTTCGGCTCCGATTGAGCGACGTCAATGACCGATCGAAAACCGGCATGTTCGCTGCCGCCGACACGGATCGGGACGGAGACGAATCCCTCGGCTCGTCCATGGGAGGTAACGAGGATGAAAATGGCCAATCCCGCCCCGCTGGGGCTCACCGGCTTCGCGATGACGACCTGGCTGCTGTGCTTGCACAATGCCGGCTTCTTCGGAGGCGACAGTGTTCCGATGACGCTGGCCGTGGCGTTTGCCTTCGGCGGCACCGCGCAGTTCTGCGCCGGGCTGCTGGAGTTCCCGCGCGGCAATACGTTCGGCTTCGTGGCGTTCTGCTCCTATGGCGCGTTCTGGTGGTCGTTCGCGCTGTTCGTCCAGTTCTTCCACACCGGCGTACCGGCCCCCTTCGTCGGCTGGTACCTGGCGAGCTGGGGCGTCTTCAGCGTCATGATGTGGATCGGCACGTTCCGTCTCAACCGCGTGCTGCAGCTGATCTTCCTGGCGCTCTGGATCACCTTCTTCCTGCTGGCGATCGGTGAATGGTTCGCCATTCCGATGGCGGGGACGATCGGCGGCTTCACCGGCCTGCTGACGGCGCTGCTCGCCTTCTATCTGGCGGCCGCCGAGGTCATCAACGAGACGCGCGGCGAGATGGTGCTGCCGATCGGGCCGTACAAGGCCCCGACGGCGCCGGCACCGATGCGTTCGCAGGCGGCCTGATCTGGCCTGCGCTGACGGCGGCGTCCTGCCGCCGTCAGCTTGCGTACAGCCGAAACCGCATGTCGCACGCCGCGGCATGCGGTTCTGCGCTTGGTGGCGTCATCGCGTCCTGGAGCGACACGCGTAATACCAAGTCTGGCCCAGCCGGCAGACATGCCGGCGGCACGATGGACTGGGAGAGCACGACTCACCTCGTCATCGCGAGCCGCCGGTTGGCGGCGTGGCGATCCAGGGCCGCGCGGCAGGCGTTTCTCGCGCGGCCCTGGATCGCCACGCTTCGCTCGCGATGACGAGTGCATGGGTTCCGGCCAGACCCGGGCCTTTCACTCGACCGCCGCGCGCAGCTCCATCTGCCGCGCGCGCTCCGCGGCACGCGGGCCGTGATGCCGTTCGATCACCGGCGACAACGCGATGTTGAACGACAGTGGCAGGTCCAGGCCGGCGACCGGCGCGGCGTAGCCGAACACGCCGTTGAGCCAGTCGAACACGGTCGCCTGTCCGATCGTCAGGCCGCCGATCTGGCAATGCGCGGCCGCGCCCTCGGTGCGCGTGAACAGGTGGATGCGCTTCCGCGCGGGCATGTGCTCGAGCGCGTGCAGGTTGGCCTCGATCATGCCCGTGCTGGTCTGGGCGATTTCGTCCTCGGTGATCCGGCACAGCGTGGGGCAGCGGATGTGGCCCTCCGTCCCGGCGAGCGAATAGGGAATCCAGGCGTCGAACAGCTCGGACGGACGCTCGATCCCCAGCACCCATCGCGCGTGCTGCAACGCCCAGCGCGCCTGTACGTCGTGCAACGCGATCAGATGGTAGGCGATGTCGAACAGCCAGGGTGGCAGGTCGCGCAGCACGCCGGGCCACGCGGCCTGGAACGCCTCGCCGACATCGGCGAGCGGGGGGTTCAGGATCACGGCGGCGATGCGCGGCTCGAACGCGGCGGCGCGGGCGGCGAGGAAGCCGCCGAGCGAATAGCCGATCAGCGCGACCTGGTCGGGCCGCACGTCGTCTTGCGACAGCAGCCAGTCCACGACGGCGCCGACCGGCTGCTCGTAGTCCGCCATCAGCCGCAGGCCGTTGTTGTCGTACACCGCGCCCCACTGGCCCGGCCCCTCGAACACCAGGCAGTTCCAGCCGTAACGAGGCGAGGCGAAGCCGATCCAGGCGCAGATTTCCTCGGCGGTCGAATCGAACCCGCCGAGGGCGATGAGCGTGGGCCGCGGCGGCGCGGCCGCGCGGATGAAGTAGCCGGGCAGGGTGGCGGCGCCGAACGGGATGCCGACGACCTCGATGTCGGGGCGCGAGATGGCGATGGAGCGCCGGAAACAATCGCGGCTCGCCTGCCACGCCTCGCGATGGATGGGCTTTCTGTAGGACGCGTAGAAGCACGCCATGCGCATGTAGGTGCTGGCGCGCATCAGCAGGCCGGCGGCGGTTTCGCGCCTTCCGTCGCGCTCGGCGGCGTCGGCCTGCTCGGCCAGCGCGCGGGCGCGAGCGTGCCACGCCTTGGTCCAGCTTCGCAGGCCGTTGCGGCGGATGTGCCGGGCGACGTCGAGGCACTCGCCAAGCTCCGCACCGCCCCAGCCCGCCGCCATCAGGCCGCGCAGGAACTCGTAGTCGAAGGCGCCGACCTCGGTGGATCCGAACTTGGGCTTCACGGCGGGCGTGGACGCATGAGCGCGACGGCGGCCGCGACCAGATCGGCGTTGCCGGCGGCGGGTGTGCCGTCGGGCAGAGCGGCACCGTCCTCCAGGCCGACCCGCGTCGAATAGAAGTCGCGCGCCGCGCGGCCAACGAAGCGCCACACCGTGTCGTCGAAGCCGTGCAGCAGGATCGGCTTGGCGATCGACGCGGCACGCAGGGCGGCGAGGGTCGCGTCGGCGGCGACCATCGCCTGCGCGTCGTCCTGTTCGCCGACCTCGACGAGGATGCGGAGCGCGAGCGGGGCGAGGCCGAGGCGATGCAGGCGCTCGGCGTCGGCTGCCGAGGCGAGCCCGGCTTCGATGCCGATGCCGCGCCGGTGCAGGCGTTCGATCACGGCGGGTGCGCCGGGCTCGCCGAGATTGACCGAGGCGTAGTCGGGCAGGATTCGCCACGCGTCGATCGCAGCGAGGCGGCGGTCCTCGTCGCGCTCGATCCAGGCTCCCGTGCTGACGCCGACGAGCGTGCCGGGCAGCCGGTCGCGCACCGCCGCGATGGTGGCGTCGACTGCCGCGGCAGCCAGGGTTTCGCTGCCGTCGGCGGCGCGCACGTGCAGGTGGATCTCCGCCGCCCCTGCGGCGACGACGGCCGCCGCGTCGGCCGCCAGTGCTGCGGGCGTGATGGGCAGATGCGGGTGATACGATGGCGGGCGTGCGCCGTTCAGGCAGGCCTGGACGATCATGGTCGCTGTATCACCCCGTCAGCACCGGCCCGCTAGCCGGCATCCAGGCCGTTCCTACTCCTGCAACCAACTTCCGGGACAAGCCCGGCCATGACGGCGACGACGGCGGGCAGCGCTACCGCCGCCACCACCCCCGCTTGCGCTCGGCGGGCGGGGGCTCGCCGGCGATGATCACCGGTTGGATCGCGGGC
>DATEQV010000417.1:0-11845 GCA_035272265.1 Acidisphaera sp. | reverse complement strand
CCACGGCGGCGGCGGTGGCGGGCTGGGCGCAGGCGGCGACATCTTCGTCCAGTCCGGCGGCGCGCTCACGATCGAAGGTGCCTCGGCGTCGATCGCGAACGGCGCCGTCGCAGGCGGAGCCGCAGGGGGCAACGGCGGAGGCACGGCGGGAGCCGGCGGCGGTGGTCAGGCATTCGGCTCGGGCATCTATCTGCAGGGCAACACCGCGTCGCTGGTGTTCAACACCCTGGGCACGAGCGAGACGATCGCCGCGCCGATCACCGACGACAAAGGCGCGCTCGCCGGAGACCCGAGCTACACCGCGCCGACCAGCTACGCCGCCGGCAGCGTCGGCATCACCGAGACCGGCACCGGCACGCTCGTGCTCGACGCGGCGAACACCTTCACCGGCGGCATCACGCTGGACTCCGGCACGATCGACCTCGCCGTCGCGGGTGCGGCCGGCAGGGGAGCGATCACGTTCGTCGCCACGGCCGCCGGGGTTGTGCAGTTCGGCACCACGGCGGTGCCGGCCAACGTGTTCGACAACTTCAACGCGGGCGACACGATCGAGGTCGCCGGGTTCAAGGCCACCGGCTCGCAGTACGTCGGCAGTCAACTTACGCTCGACGGAACCGGCGGGCCACTGACGCTCAACATCCCCGGCCTGAACCCGCTCGGCCTGACGGTGACGAGCAGCGGCAGCAACACGTTCGTGACCGTCGACAACGGGCCGACGCTGGTGCCGTTCCTGCACGACGCCGGGGTCACCAAGGACGTGGCGATGGACGTCGCGATCTACACCGATCCGGTGCCGCTCGCGACCGGCAACCCGGTCATCATCACCCCGCCGAGCCGCGGCACGCTGGCCGCCTCGCACGGGCGGGTGACCTACACCGAGACGAAGAACCCGACGCTCGACCAGTTCAGCTTCGAGCTGACCGACAAGAACGGGGTGGCGAGCCCGGTCGAGACCGGCATCATCGGCGCCGGCGGGACATACGCGATCACCGGCGCGGCGAGCGGCTACACGGTGGTGGATACCGGCGGCGGGCCGAGCACGATCACGCTGTCCGGCTCACACAACGTGGCGCGCTTCGGGCACAACAAGAATACGGTTACGGATGCAACTGCGACCGGCGGCGACAACACCGTCATCGGCGGCCCCGGGCCCACCACGGTCAGCCTGACCGGCTCGGGCGGCGGCAACTCCGTGGCACTCGGGGCCGGCAAGGACACGATCACGGTGGGCGGGTTCGACAACACGATCACGCTCGGCCGCGGCCGGGACGTGGTCAACGGCGGCACCGGCGACACGATCAGTTTCACCGGCTCGACGAAGCTGACGCTGAGCGGGCTGAACGAGACGGTGTTCATCGGCCCGGGCGGCGGTTCGGTCAGCGACCACGGCACGGGCACGACAATCGGCGTGGGTCCGACGGCGACGGGGCTGGAGACGATCTTCCATTTCTCAGGCGATCTGGCGGACGGGGTGATCGAGCTCCTCGGCGGCGTGGGCGGGATCACCACGGCGGCGCAGGCCTATGCGGCGCTGACGAGCGACGGCAAGGGCGGGTCGATGCTGGTGCTCAGCGGCGGGCCGACGATCGACATCGGTAGCGTGCCCCAGGCGATGCTGTCGGCGGCGAACTTCAAGATCGAGTGACAGACCCGTCGACCTGCCAACTCCGTTGCGGATGTGTAGCGTTGCCGCCGCGCGACGCTGTGTAGCTTCACAGACAACCACCCTTGAAGGTCAGGTCCGGGTTGACGGCTACCGTTGGCAATTCCCACGAACGAGCGTCTGCTTGGTGCCGTTGCGCACTCCAGAGCGGATGGTCCGGTTTCGGCCAGATCCCGTCAAAAGCTGTCCGGCAATGGAGCGCCCATGGCAGCCGTTCCAAGTCCGAGAAGGACGACCTGAGACCGGACACCATGTGTTCAGTCTCCGCGAAAGGGCACGAGCAAGCGAGGGCAAGCCCTGTGGGACACGTTCCACATGACAATGCTCGCACGGCGAGGCGTCCAACTCATTCGACAAGCCAAAAGACTTATCGGGACGCCTAAATGCGGTGATGGAATAACTCGATCCCTTTACACCATAAAGCCATCGAAGAATGCCGCGAGCTCGGCATACGCATCGAGTGGAAGAACCTGCGCGACGTGCTGGTCCGGTCGCACGACAACCATGCAACCAATGTTTCGTAAATGGAGCAAGCGTCGCTTCAACCGTGTCGGTCGAAGATTATGTTCACGATGCGCTGCACTTCGTTGAACTCGACCGCGTCCAGGGCGCAGGACACCTCGATATGCGTGTTGCTTTTCCTCTCGATCGCGATGGCTAGGTGCGTGGGACTAAAATCAACCAACTTCAGGCGGTAGTGGCCGACGTAGCCGTGGTCATGTGTCTCGACGTAGCATCGCCCACCATCCGGTGTCTCGAATTGCCGCTGGACGATGAGATAGGGGCTGTCCACCCCAGGCGGATCAGTGGCGTCATCGCCGGGATCTTCGGTCTGGAACGAAAGCTCGTAATAGTCACCCGCTTCAGCGGCGGAGACATATTTTGCGTGAAATCGCATGAGGCTAGGTTCCCTGGTCTGCCTCAAGATCACTCGCGACGATCCAATCCCCATAGGCCGGCCCCAGCAGCACATCTAGACTGCAGGTCGCGAGAGGCGTGCGCGGACTCGCGACGCATCCGTAGTGGTGCGGTCGATCCACGGTGACGCGGCCGCGACGGCGGGCGCGAGATCGAACACGACGGCGAGATCGACGCCGGCCGCGCTCACGCGGGGATCGCGCGCCAGAACCGTCTGCAGGCTTTCGCCCGTGTCCCGCACGACGCCGGCGGCGTGCTCGACGAGCGCGTGCGCCGCCTCGCGCCCGAGCGTCGCGCCGAGACGCGACGCTGCCGCGTCGGCAAACAGCAGGCCGCGCGTGATGTCCAGATTGGCCCGCATGCGCTCGGGATGCACGACAAGCCCCTCCGCCAACGTCCGCGCCTCGCGCAGCGCGCCCGACGCGAGGCCGAACAGCGACGGCAGCGCGTGCCACTCGGCGTGCCACAGGCCGGGCGGCCGTTCGTGCAGTGCCGCCATGGCGTCGAACAGCGTATGCGCAAACCCCTTGGCGGCGGTGAAGTTCGCAACGATCACCGTCGATGAGACCGGGTTGCGCTTGTGCGGCATCGCCGAGGAGCCGCCGCGTCCAGGCACGTAAGGTTCGGACACCTCGCCGACCTCGGTCGACGCAAGGTGCGCGATATCGGTCGCCATCTTCGCGAGAGCGCCGATCATCTCGACCAGCCACGCGCCGGTCGCCGCGATGCGGCCGCGTCGCGCGTGCCACGCGAGCGACGTGGTTCCCAGTCCAAGCTCGCGCGCGAAGGACTCGAGCACTGCCGGTCCGCTCTCGCCCAGACCAGCGAGCGTCCCGACGGGTCCGGCGAGCGAGGCCACCAGCATGCGATCGCGTACCTCGGGCAGACAATCGGCTGCTTCGGCGACCCCGGCGAGCCAGATTGCGACGGCGAAGCCGACGCTGATCGGCGCGGCGTGCTGGCCGTAGGTGCGACCGACGCACGGCGTGCCGCGATGCGCCTCAGCAAGCCGCGTAAGCCCGCCGAGAATCGACTCCAAGTCATCGGCGATGAGTGCGAGCGCGTCGCGGAGCCGCAGCACCAGCGCCGTGTCGACGATGTCCTGGGTCGTCGCTCCTTTGTGGAACTCGCGCTCGAATTCGCGCGGCAGCCGTTCCTGGACCGCTTTGACGAACGGGATCGTCGGCACGCCCGCGAGCGCCGTCTGCCGCCCCAGCGCCGCCGCATCCAGGTTGGCCGGCGAGATCGCCTCGATCGCGCCGGCCAAGCCTTCCGGCGCGAGGCCGAGTCCCGCCTGCGCCCGTGCCAGCGCGGCCTCGGCCGCGAGCATTGAGCCCAGCCAGGTCTGGTCCGAGAAGCAGGCCCGCATCGCGTCGGTGGCGAACAGCGGGCCCAGCAGCTCGGAATCGAGGGCGGCGAACGTCATCGTCAGATATCGAAGAAGACCGTCTCGCCCTCACCCTGAAGGCGGATGTCGAACGTGTAGACCGCCTTCCCGCCGCGCTCGCTCCGCTGGGCGATGAGCGTTCCGCGGCGTGCCGCGGGCTCGATCATGTTGAGCACGGGATCCTCCGCGTTCAGCGCTGCCTCGTCGGAGAAATACAGCCGTGTGCTCAGGCCGATGTTGATGCCGCGCGCGGCGAGCCAGAGGTTCACGTGCGGCGCCATCGCGCGGTGCGCGCGCCGGCCGGTGACGGGCCCCGGCTTGATCGTCTCGAACCGGTACACGCCGGTCTCGAAATCCGTCCCCGTCCGCCCCCAGCCGCGGAAGCCGGGGTCGAGCGGCTTGTCCTGCAGGTCGGCGGGATGGGCGTATTTCCCGGCCGCGTTGGCCTGCCAGATCTCCACCAGGATGTCGCGCGCCGGCGAGCCGGTGCCGTCGAAGACGCGGCCCTCGATGACGATGCGCTCGCCCTTGGTGTCCGGACCAGTGAGGACGTTGCTGAAGTTCTTCTCGAAGATGTCGAACCCCGCCTGGTGCGGGATCAGGCCGATATGCACGTACGGCCCAGCCGTCTGCGACGGGGTTTCCTTCAGATACGACAGTGTCTGAAACATCTCTCAATTCCCCTGCAGCTTGTTCTCGAACCACGTCTGCCGGCGTCCGCGCAGCACGAGGTCGAAGCGGTAGGCGAGCGTGTCGAGCGGCAGCGAATGATCGAGGTCGAGCTTCGCGATCAGGCGTTCCACCGCGTCCTTGTCCGGAATGGTGGCGATGATCTGGTCGTGCGGGATCAGCGGGTCGCCCTCGAAATACATCTGCGTGATCAGGCGCTGCGCCCAGCCCGCGCCCGATAGCGAGAAGTGGATGTGCGACGGCCGCCAGGAGTTGACGTAGTTGCGGAACGGGTAGGCACCCGGCTTGACCGTACGGAAGGCGTACTGGCCGTTCTCGTCGGTGATCATGCGGCCGCAGCCGCCGAAATTCGGATCGATCGGCGCGAGATAGGTGTCGTTGCGGTGCCGGTAGCGCCCGCCCGCATTCGCCTGCCAGACCTCCACCAGCGCGCCGGCGACCGGCCGTCCGTTCTGGTCGATCACGTGCCCGTGGACGATGATGCGCTCGCCGACCGGCTCGCCGTCCTTGGCGTAGTTCAGGAGCAGGTCGTTATCGAGCGGCCCCAGCTCGTCGCGGCGGAAGATCGGCCCTGTCACCTCGGACAGCGAATTCTGCAACGACCAGAGCGGAATGCGCGGCGAGCGCAGGGTGCTCGTCTTGTAGAATGCCGTGTAGGCGGGCGGCTGCTGCGTTCGGTCGCGTTGGATGAACTCGTCGCGCGTCGTCATGTGGGTGAGTCCTCGTGCTGCTGCGGATGGATGGTGATGGGATCGGATTCGCGCGTCATCGTCGTCGCGCGCTCTGTGCGGCGAGGCGGAACGTGGCGTTCGCCGCGCCGAACCCGGTGCTCCCGCGGCGCTCGACTAACTCGAAGAAGAACCGGTCGTCGAACGTGTCGGTATAGGCGTGGACGAACTCGCCGCCGGGCTCGCGGTCGTACAGCAGGTGCAGGCGCCGCATCCGCTCCAGCGCCTCGTCGTCCACCCCCCAGCGCGCCGCGAGGTCGTCGTAGTAGTTGTCGGCGATCGGCAGGATCGACGCCGCGTCGCTCACACGCGCCGCCGTCGCGGCGACGTCTGCGGTCGCGAAGGCGATGTGCTGAACGCCGGCGCCGGACGCGGCGGAGATGAAGCGCCCCGTCGTCGTCTCGCGGTTTTCGGACACGTTCAGCGGCAGGCGGAACGTGCCGCCCGGACTGACCATCGCGCGGCTGTGGATGAGGCCGTAGGGATCGGCGAGGTCGATCGGGCCGCCCGTCTCCATGCCGAACAGCGCGCGCCAGAACAGCACCGCGCTGGGCAGCCCGTTGGGCGCGAGCGCTTGCGCGATATGGTCGATCGCCGACAGGCCGATGCCGATATCGGCGCCGGTTTCCGACAGGACGAAATCGCTATCCCAGACCGAGCGCGCGGTCTGCGGATCGACCAGGTGCACCAGCATGCCGTCCGGGGCACGCACGGCCGGGATCAGGCTTTCGCCCGCCGCGACAGGCGTCCGCCAGGGCGTGATCGTCAGCGCCTCGGCGCGGTCGATCGCCGCGGCGGCATCGGCGACGCGCAGGCCCATCGCGCAGACGGACGGGCCGTGCCAGTGGAAATGCTCGGCCGCGGCGCTGTCGGGCTCGCGGTTGAGCACCAGGTTGATGGCACCCTGGCGATAGAGGTCGACGTCCTTCGACCGATGGCGGCCCGCGTGATGGAAGCCCAATCCACGCAGCATACCGGCCAGCGCCGCGCCCGCCGTTTCGTCGACGGCGAACTCGATGAACTCCACGCCCTCGATCCGCGGCGCCGGTGGGAGTGTGGTCAGCCCCGCCTCGGCTTCCACCAGCGCCAGCGAGCACACCCCGTCGCGCGCGATCACGCGCGCCGACGCGGCACGGAAGTCATCGTTGAACACCTCGAGCGACAGCGGGCCGGCGTAGCCGGCGGCGGCGGCGCAGCGCACGAACCCGGCCACGTCCAGCTCGCCCTGGCCGGGCATCAGCCGATAGTGACGGCTGAGCGAGAGCACGTCGAGCGAGACGCGCGGCGCGTCGGCGAGCTGGACGAAGAACACGCGGTCGCCGGGCAGGTGCGCGATGCCGGACGGATCGTCGCCGACCGCGAGCGTGTGGAAGCTGTCGAGCGCCAGGCCGAGCGCCGGGTGATCCGTGGCCTGCACGATGCGCCATGCGTGCGCCCAGCGGTTGACGTGCCGGCCCCAGGCGAGCGCCTCGTAGCAGATGCGCAGGCCGCGGGCGGCGGCGCGCTCGGCCATCGTGCGCAGATCTGCCGCGGCGCGCGCATCATCGTCGATGGCGGAGGGCTGCACGTTGCTGCACACCAGCATCAGATCGGTGCCGAGCGCGGCCATCGTGTCGAACTTGCGTTCCGCTCGATCGAGGTTGCGCGCGCGCTGCGCGTCGGGCACTGCCTCGAAGTCGCGGAAGGGCTGGAACAGCGTGATGGCGAGGCCGAGGTCTTCCGCCATCCGGCGCACGTCGGCGGGCGACCCGTCGAAGGCGAGCAGGTCGTTCTCGAAGATCTCGACCCCATCGAATCCGGCGCGTGCGGCGGAGTCGAGCTTGTCGCCCAGACGGCCGCTGAGGCAGACCGTCGCGATCGAGCGCGCAGGGCGCTTGCCGTACGTCATGCGGCCGGCCTCAGCCCGAGCATCGCGCGCGCCTCGGCCGGAGTGGCGACGCGGCGGTCGTGGCGCGCGATCGCTTCGCCGGCGATCTGCACCAGTTCGGCGTTGCTCGCGGCGAGCTTGTCCTTGGTGACGCGGATGTTGTCTTCGAGTCCGGTGCGCACGCCGTCCGCCTTTCGCGCCAGCACCCAGTCCATCACGATCGACTGGAAGCGCCCGATGCCGGCGGCGGTCCAGGTCGCGTGCGGCAGGACGCGCCGCGTCTCCTCGAGGAGGATGTCGAGTAACGGCTCCTCGGCCGGCATCGCGTTCTTGACGCCGAGGACGAACTGCACGTGCGGCCGTTCGTTCATCAGCCCCGCCTCCACCAGCGGTTTGGCGCCATGGATGTGCGACAGATCGAAGATTTCGATCTCCGGCAGCACGCCGAATCGCTGCATCTTCGACGCCAGGTCGGCGACGAGGCCGGGGACGTTTTCGTAGATGATGCTCGGGAAGTTGACCGAGCCGGTCGACAGCGACGCCATGTCGGGCTGCAGGTCGAGTGCGTTGCCGCGCGCCGCCTGGTCCCGCCCGCGTCCGCCGGTGGAAAACTGCACGATCATGCCCGGACAGTGGCGGCGCACGCCTTCTTGCACGCGGCCGAACTTCTCCGGGTCCGATGACGGCGTCTCGTCGTCGTTGCGCACGTGAACGTGAACCAGCGAGGCGCCGGCCTCGAACGCCTCGTGCGTACTCTCGACCTGCTCAGCGACGCTGATCGGCACCGCCGGGTTATCGGACTTCCGCGGCACGGAGCCGGTGATGGCGACGGCAAGAACGCAGGGCTCGCTCATCTCTCACAGTCCCCGGGAAAGTTGCCGGCGCGACTGCGTGCCCGGCGCGAAGGCGGACCTCTGGCAGGCTGTTTCGGGCATGTGTTCCTCCCTCGATCGGCATCTCGCCGCGTTTTGTCGTTGACACGGTTTAACCGGTTAGTCCATACGGTGTCAAGCGGTTTCGAACGGCAGACCGCACAGCACAACAACACGGGGAGAAACGTCATGGAAGCAACGATTCGGCTGGCCCCGAGATGAGCGCGATGCCGCACCAGGGGTCCTTCCTGCTCGGCTTGATCGGCTATGGTATCCAGGGGTCGCTGACCCCGTCCCTGCACGAACGAGAGGGTGCTGAACAGGGCTTGAAGGTCATCTACAAGCTCGTCGACCTGCAGAAGCTCGGTCTCGACGTGACGGCGCTGCCGGAGCTGCTCCTCGCCGCCGAGCGGATGGGCTTCGCCGGCCTCAACATCACCTTCCCGTGCAAGCAGGAGATCATCCCGCTGCTGACCGACCTGTCCGACAACGCGCGGGCGCTGGGTGCGGTGAATACGGTGGTGGTGCGCGACGAACGGCGGTTCGGGCACAACACCGATCTGTTCGGCTACGCGGAGAACCTGCGCCGCGGCCTGCCTGACGTGAAGCGTGACCGCGTCGTGCAGGTGGGCGCCGGGGGCGCGGGATCGGCCGTGGCCGAGGCGCTGATGCAGCTCGGCGTGCAGACGCTGACGGTGTTCGATACCGATGCTGCACGCGCGCAGCATGTGGCGGCCGATTTGTGCGCACGGCACGGCGCAGGGCGCGCCGTCGCGGGCAGTGATCTGCGCGGCGCCATCGCCGAGGCGGATGGGCTGGTGAACACCACGCCGGTCGGTATGGCGAAGCTGCCCGGAACGCCGGTGCCGGCAGACTTCCTCCGTCCCGCTCTGTGGGTATCGGAGATCATCTACTTCCCGCTCGAGACTGAACTTCTCAAGCAGGCGCGGGCGATCGGCTGCCGCACCCTGGACGGCGGCGGCATGGCGGTGTTCCAGGCGGTCCGCGCCTTCGAGCTGTTCACCGGGATCAAGCCGGATGCCGAACGGATGCGACGCCATTTCGACGCGCTGCGGGAGACGGCAGCGACCGCGTAGGTCCGAAACCAGGGCACAACAATCAGTCGGCCCGTCCGGGCCCAAGAACGCCGCTCAAGGCGCTGTCATACACAGAGAGGAACGAAAATGGCTGACATGTCGGAGCACGAACCGCACGGCAGACACCAATCCAAGAAAGCCGCCGCCAGCGGCTGGATCGGGTCGGCGCTCGAGTACTATGACTTCTTCATCTATGCGACGGCGGCGTCGCTGGTCTTCCCGCAGATCTTCTTTCCGTCGAGCGACCCGACGGTGGCCATCGTGGCATCGCTGGCGACCTACGGCGTGGGCTACATCGCGCGGCCGGTCGGAGCTTTCGTGCTCGGCTATTGGGGCGACACGCACGGGCGCAAGACGGTGCTGCTTCTGTGCATGTTCATGATGGGCTTCTCGACGATGGCGGTCGGATTTCTGCCGACCTACCAGCAGGTCGGCATCCTCGCGCCGGTGCTGCTCGTCATCCTGCGTCTGATCCAGGGCTTCGCCGTCGCCGGAGAGATCTCGGGGGCAAGCTCGATGATCCTGGAGCACGCGCCATTTGGCCGGCGCGGCTACTTCGCGAGCTTCACGCTGCAAGGCGTGCAGGCCGGACAGATCCTCGCCGCGGCGGTGTTTCTGCCGCTCGCCAGGTTCATGCCGCAGGAGCAATTCAACGCCTGGCGCTGGCGGATCCCGTTTCTGCTCAGCGTGGTCGTCGTGATCGCAGGCTATATCATCCGCCGCGAGGTGGACGAGACGCCAGCCTTCGCCGAGGAAGGCGAGCACGGCGATATCCCGAAGGCGCCGATCACGCAGGCGTTCGCGCTCAGCTGGGACGACATGCTGCGGGTGGTCTGCATGGCGCTGATGAACGTGATCCCGGTCGTCGCCACAATCTTCGGTGCGGCCTATGCGGTGCAGCCGGCCTACGGGATCGGGATGGCGAAGGACGTGTATCTGTGGATCCCCGTGCTCGGCAACATTGTTGCCGTGATCGTCATCCCGTATGTCGGCAATCTGTCGGACAGGATCGGCCGCCGTCCGCCGATCATCATCGGTGCGCTCGGCGCCGGGCTGCTCTCGTTCGGCTACCTGTATGCGATCAGCATCCACAGCGTGCCGCTGGCGATCGTTCTGTCCCTGCTCATGTGGGGCGTGGTGTATCAGGGCTACAACGCCATCTACCCGAGCTTCTATCCCGAGCTGTTCCAGACGCGGATCCGGGTGACGGCGATGGCGATCTCGCAGAATGTCGGCACGACGATCACGGCGCTGCTGCCCGCTTTGTTCGCAACGGTGGCGCCGCCCGGCTCGGCCAACGTTCCGCTCACCGTCGGCGCGATCGCTTTCGGCGTGACGGTTATCGCGGCGGTCTCCGCGCTCACCGCACGGGAGACGTACCGCGTCCATCTGAACGACCTCGGCCACCGGGACGTCGCGCCGGTCGAGAAGACGGATTACGACCGTATGCGCGCGCAGCTCATGACGGGACTCGCCGGAACGACGTGATACAATCAAAATGTCCCTCTGCTGGGGTGGCTGGTGTTCGGCAAACTGCCCGACCGTTCGACGGTGCTCGGCGGCATCGTCATCGCCGCCTCCGGGCTTTACCTGCTTTGGCGGGAGCGAACGCGGGGCACCGGGCCGGGCGCTGTCGCATGAGACTGGCCGTCGTCGCGCTTGAGCATGCGCAGCACCGCTTCCACGGCGAAGACACGGTGGCGCTTTCGAACGGCGGGGGACGACAGGTCCCTGCCGAACAGCGTGCCGAAGGTATGCCGGTTGGAGACGCGGTAGTAGGATAATGCACTGATCATCATGTGCACGTCGACGGGATCGAGGCCGCCGCGGAACGTGCCGTCAGCCTCGCCCCGCTGCAGGATCCGGCGAAGCTGGTCCAGCACGGTGACGTTGATGCCCTGGATGATCGAGGAGCGGGCGACGAACCGGCCGTGATTGATGTTCTCGATGCTGACGAGGCGCACGAAATCGGGATGCGCGTCATGGTAGTCGAAGGTGAACTCGACCATGCGCGTGATCGCCTCTACCGGCGGCAGGCGATCGAGGTCGAGTCCCGCCTCGGCAGTGCGGATATCGCTGTAGGCGCGCTCCAGCACAGCGAGGAACAGGTCCTCCTTGCTGCCGAAGTAGTAGTAGATCATGCGCTTGACGGTCTGCGTGCGCGCGGCGATCGCGTCGACGCGGGCGCCGTCGAGCCCCTTCTCGACGAACTCCTCGTGCGCTGCATCGAGAATCGCCTGGCGTGTTCGCTCGGGATCGAGGCGCCGGCGTTCCGGGCCTGGCTCTTGCGATCTCGCGGCGTCTGTCGATCCGGCCATCGCCACACTGGGCAGATTGAACCGTCCGGATAGTCCAGGGATGACGATCGGGCAAGATCGTCATGACGCGCGGCCGCATGTAACGGAGCGAAATCGGCTCTCGGTTCTTAGTGTCCATCTGGGAACATCTTGAGTCATGTGAGTCGGTTGTGATTCGCTCAGTGCGGCCCTTGCGACAGGAGAAGTCCTGGAAAGGAGAATGGAAACGTAACCTGAAACCTTTCGAAGCGATCCAGAGGGTTCGACCCCCTCCCGGTAGAGGCGCAGCCCGCCAGCCGGAAGCGAGTCTTGCATGGGAGACGGCG
>DATEQV010000416.1:0-18232 GCA_035272265.1 Acidisphaera sp. | reverse complement strand
CAACGATGGGCCAACGCCGGTCCATTCGGGCGCACCGTCATGACCATCGACCGCGCCCTCCAGTTCATCGCATCAGAGGACATCTTCTGGGCAGCCGGTTAGTCGTGGCCCCACCCGAAAAATGCGGAAAGTCGAGCTAAGGATGCGGTCGGAAACCGTGAGGTTCTGGCCGCGAGTCCGTCATCACTGGCAGATACAGCTGTGCGCCCCAGCCGTACAAGTGCCGCCTGCCGCCCTACAGGACTTGCAGCACTGCTGTGGGTCGGGATTGGGACCCGGTGAGGGTGGGGGGCCTCCACACCAGTCCGTCACCCCCTTGTAGATCGAGAATCCGCTGCAGGTCTGCGTGCCGGCCAGACAGGCGTAGATAATATCGCCGTACGCGTCGGTTGTTCCAGAAACCGAGGCGGCAGTCTGCAGAGGATATTTCGGTGTATCCGGCAGCGACTCGTAGAAATCGACGGCGGTGGGACACGTGACCTCGTATTGCGGCGGAGAGTGGCTTTCCGGATCCGGGCACGAAAATGCGATCGTGCAAGCGGGTGGCACCGGCGCCGGCGGCACGCAAATCGCGCTGTTCGGGTCCCAACTGGTGCCAGCCCCGCACGCGCAGGCCGACGTCGCTCCGGCGGCGGTGCTCTCGGTGAACGTGATCCCCACGGTGAGAGGGCAGCACGGCGGGAGCAGTGTCAGGTTGTTCGATTCTGCAGTGAAACTCTGGCCCGAGCAGGTCGGGGCAGCGACGACTACGCCAGAATTGATGATGGTTTTAACGACGACTGTCGCGCCGGGTGGGGTGAAGGTGACCAGCTTGGAGCAACAGTCGCCAAACAGATTTACTCGGCAGTGTTCCAATTGCTCCCGATGCCCAGCAGATCACCGGGATCTGCTGCCTTGTAGAACGTGCCGGCCGAGGTCTCCACCTGGGCGGATTGCCCGCCGGAACTGGTGCCCCCCGTCAGGATGAGCCCGCCAAAGTTCAGCGCCGTCTGAGTGGGCACCGCCGTCGCCTGGCCGTTGATAAAGCAGCCGCCCGCCGCGGTGGCGGTGGCGGGAGAGAAGATCCAACTGTTACCGGCGACGGTCGGGGCTGCGGAGCACGGGCTTGTGTGGTTGACCAGCCAATACTGGATGAACACGCATGAGCCACCCGACTTGCAGTTGCTGGAGTTGGAGTAGATAAACTGCTGCCATGCGAAGCACCCCGGCTGGCTCGCGCAGAGTGTGCTGGGTGTGCTGGCGAAGGTGTTCGTGTTGAGTTGCAGCGAAAACGTGGTCGGTCCCGATCCGTCCGATACGCTCGTCACGCCGGTCACCTTGAACGACCCAGTCGCCAAGGTTATCGGACCTCCCGTTGCCACCGCGGAAAAGTCGCCGCTATCCCCTGCCCCCACAGTGGCCGGTCCGGCGCCGATCGCGCGTGGATAGGGGCGTTGCGGGGCAGTCGTGCACGGCACCTCCTGCCATTGTGCGCTGGGATAGGTGGCGGTGTAGCATCCGGGTTTCGGAGCCGGCATTCGCGCCATCAACTGACGCCAGGATTCCCGCGTTTGCGTCGTTTCCGGCGGCGTGATTGCCGGATGTGATACAGGCGGCTGCAGAGCGGGTGGTGGCGCGAGTGCCGGCGCGCCGGGCGGCGGGATATCGGCGGCGGGCGCGGCAAGGGATGGCGACGTGCCGGCAAGCAGGCCGGCAACGGCCGGACTTGCCAGGATCCTGACGCTGCATCGCCACGCTGAGGTCCGTGCCGCGATGAAGGCAACTGCGACGATCATGGCGTGCACGATTATCGTCCCCCGTATCAGCGGTCAGTCCCGGCGCGAGACCCCGACTATGCCTGATCATTGCGGTTTCTGTCCATTATGTTGATGAGGGACGATTCAAGGATCACCAACGTTCCCGAGCCGTATAGGCGATGATCAACGCCGATGCTGGACTGGCGCAAGGAGCCGTGCCTTCGTGAGTTTCCGGGGCCGGTCATTTTCGATTTCAAAAGCAACGAGTGGTCCGGCGATCTCGTGGGGTCTTCCGACATGCGCCGGAGCCAACTTCCTGATACTTGCCCAGCCTTTGCGCTTTTCCGCCCTTGCTGATCTCGCTTCATCAGCGTTTGAAAACCGGCTCCAGTTCCAAAGCGTTCCAGTTCGGTACCTTCCCAAGGCGCAGAATGCTCCTCACTAGATCCCGATAAATGCCGACAGAAGTTTCCAGAGCTTCTTTCTGACTTTGCTTGAGCGAATTCGATCTGCTGCCATGTGTTGCCGCATTTCGTATCTGATAAAGCGTTCCGATAACGTTCCTGTTTGCTTGCCTCTTTTCCAGTTTGCCGCCGATTAGCTGTGCGGCCCGGACACTCACTTTCCAACTTGGAGGGGCGTTGCTGCCTCCATCACCGCTAACAGCAATCTCAAAGGCAAGGGCCAGGTCGAGAGCGCGATCCCCTTGGTCACGGCGACATTGGCTCAACGTAAAGCGGCTCATCGACCTCAACAGCTCAGAGCGAATTTCGTGGGAGAGAGCCATATAGCGCTTCAAGTCCTGTCGTAGCACTTGCGCCTTGACGGGCACGTAGCAAGGAACGTGAGGCACTATCTCGGGAAGCAGCCACGTGATTGTGCCTTCCCATGCTGCGATATCCAAGTCCGGCTCATCGTACTCGAACCAAAAGCCGAAGGCCAAAGGGCGACCAACCAACGTCGTTTCCATCAACGTGCAGATGCCCCTGGCCTCCTGAGCCAGTCGGTCGATTTCGGCAAACGAGGCATCATCGGTTCGGATATACGGGAATTTCGAAACTTCCCTGATGAGCGCCGCACGAGGTTTGTCAAACAGGTTTGTAGATATCCACGCCGGATGGTCGTAGAGAGAGCGAGCGCGGGCCAAAATTTTGTCTCTGATGCTCGACGCAGTAAGCGACGCGAAGGGCACAAGCTCGAAGGAGTTGCAGAGAGTGATCTCCTGCTCGACCGATAATCCCCAGATTGCGGCCTTAAACGTTCCTTTCGTGTGACGGGTGCGCAGCAGTTTTAGCAACCACTCGACCGCTGCGGGGATGCCCCGTTCGGCCTTGTAGAGGAGTTCAAGCGCAAGTCTTGGTGCGTGTATCACAACACCTGCATCTGCACTGAAGAGCACATGCCCCGATACGGCACGGTACGCTGCACACTTCCCAATCGCCTCGCTAACCGGATCAACCAGGGCAGATGTTGGGGCTGGCTGCGTAAGCAACGTGCTGCCCACCTTGCTGGCCGCGAATGCAGGAACAGCGTGTTCCAGAGCCTTTGTAAGAATTTCCTGATCGCTATTCATTCGAGCTGCCGCTCACTATCGTTTAGCGGTATTCGCGCTGCGGCGCTGCGGCGCGGCGTCGTGGCGGCGAAGTCGGCTTTGATGCGCGTCGCGATGATGCCCTTCATCTCGACGTCAACCGGCATCGTGCGCAACAGCGCGCTGAGCCTTCTTCGGCTGACGAGGCCGTGCCGGATGACGGCCCGGTTGAATTCCTGGTCCCACTCGCTGCCCGCTGCGTATTTCGACAAAACGAGGTCGTGCGCATCGATGCAAAGCCCGGTTGCGCCGCCCGTGTTCGGGTTGCTGAGACGGATCACGCGTTGCTCCCAAGCGGCGGGAAGAATGGCGGTCATGGGCGAAACGCCGTGGGCGTAGTGTGATTGAACCCGTTCACTCCGTCATCGCCGTGGCGATCCAGGGCCGCGTGGCAGGCGTTTCTCACGTTGCCCTGGATCGCCACGCTTCGCTCGCGATGAACGAATCAGTCATCCTGCCCGAACCCTGGCCTGATTGCCGACAACCACGATCTCGGTATCACCCGAGATCTGGCTGGCGGCCCGGATGATATGTTCGAGCTGAATACGATTCATAAATGGCCTGGCGCTCGGCCTCGGTCAGGATACCCGCGAACGGGCTGGACTGGCGAAGGCGGCCGGCGCGTTCGGATCGTTCGGACAGGAACGCCGTGACCTGATCGATGGGGCGGCTGAGGACGTGCTCCCATTCCGCAAGCGCCGGCGCCGGGCTGCCCCCGCTCTCCCGCCAACGCCGCAGGGTCTGCAATGCCCGCTCCAGCAAAGCGGGATTCGCCCGCAGCTTCTCCGCAACGAGAAGGTGCATCGCAAGGCTGCGCTCGTCCAGGCGGCTATGGTCGCTGCCAGTCTGCATGACGGATGCAGTATAGCACTCGCCGGGAATTGCGGAATCATTGGCGCACCAGCACCGGTCGTGCCGACGCAAGCTCGGCCAGCGGGATGTGGCAGGCGATCGCGTGCCCCTCGGCCGGGTGCTGCCACGGCGGCGGGACGGTGTCGCACAACGGGGCCGATGCGGCGCGGGCAGCGCGGGGCGAAGCGGCAGCCGGGGCCGGCCGTCGTGGCGTCGCCGGTCAGGCGAACGCGGGAGGCATGCCGGTCGCGCGCGCCGACGATGGGCACCGCGGAGAGCAGCGCCTCGGTGTAGGGATGATACGGCGGATGCAGCACATCAGGAGTGGCACCCTGCTCGACCAGCGCGCCGCGATACATCACCGCGATCCGGTCGGCGATGTGGGCGATCACGCCGATGTCGTGACCGATGAAAACATGGCGCTACGGTCAGGGATGCGAGCCGGTCAGCCGAGGAAGGCCGCCAGCGCAACAAACCTCGCCGTTGATCCAGGTCAATGAAGCCGCGGGTCCGCCAGATAGGGTCCGTGTTCAAGCCGGTCGTCGCAAGGCCCAGCGCGGGCTGGCGGCGGGCCGGAGCCCGACTTGGTCATTGCATATAACCAACGGAAGGCTGTCAGTTCGAGGGCATCGCTGACCGGGGAGCCGGCGTTCGCAGACCGGAGACGCCGAGTGTCGTCTCGCGAGTGAGCGCCATCAGCGATGCGACCGGCGCCGGCAACGGTGGCCGGTGTTGTCGATGGAGTGCGTCAGAGCACTGGCCTGCCTCGAGGGCGAACGCAGGCGATAGCCGAAACGCCGTACCCGAAACAGCATGAAGGACTCCGACCATGGCAGACCCGGCAGGAAGGCTCGGTCGAACGATGACAGCGAGGGCGGCCGCGCTGGCGTTGACGCTGATGGCCACGACGGCGATCGCCCCGACGGCGGCGACCGCCGGCGAGGCCGAGGCCAAGGCGCTGCTGAAGGCGATGACCGATTACGTGGCGGCGCAGCAGGTTATCTCGTTCGGCTACGACGTGAGCCTGGAAGTCGTCACCAGGGACGATCAGAAACTCACGCTGGCGGCATCGGGGAATGTCGAGCTGGCGCGTCCCGACAAGCTCCGCGCCAGCCGGTCCGGCGGGTTTGCCGATATCGAGACCGTGTTCGACGGCAAGACGCTGACGATCCTGGGCAAGAACATGAACATCTATACCCAGATCGCCATTCCCGGCTCGATCGATCATCTCGTGGACGAGTTGCGGGAGAAGTACAACCGGCCGCTTCCGGCCGCCGACCTGCTGATCAGCAATTCCTATGACCAACTCATGGAAGACGTTGTCGACGTGAAGGATCTCGGCAGCGGCGTGATCGGCGGCACGGAATGCGACCACCTCGCGTTCCGGAAAAAGGAGGTCGACTGGCAGATCTGGATCGCGCAGGGGCCGCGCCCCTATCCGTGCCGGTATGACATCGCGTCCAAGGTCGTCGCCGGCAGTCCGGAGTACAGCATCCAGATCCGCGACTGGAAAACCGGCAGCGAGGTCGCGTCGACCGGCTTCAGCTTCGCCGCGCCGGCGGGTGCGAAGCAGATCGAGCTCGGTGATCTGGCGAAGATCAAGGACATGAGCGACCTGCCCAGCAACTTCCGGATCGGAGACAAGTGATGAGCACGTGGAAGAAGCTCCGCCTGCTGCTGCTCGCGGGAATGATCGCGGTCGGCGGCGTGGAACTCGGCGACCAGCTGTCGATCCCCGGCTTTCACGGCCTGATCGTGAGCGCCGAGGCGGTGGTCGGGCGTCCGCTGACGCCCGTCAGCGTTGCCGGGGTTGCGCGGCGCACATCGCGCCGCTGCGCGGCCGGCGTCTATAACTGCTAGACGGCCCCGCCGCGCCGGCTTCGCGTGGCTCGTGGCTGTTCGTGCCGGTGCTGACCTGGCTGCCGGACTACCGTCTGGCCTGGCTGGGCGGCGACACGATGGCCGGCGCGACGCTGGCGGCCTACGCGGTACCGGTTTCGCTCGCGTACGCGACCATGGCGGGGCTGCCGCCGCAGGTGGGCGTTTATGGCTACCTGCTGGGCGGGATCGGCTATGCGCTGTTCGGCTCGTCGCGCCAGCTGGCGGTGGGGCCGACATCGGCGATATCGCTGATGATCGCGGGCACCGTCGGCGCGATGGCGGCCGGCGATGCCGCGCGCTACGCGCAGATCGCGAGCCTGGCCGCGTTTACCGTGGCGATGCTGTGCGTCGTCGCATGGGCGCTGCGGTTGAGCACGCTGGTGAAGCTGATCAGCGACAGCATACGCGTCGGGTTCAAGGCGGGCGCCGGGCTGACGATCGCGCTGACTCAGGTGCCGAGCTTTCTCGGCGTGCCGGGCGGTGGGCACAATTCCGTCGAGCGGATCGTGACCCTGGGCGGGCAGCTTGGGCAGATCGACTGGCTGGTGGCGGCGGTGGGCAGCGCGGCGCTGCTGCTGTTGCTGGCGGGGGAGAAGATGCTGCCGGGGCGGCCGGTGGCGCTGGGCGTGGTGGTGCTGGGCATCGTGGCGGCCACCGTGTTCCACCTCGGCGCGCATGGCGTGACAGTGACGGGGTTGATTCCGGCCGGGCTGCCGGCGCTGCGCGGGCCGGACCTGCCGATACGCGACGTGGAGGGAATTCTGCCGCTGGCCGGCGGCTGCCTGCTGCTCGCGTATATCGAAGGCGTTTCCGCGGCGCGTAGTTTCGCGCGCAAACACGGCACCAGGCTCGATGTGCGGCAGGAGTTCCTGGGCCTGGGGGCGGCCAACCTGTTCGCGGCGTGCGGGCAGGGCTATCCGGTGGCGGGCGGCCTGTCGCAATCGGCGGTGAACGACCAGGCCGGCGCGCGTTCGCCGCTGGCGCTGGTGGTGGCCTCGGCGACCCTGGCGCTCTGCCTGCTGTTTCTGACGGGGCTGTTGCAAAACCTCCCCAAGGCGGTGCTGGCGGCGGTGGTGCTGGCCGCCGTGCGCGGGCTGATCGACGTGCGCGCGCTGGCGGCGTTGCGGCGCATCAGCCGGATCGATTTCTAGTCCGCGTGCGCCGCGTTCGCCGGCGTTCTGCTGCTCGGCATCCTGCCGGGGATTCTGCTCGCGGCGCTGGTATCGGTGCTGCTGACGCTGGTGCGCGCCTCGCAGCCGCATGTGGCGTTCCTCGGGCGCGTGCCGGGCACCGACCAGTTTTCCGACATCGAGCGGCATCCGGACAATGTTGCGCTGCCGGGCGTGATGGCGTTCCGGCCGGAAGCGTCGGTGACGTACGTGAACGCCGAGGCGATCCAGGGCGCGGTGATGGCGCGGCTGGACGTGGCCGGCGGCGTGCCGGTGCGGCTGGTGGTGTGCGACCTGTCGGCATCGCCTCACATGGATGTGGCGGGCGCGCGGATGCTGGAGGAGCTGGCGGGGGCGTGCGCTGCGAAGTCCGTGCCGTTCCGGATCGTCGGGGCGCTTGGCGTCGTGCGCGACCTGCTGCGCAACGCCGGCGTGGCGGAGAAGGTGGGCGGGCTGGACCGGACGCGGACACTGGAGAGCGCTGTGGAGCTGGTCGGTCCGGCGGCAGGGGCGGCGCATGTTTGACCGCTCCGAAATCGCCACGCGGCACGTGTTCTACCGTGCATTCGGCCATGGCTTGCGTATCGCGTGGCCGATCATATCGCTGCTGTTGCTGCTGAAGGTGATCCTCGGCGTCGTGGTCGGGGCGATCGAGCACTGGGGCATGTGGAAAGGCATCTCTTTCGCGTTCGTCACCGGGCTGACCATCGGATATGGCGACGTGGTGCCGAGCAGCCCCGCGACACGCGTGCTGGCGATCGTGATCGGCGTCGTCGGGATATTGATGACGGGGCTGGTGCTGGCGGTGGCAGTGCGCGCGATGCAGGTGGCGGCGCCTTACGACGGCGAGCGTGGGTGGCGCCAGCCTTGAGGCGGGGACGTGTGCGGCCTGCCTCGGCTGCGGGCCATCAAGACGCCAGCACCGGCCGCGCCGATGCAAGCTCGGCGAGCGGGATGTGGCAGGCGATCGCGTGGCCCTCGGCCGGACGCTGCCACGGCGGCGGGACGGTGTCGCACAGCGGGCCGAGCCGGCGCGGGCAGCGGGGGGCGAAGCGGCAGCCGGGGCCGGGGGTGGTCGTGGCGTCGCCGGTCAGGCGAACGCGGGAGGCGTGCCGGTCGCGCGCGCCGACGATGGGGACCGCGGACAGCAGCGCCTCGGTGTAGGGATGATACGGTGGGTGCAGCACATCAGGAGTGGCGCCCTGCTCGACCAGCGCGCCGCGATACATCACCGCGATGCGGTCGGCGATGTGGGCGATCACGCCGATGTCGTGACTGATGAAAAGATACGCCACACCCAGCCGCGCACGCAGGTCGGCGAACAGGTTCAACACCGCCGCCTGCACCGAGACGTCGAGCGCGGAGACCGCCTCGTCGGCGACGACGAAATCGGGGGCGCTGGCGAGCGCTCGCGCAATGCTGACGCGCTGCTTCTCGCCGCCCGATAGCTGGTGCGGGTAGCGGCCGCGATACCCGCGCGGCAGGCGCACGAGGTCCAGCAGACGGTCGATCTCCCGCTCGGGGTCCGGGGTGATCGCGAAGTGGTGCAGCGGGCGGCGCAGGATCGCCTCGACCGTCTGGCGCGGATTGAGCGTGGTGTCGGGGTTCTGGAACACGATTTGCGCCCGGCGGCGGAACGCGCGCGGCGGCACGGCGGGAACGTCGATGCCGTCGAAGCGGACCCCGCCCGCATCCGCGCCGAGCAGGCGCAGCAGCAGCCGGCCGAGCGTGGATTTGCCGGAGCCGGATTCGCCGACGAGGCCGAGGATCTCGCCGCGGGCGATCGCGATCGAGACGTCGTCGACGGCGTGCACCACGTGCTCGCGGCCGAGAACGCGCGCCAGCGGGCCGCCGGAGCGGAAGGTGCGGCGGAGGTTGGTGGCTGCGATGAGGGGGGTGTCGGTCGGCGTACTGCCCTCGTCATCCTCCGCGGAGGCGGAGGATCCAGGCCTTTCGTTGGCGCGTGAAAGGAAGGCGTGGATGGTCCGCCTTCGCGGACCATGACGGGGAGGGGGCGGACCATGACGGGGAGGGGGAGGGGGCGCGGCGTCGTCCGACGCTTCCGGCACCGGCCAGCGCAAGTCGTGCGTCTCGTCCGCGCGGTGGCAGCGCACGAGATGCCCCGCCGTCGCCGTCAGCGCCTGCGGCAGCGCACAGGCCTCCTCGGCGAGCGGGCAGCGCGGGCGGAAGGTGCAGCCGGGGTCGCGCTGCGTGAGGTCCGGCAGGTTGCCGGCCATCGGCACCAGACGGGCGCGCGAACCGGGGACGGGCAGGGCGCCCAGCAGGCCCTTCGTGTACGGATGGCGCGGGGCGTGCAGCAGCGCAGGCGTGGGCGCCGCCTCGACCGTGCGGCCGGCATACAGCACCGTCGTGCGGTCGCAGATGCGGTCGACCACGCCGAGATTGTGGCTGACCAGCAGCATCGTCAGGCCGCGGCGCGCGCGGATCGACTCCAGCAGGTCGAGGATCTGCGCCTCGACGGTGACGTCGAGCGCGGTGGTCGGCTCGTCGAGCAGCAGCAGGTCGGGCTCCGCGGCGAGCGCCGTCGCGATCACCGCGCGTTGTTTCATTCCGCCGGAGAGCTGGTGCGGGTAGGCGCGCATGACGCGCGCGGCGTCGGCGATGCCGGTCTCGGCGAGCAGCGCGGTCGCCCGGGCGAAGGCGTCGGCGTGGCGCAGGCGGCGGTGGACCAGCAGCGGCTCGGCGATCTGCAGGCCGACCGGCAGCGACGGGTTGAGCACCGAGGCGGGGTCCTGGAACACCACGCCGATGCGGCGGCCGCGCACGCTCGCGGGGTCGCGCAACAGATCGTGTCCGTCGAAATCGAGCGCCGTAGCGGTGACGCGCGCCGCGCCGAGCAGGCCGAGCAGGGCGAGCACCACGGTCGATTTTCCGGAGCCGGATTCGCCGACCAGCCCCAGCGCCTGGCCGCGCGGGATCGCCAGCGACACGTCATCGAGCGCGCGCACCGCGCCGCGACCGGTCGCGTAGTCCACGGTGAGCGAGTCGACGCGCAGCAGCGGCTGCGCGGGATCAGCCATCGCGGCCGCGCAGGCGCGGATCGAGCGCCTCGCGCAGGCCCTCGCCGAACAGGTTCACGGCGATCAGCAGCGCGCACAGGCAGAGGCCGGGTGCCAGGCCGATCCAGGGGGCCTCGTCGATGAAGCCGCGGCTTTCGGCGATCATCAGGCCCCACTCGCTGCTCGGCGGCTGCGGGCCGAGGCCGAGGAAGGACAGCGACGAGCCGAGCAGGATCGCGAACGTCACGCGCAGGCCGGACTCGACGATGATCGGCGGCCAGGCGTTCGGCAGGATTTCGCGCGACAGGATGGACACCGCGCCTTCGCCGCGGGCGCGCGCGGCCTGCACGAAGTCTTCTTCCAGCAGGCCGAGGGCGACGGCGCGGGTGAGGCGCGTGAGGATCGGCACGTAGATGATGCCGACGGCGAGGATCGTCTTCCACAGCGACGGCGGGGTGACGGCGAGGATCAGCAGGCCTAGCAGGATCGGCGGCAGCGAGATCAGCAGGTCGACGCCGCGCATGATCGCCGCGTCCACCGCGCCGCGATGGAAGGCTGCGAGCAGGCCGAGCGGCACGCCGAGGACCAGGCTGATGGCGGTCGCGCCGAAGCCCATCGCGAGCGAGTAGCGTGCGCCCGCGAGAGCCCGCGAAAAGACGTCGCGGCCGAACTCGTCGGTGCCGAACGGGTGGGCGAAGGACGGCGGGTCGAAGCGCAGACGCACGGCGAAGTGCGTGGGGTCGTAGGGCGTGACGAACGCGCCGACGATGGCGACGAGGATGAAGCCGGCGACGACGATGGCGCCGAGCGCCAGCAGGCGTGGTGGGCGGTGGTGCGCGGCGAGGGTCGCGCTCATGCGACGCCGGTCGCGTAGCGGATGCGCGGGTTCAGCAGCGCGTAGGCGATGTCGGCGACCAGGTTGGCGACCGCGTAGATCGCGGTGACGATGAGGATGCCGGCCTGCAGCATCGGCAGGTCGCGGTGCTCGATGGCGAAGACCAGAAGGCGGCCGAGGCCGGGATAGGCGAACACGGTTTCCACCACGACGATGCCGCCGATCAGAATGCCGGCGTCGATCGCCAGGATGGTGATCGTCGGCGGCAAGGCGTTGGGCAGCGCGTGGCGGCGCAGGACGAGGCGCTCGGGCAGGCCCTTCGCGCGGGCGGCGAGGATGTAGCGGCTCTCCAGCACCTCCAGCATCGACGAGCGCGTCAGGCGGGAGACGTGCGCGGTGAGGCCGAGCGTGAGCACCGCGACGGGGAGCACGAGATGCGCGAGCCATTCGCGAAGGCCGGCCTCGGCGATGGGGACGTAGCCGGTGGCGGGCAGCCAGTGCAGCCAGGCGGCGAACAGCAGGATCGCGAGCAGGCCGGTGAAGAAGTCGGGCACGGCGATGAACAGGAACTGCGCGAACGCGAGCGCGCGGTCGCTGGCCTGGCCCTTATGCGTGGCGGCGTAGACGCCGAGGCCGATGCCGAGTGCGGCGACCAGTACGAAGGCGATGCCGGCGAGGATCGCCGAGCGGCCGAGCGCGTCCATGATCACCGGGCCGGCCGGGCGGTCCATGCTGAGCGACAGGCCGAAATCGCCGTGCAGAACGCCGGACAGCCAGTGCCAGTATTGCAGCCAGAGCGGCGCGTTGAGGCCGAGCTTGTCCTCCAGCGCGGCGACCGCCGTGGGTGTCGCGTATTCGCCGAGGATCGCATAGGCGACGTTGCCGGGCAGGATGTGGACGATGGCGAAGATCAGCACCGACATCGCCCACACCACGCCGACAGCCGCGAGCAGGCGGCGGGCGACGAACAGCAGCACGCGGCGTCAGGCGAGCGTGGCGTGCGTCAGGTCGAACCAGCGCATCGGATGGGTCTGCACGCCCTGCACGGTCTTCGCGTAGGCGCAGGCGAAGTTGACGGCGTAGGCGAACAGGCCCGGCGGATCGTCGTACACGCCGTGCTGCATGGCGATGTACTGCACCTTCTGCTTGGCCGGATCGCCGCTTAGGCGCGCGGCGTCGAGCGCGCGGTTGACGTCGGGATTGCTGTAATGCCACAGGCGGCTGTTCCAGCTGCCCTTGGAGTGCAGGAACGGATAGCAGCTGGTGTCGATGGTCGGGCGCGCGAAGTAGCCGTCGATATACAGCGGCGCCTTGCCGGAGACCTCGGCGTCGTAGCTGGAGAACGGCACGCGCTGCACCTGCAGGTCGAAGCCGGCGGGCTTGAGCAGCTGCTGCAAGGTGACGCCGAGGCGCTCGCGCACCGGGCGGCCGACGGGCACGATGATCGGGACGGTGATGCCTTCGGGATGGCCGGCCTCGGCGAGCAGCTTGCGCGCGCCGTCGGGGTCGGCGGCGCCGAGCGTGATGTCGGTCGCGTAGAACGGATGCGTGGGCGGGATGGGGCTGATGGTGGGCACGCCCTGGCCGAACAGCGTGAGTTCCACGATGTCGCGGCGGTCGACGCCGATGTTGAACGCGCGGCGCACGCGCACGTCGTTGAACGGCGCGGTCTGGTTGTTCATGATCGCCGCGTCCCACGACGCGGTCGGCACGCTTTCGACGCGCAGGTTGGCGTGGCCGCCGAGCGGCTTGACCTGATCGAGCGGGATGTCCCAGACGATGTCGAGGTCGCCGGCTTCGAGGGCGGCGATCTTGACGCTCATCTCCGGGATGATGCGCAGCTCGACGCCGTCGAGCTTGGGCAGGCCGGGTTCGAAATAGTGCGGGTTCTTCGCCAGCACCATGCGGTCGCCCGGGGTGTAGCTGACGAAGGCGAAGGGGCCGGTGCCGATCGGGTGCGCGGACAGCTGGCCGACCAGGTCGCGCGGAACGATCTTCACCTGCCGGTCCGACAGGATGTCGGCGAAGCCGCCGTAGGGGAACGAGAGGTCGAAGACGACGGTGTACGGATCGGGCGCGGTGACGGTTTCGATCATCGCGTAGTTGCTGCTGGACGGGGCGGAGTTCTTCGGATCGAGCAGGCGCTGGAAGAAGGCGACGACGTCGTCGGCGACCATCTCGCGCCCGTTGTGGAACAGCACGCCGTGGCGCAGCGGAAAGGTCCAGTGCTTGAGGTCCTCGCTGTAGCTCCAGCTTTGCGCGAGGTCCGGCACGACGCTGAGGTCGGCGCGCATGCGCGTGAGGCCGTTGAAGACGAGGTTGTCGTAGATGTACTCGTCGCCGTTGGTGGTCATCATCGGGTCGAGCCGCGTCGGCGAGGTGCCGAGGCCGATGCGCATGACGTTTTGCGCGGCCCGGCCGGGGCGCGTGGCGGCGACCGCCAGGGCAGCGCCGAGAACGGTGCGTCGTGTCAGGTCCATGCGCGAAGCTCCCCTTTGGCTGCCCGTTCGCGGGTTGCGGGGCATGATACTCGCGTTCAAGCTGCGCGCCAGTTGGGCTCGGATGGCGGCGGCGTGGAGGCAGCGTGACGCGACAGGTCATCAGGACGGCGTGGACGATTGCGTTCCGCAACCAGCGTCATGTTCCGCAGCCCGGCCATGCGGTCGTGATCGAGGACGGGCGCATTGCCGACGTCACGCGGGAGCCGCCGGAGGACGCCGAGCGGATCGAGGTGCCGGAGGGTATCGCGCTGCCCGGGCTGGTCAACCTGCACAACCACACGCTGAACGCGCCGCTGTTCCGCGGCATCGTGGACGACCTGCCGCGCAGCACGATCGGCGAGAGCAAGGTCTATTCGATGCTGATGCCGATGGGCGGGCTGGCGGTGTCGATGCTGGCGCCGGAGGCGATGAGGGCGGTGATGGCGCTCGGGCTGCTGGAGGTGATGCGCAGCGGGGCGACCACGCTGGTGGACCAGTTCAGGCCGCAACAGCCGGCGATCATCGATCTGGCGCGCGACTGGGGCGTGCGTCTGTATGCGGCGCCGTATCTGTTTTCGCCCACCGAGGCGACGACGGAGAAGGAGGTTGCGGGGTCGTCGGCGGGGAGCTGGGAGGGCGATACGGGACTCGCCGCGTTCCAGCGGATGTTCGACGCGTACGACCAGGGCGAGCGCGGGCTGGTCCGGGTCATCCTCGGGCCGCATGCGGCGGACTCGTGCGGCCCCGAGCTGCTGCGCGCGGCCGACCGCATCGCGCAGGAGTGCGGCACGCTGCTGACCACGCACCTCGCGCAGAGCCAGGGCGAGGTCGCGCGGATCGCCGCGCGCCACTTCATGGGGCCGGCGGAGTACATGGCGTCAGTGGGGTTGCTGCGCGAGGGCGTGGTCTTCGCGCACGGCGCCCATCTGACGGATGACGAACTCGGCCGGGTGCGCGACGGCGGCGCCGCGATCGCCAACTGCGCGAGCGTGTTCCTGCGCGGCGGCAAGGCGCCGTGCTTCGAGCGGTTCCGCCGCGCCGGCGTGCGCGTGGGGATCGGTACCGACGCCGAGCGGATGGACATGTTCGCGCAGCTGCGCGCGACCGGCTTCGCATCGAAACAGGCCTACGGCGCGGGCGACGCCGCGACTGCCGCCGACCTGCTGCACGCCGCGACGGCGGGTGCGGCCGACATTTTGCGGCGCCCGGATCTCGGCCGGATCGCGCCGGGCGCGACGGCCGATGTCGTCGTGATCGACGCGGGCCGCCCGCATCTGCAGCCGGTGTGCGATCCGGTGCGCAGCGTGGTCTGGTACGCCACGGCGGCGGACATCGACACGGTGCTGGTTGCCGGCCGGCCGGTGTTGCGCGGCGGGCGCGCCGTCGGCCTGGACGAGGCCGCGATCGTGCGCGACGGCGCGGCAGCGGTGCGCTGCGTGTGGGATGAGGCCAGGCGGCGCGGCGTCTTCCCGCGCGAGGCCGAGCCGGTGTCGGAGACGGGGCTATGACGTTCTCGCTGCTCGGCCGGTGCGCGCGCACCGGCATGATGGGTGCGGCGGCGACCACCTCGGCGGTCGCCATCGGCACCCGCGTGCCGTTCGCGCGCGCGGGCGTCGGCGCGGTGCTGACGCAGCATCGCACCGATCCGCGCCTCGGCCCCGTGGTGCTCGATCTGCTGGCGGCCGGGTTCAGCGCGTCCGAAGCGCTGCAAGGCGCGGTCGCGGCGACGCCGCATCGCGACTGGCGCCAGCTGGCGGTGATCGATGCGCAGGGCCGCACGGCGTCGTTCAGCGGGGCGCGGGTGAAGCCGGAACACGGGGAGGCGCATGGCGCATCCTGCGTGGCCGTCGCCAACATCGTGCGGTCCGCGTCGGTGCCGGCGGCGATGATCGCCGCGTTCGAACGCGATCCGTCGCTGCCGCTCGCCGACCGGCTGCTTGCGGGGCTGGCGGCGGGCGACGAGGCGGGCGGTGAGTTCCGGCCGCTGATCTCCGCCGCGCTGCTGGTCGTGCATCGGGAGAGCTTCCCGTATGTCGACCTGCGGGTGGACCGCGACGCGGCGCCGATCGCTGCGCTCGCCGCGCTGTGGGGCGCCTACCGATCCGAGGCGGATCAGTATGTGCTGCGCGCAACGGACCCGGAGCGTGCGGGGCCGCCTGCGTCTCAGGCGTGAGGGCGGTCGAAGTATCCGGCGCGCACCGCCGCGCCGATCAGGTTGACGATCAGCCGACCCGCGGTGATGCAGGTCAGCCGGTTGATGTCGCGCGACGGCGTGATCTCGACGACGTCCATGCCGACGACACGCCCCTTGCGCACCAGCCCGCGAATGAGCTGCCGCGCTTGCAGGAACGTCACTCCGCCGGGGCAGGGCGCGGCGACGCCGGGCGCGTCGGACGGGTCCATGCCGTCCATGTCAACCGTCAGGTAGTAGCGGCCGCCGTCGGGGATGCGGTCCAGGATCGCCTGCATGCCGGATTCGTGCAGCTCGTAGGCGGTGATCAGGTCGGCGCCGTAGGCGCGCGCGGCGGCGACTTCCTCCTCGCGCGCGCTGCCGGTGGCGCGCAGGCCGATCTGGAACAGCGGGCCGACATGCTGCATCTCGGACGCGCGGCGCATCGGGCTCGACAGGCCGTCGCGCACGCCGTTGATCTCGTCGCGCCAGTCGATATGCGCGTCGATCTGCACCACCGTGATCGGGCCGTGGTCGGCATAGGCGCGCAGCACCGGGATGGGGATCGAGTGGTCGCCGCCGAGGATGATCGGCAGCGCGCCGGCCTTCAGCAGATGGCGCACCGCCTGTTCTGCGCGCGCCTTGTGCGCGTGGCGGTCGTCCACGCTGCCGCGCACGTCGCCGCAATCGACGGCGCGGATCGCACGCCCGTCGTAGAGCGGGCCGCCGAGGTCGAAGTCGTAGCGCTCGAGCGAGCGGACGATGCGGTCGGACGCCTCGCGCATCGCGCGCGCGCCGTTCGCCTGGTCGTTGACGATCTCGTGGAAGCTGTAGGCGCCGCCGTAGGGAATGCCGAGGAACGCCACGTCCGCCCGGTCGGGCAATTGCGTCACCGGTTCGGAGAACAGGAAACCGGTGGGCCGGGTCCAGGCCGGAATGGTCAGCTGGTCCATGACTTGCTCCGCGACGTCCGGCGACACTGTTCCACGCCGCCGCGCGTTGTAAAGTCGGCGGCATGAGCGCCCGCATCCTGGTGATGAACCCGAACTCGTCCGTGCAGGTCACGGCGGCGATCGATGCCGCCATGCAGCCTTTGCGCCTGCCGGGCGGCCCGGCGATCGACGTGGATCGCCTGCCCAGCGGGCCGCCGAGCATCGGCACGCAGCAGGATGTGGACGGCGTGGTCATGAAGCTGGTCGAGTGGGTGCGGGGCGACGATGCCGACGCGTTCGTGCTGGCCTGCTTCAGCGATCCCGGGTTGCACGCGGTGCGCGAGGCGGCGATCGGTCGGCCGGTGTTCGGCATCGCAGAGTGCGGCATCCTGCGGGCGCTGATGCTCGGCGAGCGGTTCGGGATCATCGCGCTGTCGGGGCGGTCCGTGCAGCGGCAGCAGCGCTATGTGCGGCAGATGGGCGTGGCCGAACGCTACGCCGGCAGCGTGCCGGTCGATGCCACCGCAGGCGAGACCGCGGGCGAGGCGATCCGCGAGCGGCTGGCGCAGGCGGGGCGGCGGCTGGCGGAGCAGGGGGCCGACGTGCTGGTGCTGGGGTGCGCGGGCATGGCGGGGCATCGGCGCGCGCTGGAGGAGATGTGCGGACGGCCGGTGGTGGAGCCGACGCAATGGGCGGTGGTGGCGGCGATCGGGGCGGTGGTGTTGGGTCGCGGTTAGGGGCGCAGCCGATGGGATGTGATCCGGGATCGAGCACGCTGCATGTCATGTTCGGATTTTTCGCGGCTGCCACATTGCGCCGGGTCATCCGTGAGGCTGGCCGCAACGACAGGGTGCTGGGGTTCGGAGACGATCTGAGCTGCGGTCCGATCGATCCCGCGACCCTGCCGGTGCGCAGCGCGTGGTGGGCACGGCTCGGCACAGCATGGGCGATAGGACAGGCAGAGGCCGATCAGGTTTTGTGGGACCGGGTTTCAGCCGCTCAGGACCGGCTCGTTCTATGGTTCGCACGGCATTGCTCCATGGAACACGCCTTGTTTCTTTCGTGGGTGGACCGCCTCGGGGACCGCCCATTCGAGGTCGTCGACGTCACCGGATTCCGGCATCCCTTTACGAAGCGGGACGGCTCGGCGGCCGTGTCGTCGCCGGCGGTTGCCGCTGGAGCGGAGCCTCCGGCGACCTTCGAGTTGCTGCTTGGACGCGAGCGGCCGCTGACCGACCAGGAACGGGCGGAAGCGCTCGCACGCTGGCGACGGCTGAAAGACGAAAATGCGCCGTTGCGTGTCGTGTCGGAGGAGGGGCTCGTTTCCGCGCCAGAGGACCATTTCGATGGCACGATTCTGGACGGCGTGAGAGATGGGCCGCGGACTGTCAGGCGTGTTGTCGGGAATGCGATGGGGAGCTTTTTGGGTTCCTCGCTGATTGGGGTGGGTAGCAACGTGGCTATGCGGGCAGCTGCAGGTCGAGTTTCCCGGCGAGGAGGTAGACGATGGCCTTGAGGTTTCGGATCGAGCGATAGCCTCGTGCCTTGGCCTTGGCGGCCTGGACC
>DATEQV010000415.1:0-15358 GCA_035272265.1 Acidisphaera sp. | reverse complement strand
CTGTCGGAGTTAGCAGTTTTGCGGATGAATATGTCGCCAACGGCCACCGGCGGATTCTCTTGTTGTGCAGAACCGCGAAGTATCGAAAGAAATCTCCGATTTGTTCGTGGTTTGTGCTTAACTCCGACAGGCTGCTAGCGCTGGCGGCCCGCGGCGACGGCCACCCGGTGCTCGTGCTGCCCTCGTTCATGGGCAACGACACCTCGACGATGGTCATCCGGACGTTCCTGCGTATGGCCGGATTCCGACCATACGGCTGGGAGCAGGGCCTGAACCTGGGCGGCATCCGCCGGATGGACCGGCCGGTGCAGGAGCGTCTGCGCGCGCTGCACAAGAAGACCGGCCGCAGGGTCAGCCTGATCGGCTGGAGCCTCGGCGGCATCTACGCCCGCCGGGCGGCACTCGGGAATCCGGGACTGGTGCGGCAGGTGATCACGCTCGGCACGCCGTTCACCGGCGACACGCGGGCGACCTATGAGCGGCCGATCTACGAGGCGGTCGCCGGCGAGAGCGCGGCCGAATTGCACCAGCCGAACCCGCCGGCGGACACCCTGCCGGTCCCGATCACGGCCGTCTATTCCCGGATGGACGGGGTGGTGAACTGGCGGACCTGCCTGGTGAACACCGGCAGCCGGGCCGAAAACGTCGAAATCCGCGGCGCCAGCCACCTGGGCATGGGAGTCCACCCGGCCGTCCTGTGGCTGCTGGCGGACCGGCTGGCCCAGCCGGAAGGGCCCTTCCAGCCCTTCGTCCCCTCAGGGCCGTTCGCGATGATCTACGGCTCCTGATTTTTTTGTTGCATCGCACAAGATTACCTCTTGATGAGCTGCCAGGGCTTTACTAACTGGTAGTTTGCTGCAGTGCAGCATGAACAATTTAGAGGCGTAGGGGACCAAAGATGAGCGATCAGGGCACCACCACCACCGTGGTTGAGACCACGGCCAATGCGACGACCGAGGCGATGAACCGCACGGTCGACGGCATCAAGCAGGCGGCCAATGCGGCGGCTGCGTCGATGCGCGAGGGCCAGGCCCGCCTGACCAACCGTCTGGAGCGCGCCGTGACCACCGCGCGTCAGGTCGTCGAGTTCGAACGCGAGGCGGTCGAGACGTTCGCCCGTGCCGGCCGGGTCTATCTGGACGGCATGCAGACCATCGGCACCGGCATCGCGCAGGCGGCCCGCAAGCAGATAGACGAGACGCTGGAGACCTATCGCGCCATGGCCGGCGTGAAGACGATCCGCGAGGGTCTGGAGCTCCAGAACAAGCTCGCCCGCACGGGTGCCAGCCGCTTCCTGACCGAGAGCGCAACGGTTGCCGAGCAGTCGGCCAAGCTGGCGCAGGACGTGATCGCGCCGATCACCGAGCGCGTCCGCACGGCGGCCCAGAAGCTGGCGGCCTAACTGAAGCGGGCAGCCCGACGTTGGTCTGACTGCCTCTTGACGTGAAACGGCCGGGCGTCGCCGCCCGGCCGTTCCTGTTTCAAACCGAAGAAGGCCGGCCGATCAGCCGGCCGGCTTGTCGGCCTTCTTCAGCACCCCGCGCAGTTCTTCCATGTTCTCCTGAACGCGGTGCTTGATCACCTCGTAGGCGTCGCTCTGCGCCTTGACCGCGAGTTCGGCCAGTTCGCGCATGTTGGCCAGCGCCTTCTCGAACGCCTGCTTGGCGAGTTCCGCTTGCGAGCCCATCGCGGCACCCGGGTCCTTGCCGGTCATGCCCTGCGCCGCCTTCTGCCACTCGCCCATGGTCTGCTGCAGGATCTCGGTCTGCCGCTGCACGAGCGCCTGCATGCCCTGGAAGGCGACGCGGTTGGCCTGCACGACCGCTTCGACGTCCTTGCGCCGGCCGTCCATGATCGCCTGCAGATCGACGCCGGGGATGCGGAACTGCTCCATCATCTTGGTGAAGGCCTGGAACGGATTTTCCATGTTCTGGTCAGCCATTCGGTCGCTCCTGTTTGCTGCCGTGTGACGTCCTCATGTCCCAACCCCGACGCTCGAGCATTGTCGAACGTCAACGCGGAACACGAAAAACAGACTTTTTGGCGGCCCGCCGGTCTCGAGAGTTCGTTCGCGAAATTCCCGGCAGGACACCAGAGCCAAGCCGTCAGGCGGCCGGAGCGCCGATCGGAGGCATCCCCGCGTGGCCGGCGATCAGATCGACGATCTGCGGCCAGAACCTGATCGGGAGAGCATGCCCCATTCCGTCGATGATGTGGAGACGCGCGCCCGGAATAAGACTGGCGAGCATTATCCCGTGATCGACCGGGACCAGAGGGTCCTCACGGCCATGGATCACCAGGGCGGGCGTCCGGATGCGTCCCAGCCCCTCGCGGCGGCTGCCCGAGGCGAAGATCGCGGCGAGCTGGCGGGCGCGGCCCGGGGCGTTCAGGCCGCGCTCCCAGGTGAGGCGCGCGCGCTGCGGGTCGTGCGCCTCGTCCTCGGGGAAGGAGCCGCCGCGCAGCACCTTCCAGGCCCGGATGAACCCGTCGGCGTAGGCGTCCAGGCTGTCCTCGGGGACGCGCCGCGTCAGCACCTGCATGGCGGCAGGCGTCGGCGCCGCGCCGGGCTCGCCGGACGAGGCCATGATGCAGGTGAGTGTCAGCACGCGATCGGGATGGCGAAACGCGACCTCCTGCGCGATCGCCCCGCCCATCGAAGCGCCGACAATGTGGGCGCGTTCGATGCCGAGGGCGCTAAGCAGGCCGACGGCGTCCTCCGCCATGTCGCGCAGCAGGTACGGCGTCTTGCCCCAGCCCGCCGCGCGGCCGATCAGGAAGCCGATCATGTCGGGCACGCCGGCCGCGTCGAACCGGGTGGACCGGCCGACGTCGCGGTTGTCGTAACGGATGACATGAAAGCCGCGCCGCGCCAGCGCCGCGCAGAACCCGTCGTCCCAGTGCACCATCTGGCAACCGAGGCCCATGATGAGCAGCAGCGCCGGTGCGGCGGGATCGCCGAACGTGTCGTAGCAGATCTCGATCCCGTTCGCGCTGGCGTGGCGTTCGGGCGTGTGCGGCACGTTTGCGTCCAACTCAGCCTCCGAAGACGTCCTGATGGTAGCCGCCGCTCTCGATCAGCGCCTCCAGCCAGTCGCTCGCCTGTTCGTGCGTGCTGGCGTTCTGCGCCATCTCGATGCGGATCAGCGTGTCGCGCACGGCAGGCGCCATGAACCGGCCGTCGCCGCATACATAGATGATGCCGCCGTCGCGCTGCATCTCCCACACCTCGCGCCGCGCCGACCAGAGCGCGTCCTGCACGAAGCGATCCGGCGCGGGTGCCACCGAGAACGCGGTGCGCAGCGTGACGATGCCGTCGCGTTCCCAGGCGGCGAGTTCGTCGGCGTAGAACAGGTCGTGCGCCGGATGGCGGCAGCCGTAGAACAGCAGCGACGGCGCCACGTCGGTGCCGGCGCGGCGTTGTGCCGCGCGCTCGGCCAGGAACCCGCGGAACGGCGCGATTCCGGTGCCCGCGCAGATCAGGATCATCGGCACCGCCGGATCGTCCGGCGGCGCGAAGGGCGGGTTGGGCCGGCGCACGAAGCCCGTCACCGTGTCGCCCGGAGCGAGGCCGCGCATGTAGGACGATGCCATGCCCTCGTACAGCCCCGCGCCGGACCAGGCGGGCGCGTTGATCGTGCCGACGGTCAGCGCGACCTGACCGCCGCCTTCGAGCGGCGACGACGAGATCGAGTAGAAGCGCGGCCGGATGGCCCCGCAGGCCTCCAGCAGGTGATCGAGGTCGAGCGGAATGTCATGCCGGGCGACCAGATCGAGCAGTGTCACGCGCTTGTCGGCGATCGTGGTCTGGAACTGCGCGCGTCCCGCATCGTCATCGGCGCACAGCGCCTCCAGCTCTGCGCGAACCGCGCCGTCGGCGACGCGCGGCAGCAGCGCGCGCAGGTCCGCACGGCTCAGCGGGTCCTGCAGCTCGACGAAGTCGGACAGCAGGCGGCCGACCGTCAACGGGCGGCCCACCGGCAGGTGGCGATGGCGGGTACGCGCGCCCTCCAGCACGACGACCGTGTCCGCCTGCAAGCCGAGGCGGGCGAGCATCGCCGCGACGAGATCGGGGCGGTTGCGGGCATAGACGGCGATGTGGTCGCCGGTCCGGTAGGTCATGCCATCCGGCAGGCCGAGCACGATCTGCCGCGTCGGGCTGCGCGGCTTCTCCAGCGCGAAGTCCCACAGGCCCGTCGGATCGCGCACCAGCTCGGTGTTCGAGATCACGGGCAGCGCGACGGCGTTTTCCGGCAGCACGGCCTCTCGCGCCGCTTCGGCGCGCAGGATCGTCACCCCGAGCTTGGGTGCCTCGGCCGGCGGCGCGGCCTCGCCGAGGCCTTGCCACAGCGCGCGCAGCCACACCTCGACCGCGCCGTCGAAATCGCCGGCGGCATCCGCTTCGCCGCGCGGGATCAACGCCGTCGCGCCGGTTGCGCGCAACGTGTCGTCCACCAGCTTGGGGAAGAACTGGTAGGTCGCGGCCCACTGCGTGTTGCCGCAGCCGAGCACGGCGTAGCGCAAATCGGGCCGGCGCACGTCGCACAACCGCCCGGTGGTGATCGCCGTCTCCAGCCGCGCCGCGGAATCCGGCGCGCGTCCGTTGTAGGTCGAGGTGACGACGACCAGCGTGCCCGCGCTCGGCAGCGCGTCGACGCAGGCATCGAGCGGCGCCTCGACCACGGCGAACCCGCTCGCCTCGCCGCGCGCGGCGATCTGGTCGGCGACCTCGCGGCAGGTGCCGAGGCTGGTGCCGTACAGCACGGTCAGCTCGCGCCCGGCGCCCTCGACGCTGGCCACCGGCGGCGCCATGGCGCCTGACGCGGCGCTCGGCGTAGCCGCCGGGGCGGCGACGACCGTGCGCTCGTGTGGCTGCCGGCGGCGGGCGCGCAGATAGAAGCCGTCCGGCTTGATCGTCAGCGTCTCCTTGATCGCCAGCTTGTAGTCGTGCGGGTCCGACAGCGTGAAGTTCTGCAGGATCATCGCCAGCGCGAGCTTCGCCTCGGCCAGCGCGAACTGCCGCCCGATGCACGCGCGCGTGCCGTTGCCGAACGGCTTGTAGGCGTGCGGATGGTGGGTCTTCTCCACCTCCGGCAGCCAGCGGTCGATGTCGAAGGTCTCGGGGTCCTTCCACGCGCCGGGATCGCGATGCAGCGCGGTGATCAGGATCACCACCGGACGGTCCTTCTGCAGGCGGATGCCCCGCCCGATCTCGGTGTCCTCGTAAGGACCGACCGTGATCGCCGGCGCGGTCGGGAACAGCCGCTGCGTTTCCTTGATGCAGCGGTCGATCACCGTGAGCTGGCCGATATCGGCATACTCCGGCTCGCGGTCGCCGATCACCCGGTCCACCTCCGCATAGGCCTGCGCGAGCACGCCGGGATGGCGCATGAGCAGATACAGCGCGAAGGTCAGCAATCCGCTCGTCGTCTCGTGTCCGGCGATCAGGAACGTGACCACCTGGAAACGGATGTTGACGTCGTCGAGCTTCTGGCCGGTCTCCGGATCGGCGTTGGTGAGCATCAGGTTGAGCAGGTCGTTGCCGTCGGTCGGATGCGCGCGCCGCTCGGCGATCACGTCATCGACGAGCTTGTGCATCAGCGCGATGTCGTCGGCGTAGGCCTGCTCGCGCGCGCGGTTCGGGAAATGCTTCATCAGCGGCATGCGCGTCAGCCGGTGCATCACCTCGGTCAGCGCGCTGCCCATCGCCTCGAGGAACGGATCCAGCTTCTCGGTCTGGAAGCTGTTGAAGCGGTAGCCGAACCCGGCGAGCGAGATCGTATCCAGCGTCAGCCGCGTCATGTCGTCGGCCACCAGCAGGTCGCGGCCCTGGTTGCGGTCCCACTTGGCGATCAGCTGCTTCGCCACCTCCAGCATCTCGGGGAAGTAGCCGCGGATCGCGCGCAGGCTGAACGCCGGCATCAGGATGCGGTGCGCCAAGGCCCAGTTCGGCTCGTCGCCGAACGCGGTGAACAGCCCGTCCCCGGCGAAGTCGCGCACCCTGTAGAGCGCCTGGCCGAGCATCTTGCGGAACCGCGTCTCGTCGCACAGCTCGGCCACCAGGTCGGCGTCGTAGAAGAACATGCCGACCTTGCCGCCGAGGTCGAGCCGGAAGACGCCGTCGTAGCGCCGGCTGGTTTTCAGCAGGAACTGGGCGAAATGGCCCTTCGGGATCTGATGCAGGTTGCCGATCACCGGCAGCCGCCGCGGCATCGGCACGTGATGCGTCATCGGGTCCCCCTCCCCTGGCCCGGCGTCTTGCGGCGCCGCCGATCCGGTCGGAGGCTAGTCGGCCCGGCGGGCGGCCGAAAGGGAAAGCCGATGACGGAAACGGAAGCAAGAGAGGCGATCTGCCGTCTGGGACGCAGCCTGTTCCGGCGCGGCCTGACCTTCGGGTCGTCGGGCAATATCAGCGTGCGGCTCGACGACGGGTGGCTGATGACGCCGACCAACGTGTCGCTCGACGATCTCGACCCCGCGCGGCTGTCGCGGCTCGATGCGGCCGGAACGCTGACCGGCGGCGACGCGCCGACCAAGGAGAGCGTGCTGCACCGAGCGATGTACCACCAGCGGCCGGGCGACCGTGCAGTGGTGCATCTGCACTCGACGCATTCGGTGGCGGTGTCGTGCCTGGCCGACATCGATCCCGCCGACGTGCTGCCGCCGATCACCGCCTACTACGTCATGCGTGTCGGTCGTCTGCCGCTGGTGCCGTATTTCCCGCCCGGCGATGCGGGCCTCGCCGACGCGGTGGGCAAGCTCGCCTCGCGCCACCACGCGGTGCTGCTCGCCAATCACGGGCCGGTCGTCTCGGGCACCTCGCTGTCCTCGGCCGCCGCGGCGATCGAGGAGCTGGAGGAGACCGCGAAGCTGCACCTGCTGCTGCACGACCGGCGCACGCGGCCGCTGACCGCGGCGCAGGCGGACGCGCTGCGCCCGCGCGGAGACTGATCACACCTGACAACAAGGAGACGGGGATGGGACGGCTGGACGGAAAGCGGGCGATCGTCACGGGCGCGGCCAGCGGCATCGGCCGCGCCAGCGTGCGGCTGTTCGCGCGCGAGGGCGCGCGCGTGCTGGCGGTGGACCGCGCCGAGGACGGCCTGCGCGAGACGATCGCGGGCGTCGCCGGGGCCGAGATGACGATCGCGGACGTGGGCGTGGAAGACGATGTCCGACGCTACGTGGCCTTCGCCGTCGAGCGGTTCGGCGGCGTCGACGTGGTGTACGCCAATGCCGGGGTCAGCGGCGGCCTGACGCCGTTCTTCGAGCACACCGTCGAGACGTGGACGGAGATCCTGCGGATCAACCTGATCGGACCGTTCCTGGCCATCCGGCACGCCGCACCCCTGATGGTCGAGCAGGGCAAGGGCGCGATCGTCTGCACCGCCTCGGTCGCGGGACTGCGGGCCAACGCCGGGGGCGCGCCCTACAGCGCCAGCAAGGCGGGCGTCATCAGCCTTGTTCAGACGGCGGCGGCGTCGCTGACCGGCAGCGGGGTGCGGGTGAACGCGGTGTGTCCCGGACTGATCGAGACCGGCATGACCCGCCCGATCTTCGAGAGCGCGCGCGCCCGCGGCACGCACGACAAGATCGGCCAGCTCAACCCGTTGCACCGTCACGGCGTGCCCGAGGAGATCGCCCAGGCAGCGCTGTTCCTCGCCAGCGACGACGCGGCCTATGTCAACGGCCAAGCCCTGCCGGTCTGCGGCGGACTTTCGGCGATGCTACCGTTCGCACGCAGCCCGATGAAATAGCCGGACATCTGCCGCAGCTGCGCAGCAACAAAACGCTTGGCCAAGGGCGGCACCACGCGCAGACTGCTTCTACATAAAGAAAACCGGCAGGAGGAACGGGGTATGATGGTCGCCGGCATTTTGAAGACGAAAGGCTATGACGTCGTCACTATCGGACCGGACGTCTCGATCGCGCATGTCACGGACGTGCTCGCGCAGCACCGTATCGGCGCGGTGCTGGTCGTCGATGCGAGCGAACGGCTGCTCGGGATCCTGAGCGAACGCGACATCGTCCGCGCGCTGGCGAAGCACAAGGCCGAGACGCTGGCGATGACCGCCGCGGACCTGATGACGCGCGACGTTCGCACGGCGACAACGACGATGACGGTCTCCAGCGCCATGGAGGCGATGACCAAGGGGCGCTTCCGTCACATGCCCGTGTACGATCGCGGCGCCCTGGTCGGCATGATCAGCATCGGAGACGTGGTGAAGATGCGCATCTCCGAGACCGAGCACGAAGTCGACAGCCTGAAGGCCTACGTCGCCGGCGCGGCCTGACCGCGCCGGCTCGCAGCGTCAGCCGGGTCGCAGCATGGGAAGGACGGCCCCGCTCGACAGGGCTGGGCCGTCCCGTCTGTCGGATGACGCTACTGCGGCACCACGTGCGTCCCGCGCTGATCCCACGGCGGCGTGCCGAGATTGACTTGCCTCGGGGTCGTCGTCGCACCGGCGACCGCGCCGACGCCTCCGCCGATCGCCGCACCGCCCAACACGCCTACCGGGCCGCCGACGACGCCGACCGCCGCGCCCGTGGCTGCACCGGCCGCGGCGCCGCCCGTGGTCCGTTCCCTCTCTCCGTAACCGCAGCCGGCCAGCATAACCGTCGCACCGATCGCAGCGGCGACCATCAGTTTCCGCATCGCACTCATCCTCGTTCCGACACAGAACAACCCGGTCGGCGAACGCGGCCGGGAGCGACACGGTTCCCCGCCCCCGAAACGGACTGCAAATAGAAGTACTTACCGAGGGTGGCTTATGGCCGGGGTGAGCCGGCCTAGCTTCGCGCCGGCGCGGCTCAGTACTGCCGCAGCAGCGCGACGAGCCGGCCCTGCACGCGCACCCGATCCCCGGGGAAGATCTGCACCTTGTGCGTCTGGTTCGCCGGTTCGAGCGCGACGGAATTGCCGCGACGCCGCAGTCGCTTCAGCGTGACCTCGGTCTCGTCGACGAGGGCGACGACGATCTCGCCGGTCTCGGCGGTGTCGCCGCGGCGGATGATGACGGTGTCGCCGTCCAGGATGCCGGCATCGACCATCGAATCGCCCGACACTTCGAGTGCGTAGTGCTCGCCGTCACCCAGCAGCGCGGCCGGCACCTCGACCTGCGCCGGCGTGTCGCGCATCGCCTCGATCGGCAGGCCGGCGGCGATGCGGCCGTACATCGGCAACTGCACCGCGGCCGCCGTGCCGGCGGTGCGCACGCCCGACAGCCGCGCCTTGAAATCACCCTGGATGACGTTCGGCGCGAAGCCGGGCGCCGGCGCCCGCTCCGCGGTCCGCTCGGATTGCCGCAAATCATCGGGCAGCCGCACGACTTCGAGCGCGCGCGCCCGATGATGGCGGCGGCGCAGGAACCCGCGCTCCTCCAGGCCCGAGATCAGGCGATGAATGCCCGACTTCGATCGCAGCTGCAGCGCGTCCTTCATCTCCTCGAACGACGGGGAGAAGCCGGTTTCCTTGAGATGGCGGTCGATGAAGACGAGCAGCTCGTGCTGCTTGCGAGTCAACATGGGTAACTCCAGCGCCGTAGCCGACCGAGCGGGGAACAAACTGGAAACAGACCCGTGTTCTAGGTTGGTTCGCGCGGGCACGTCAAGCGTTGGTCGCAGTCAGAGCCCCGGTATCAAAGGCCCAGCGCGGCGAAACTCAGCACCTCGACCTCCGCGCCCGCATCCAGTGCGGGCGCGAAAGGAGCGCGGAGGATCAGCGCATCGCTGTGCGCGAGCGTCGCCAGCATCGACGAGTCCTGAACCGCAGCCGGCGTTGCCACCGGCGGATCGCCGGGCTGCAGGAACGCGCGCAGGAAATCGGCGCGGCGATCGTTGGCGGGCAACGGCGCGCCGAGCACCGCGCGCTCCGCCGACGGATCGGTCGCGGACTCGCCCGACAGGCGCCGCACTGCCGGCAACAGGAACAGCAGCGCGCAGACGAACGCGCTGACCGGATTGCCGGGCAGCCCGAGCACGGGCGTCGTTCCGATCCGCCCGTGGATCAGCGGCTTGCCCGGCCGCATGGCGATCTTCCAGAAGTCGAGCGTCATCCCCCGCGCGGCCAGTCCCGACTGCACGAGGTCGTGGTCGCCCACGCTCGCACCGCCGGTGGTGACCAGCAGGTCGGCGCGCACCGCCGCGTCGGCCGCCGCGCCGATGGCCGCCTCGTCGTCGGGTGCGACCGGCAGGATCGTCGGCAACGCGCCGGCCGCGCGCGCCATCGCGGCCAGCGCGTGCACGTTGGAGCTGACGATGCCGCCCTGGGGGATCGCTTCGCCGGGGAAGACGATCTCGTCCCCTGTCGCCAGCAGCACGACCTCGGGCCGTCGATGCACCTCGACCCACGGATGATTGCCGGCCGCTGCGAGGCCCACGTCGCGCGGCGTCATGCGGCGCCCGGCGGACACCAGCACGTCGCCCACGGCGAAGTCCTTGCCCGCACGCCGGATGTGCCGTCCCTCCCGGACGGCCTCGTTGACGGTGACGCTGTCGCCGTCGCTCGCCGCGTCCTCCTGCAACAGGATCGAATCCGCACCGTCGGGAACGACGCCGCCGGTGAAGATCCGCACCGCCTGACCCGGCCCGACCAGGCCCGCGAACGGATGGCCGGCCGGCGCCGCGCCGATCACACGCAGCCGCGCGCCGAGCACGCCGTCGGCGGCCCGCACCGCGTAGCCGTCCATGGCGGAGACATCGGCCGGCGGCTGCATCAGCCGGGCGCGCACATCGCGCGCCGCCACCCTGCCCCACGCCTCCGACAGCGCGACGATCTCGGCGGCCAGAGGGACGAGGCCAGCGAGGATGCGCTCGCGTGCCTCCTCGACGCTGATCATCGGACGCCGTTCATGGCTGCGCGAAGTCGCCCGACTTCCCGCCGGATTTGTGCGTCACGCGCAGCGCCTCGATGCGCATGCCACGATCGACCGCCTTGCACATGTCATACACGGTCAGCGCCGCGACCGAGGCCGCCGTCAGCGCCTCCATCTCCACGCCCGTGCGCGCCGTGGTGCGCACCGTCGCGGCGATCTCCACCGCACTTCCCGCGGGATCGGGCACCAAGTCCACCGTGACCGCGGACAGCCGCATCGGATGGCACAGCGGGATCAGGTCGGCCGTCCGCTTCGCCGCCATGATGCCGGCCAGCCGGGCCACCCCGAGCACGTCGCCCTTGGCCGCCTCGCCCCGGGCGATGACGTCCAGCGTCGCGCGCTGCATGACCACGCGGGCCTTGGCGGTCGCCTCCCGCGTCGTCTCCGCCTTGGCGGAGACGTCCACCATCACCGCCGCGCCGGCCTTGTCGAAATGCGTCAGGCCGCTCACACGGCGGCGTCCGGCGGCACCGGCGAGGCCATGTTGCCCAGCAGCGCTCGCGTCGCCGCGGCGACGTCCGGCTCGCGCATCAGGCTCTCGCCGACCAGGAAGCAATGCACCCCTGCCTGCATCAGGCGGCGCACGTCGGCATGGGTCCGGATCCCGCTCTCGCTGACCAGGAACCGGTCCGGCGGGACGAACGGCGCCAGCTCCTCTGATACCGCAAGATCGGTCTTCAACGTCTTGAGATCGCGGTTGTTTATGCCGATCAGCTTGGTCTGCAGGCCGAGTGCCCGATCCAGTTCGCGCCGGTCGTGCACCTCCGCCAGCACGTCGAGGTCGAGCGAGCGGGCGACCTCCTCCAGGTCCCTCGCGAGCTTGTCGGTGAGTGCGGCCATGATGAGCAGCATGCAGTCGGCGCCCATCATGCGAGTCTCGTAGATCTGATATTCCTCTAAAATGAAGTCCTTGCGCAGCACCGGCAGCGCCACGGCGGCGCGCGCCGCCTTCAGGTGCTCCGGGCTGCCCTGGAAGTACGGCGCGTCGGTCAGCACGGACAGGCAGGCGGCACCCGCCTCGGCATAGGCACGCGCAAGCGCAGGCGGGTCGAAGTCGGGACGGATCACGCCGCCGGAGGGTGAGGCGCGCTTGATCTCGGCGACCAGCCCGACGCCGCCCTGCGTGGTCCGCGCCATCAAAGCTTCACTGAACCCGCGCGTCGGCGGCATGGACGCCGCCTTGGACCGCATCGCCTCGAGGCTCACCGCCTCGCGGCGCCGGGCGGTCTCGGCCCGTGTTTCGTCGCAGATGCGCGCGAGGATATCGGCCGGCGCCCCGTCGGTCAGGCTATCCATGAACTCCTCTCGTCACTCGCCGGCCGTGTCCAACGCGACGGAAGACGATCCGTCGGCGGTCGGGCGGAGGCCGTCAGGTCCCGTCGCCCGCCGCAGTGCCTCCAACGCGGCCAAGGCCGCCCCGCCGTCAAGGGCCGCCTCGGCGCGGCGTGCGCCCTCGGCGAGGTCGGCCGTCCGCCCGGCGACGATCAGCGCGGCGGCCGCATTCAGGACGACGGTATCGCGATACGGCCCGCGCATGCCGCGCAACAACGCCGTCAGTGCCGCCGCGTTCTCCACCGCGTCGCCGCCGCGGATCGCCTCGATGGGCGCGCGCGGCAGTCCGGCCTGTTCCGGCAGCACCGTGAACCGGCGGACCTGACCCGCTTGCAGTTCCACCACCTCGCTTGGGCCGGCGAGCGTCAGCTCGTCGAGCCCCTGTCCGTGGACGATCCAGGCCTTCTCGGTCCCGAGCCGGCCGAGCGTCTCGGCCATCGGCTCGGCCCAGACGGGATCGAACACGCCGGTCAGCTGGCGGCGGACATTGGCCGGGTTCGCCATCGGGCCGAGCAGGTTGAAGATCGTGCGCGTGCCGAGCTCGACGCGAGGGCCCGCGGCGTGGCGCAGCGCGGCGTGATGGCGCGGCGCGAACAGGAAGGCGCAGCCGGCGGCGCGCAGGATGGCGGGCAGCCGCTCGAGCGGCACGTCGACGTCCACGCCGAGAGCCGTCAGCACGTCGGCCCCGCCGGTACGCGAACTCAGCGCCCGGTTGCCGTGCTTGGCGACCGGCACGCCGAGGCCGGCGAGCACGAAGGTCACGGCGGTCGAGACGTTCAGCGTGCCCGCGCCGTCGCCGCCGGTGCCGCAGACGTCGATCGCGCCCTCGGGGGCGGCGACGCCGATCATCCGCGCGCGCATCGCCCGCACCGCGCCGGTCATCTCGGCGACGGTCTCGCCGCGCACGCGCATCGCCATCAGCAGGCCGGCGATCTGCGCCGGCGTGGCCTCGCCGGCCATGATGATGCCGAACGCCTCCTCGGCCTCGGCCTCGGTCAGCGTCTTCGCGAGGGCGAGGCGGGCGAGGACGGGCTTGAGGTTGGTGGACACCGCGTCTCAGGCGGCGCGCGCCGGCGCGTTGCTGCCGCGGGCGATCGCCAGGAAGTTGGCCAGCAGGTCGTGGCCGTGATGCGTGGCGATGCTCTCCGGGTGGAACTGCACGCCGAAGATCGGCAGCGCGCGGTGGCGCAGGCCCATGACGATGCCGTCGTCGGTGAAGGCGGTCGGGATCAGGTCGGCGGGCAGCGTGTCGCGGCGCACGATCAGGCTGTGGTAGCGCGTCGCCTCGAACGGCGTCGGCAGGCCGGCGAAGATGTCGGTGTTCTGGTGGTGGATCTGGCTGGTCTTGCCGTGCATCGGCACCGGCCCTCGCGTGACCTCGCCGCCGAACACCTGCCCGATCGCCTGATGCCCCAGGCAGACGCCGAGGACCGGGACATGCCCGGCCGCCGCGGCGATCAGCGCCAGGCAGATGCCGGCCTCGTTGGGCGTGCAGGGGCCGGGCGACAGCACGATCGCCTCGGGGTTCATCGCCAGCGCCTCCTCGGGCGTGATCGCGTCATTGCGCACCACGCGGCAGACCGCGCCGAGATCGCCCAGGAAGTGGACGAGGTTGAAGGTGAAGCTGTCGTAGTTGTCGATCAGGAGGATCATGGCGTCAGCAAACCACAGGCCGAGCGTTGACGGAACTGGCCGCGTAGGTTACATGTAACCCGAGGTTTGCAGGTGAACCATGACGACCCGACCGACCGCAACGCCGTCGCGCGACAAGGTACGCAAGCATCGTGAGCGGCTGCGCGCTGCTGGGCTGCGTCCGGTGCAGTTCTGGCTGCCGGATGTGAATTCGCCCGAGTTTATCGCCGAAGCGCGTCGCCAGTCGCGGCTCGTCGCGGAGAGCCCCGGCGAGGCGGACGATCAGGCCTTCATCGATTCCGTGTCGGTCTGGAACGACGAGTGAAGCGCGGTGAGATCTGGTCCCTCGCAGGCGGCAAAGACTACGCGGGGAAGCCTCGGCCTGTCGTGATCGTGCAAGACGAGTGCTTTGCGGAAACCAGGTCCATCACCGTCTGCGGCTTCACGACAAACCCGGCCGACAGCCCGTTGTTTCGCGTGCTTGTGGAACCTAGTGAACGCAACGGCCTGCGAACGCCATCGCGCTTGATGGCCGACAGGATCAACACGGTTCCTCGGACCAAGCTGGGGATGCGCGTCGGACACATGGATGACGCCGACATGACGCGCCTCAACCGCGCGATGCTGGTGTTTCTCGGACTGGCCGCGTGACTCACGGCCGCACCCGGCATTTCCGGGCCCTGGCCAGAATCAATGCTTCTAACCCACGTGAATCACCTCTCAAACCGTCCGCCACTGAGGAGCTACGGCAATGCCCGAACCCCAGAAAGAACCCAGAACCAAGGACGAGATAGAGCAGGCCGAAGCCGGTTGGATGCGGAAAGCTCAGAGGGAGAATCTACGCTGCCGAGTGTGTTCAACTTACATACCATACTCGGATCGACAGATATTCTTCGACAAGGGACTGTGCGCGCATTGCGCCTACGTCGAAGACCGAGACGACTGACGGACTGTCGCGTGTTGAGAGAACCGCCATGCGGAAGCGGCCGGAATACGAGCTTTCGGAGACGGAGCTTGCGAAGCCGGCGGCCCAGTTCCCGCGGACGAGCTTGAGGGTCCTCCGGGTCATTATGTTGAACGGGACGGCCGACGCTGATCTCGCGCAGCCGCGAGCCAAGCGTCTATCGACCCTCTTGCTCTAGCAGTTCCCTGAGTTTTGCCACGACAACGGATGAGCAAACGTAAGGTCCGAACGTCTCATCGCGACTGGCAAAAGTGATCAACACCTCTCCAGCGACGGTCGCGCGCACGTGGCAGCTAAGCACCCTTGCGATGGGCGTTCGGTCAACGACTGGCCGCAACGCCTCGAAGCGCTCGATGAATGTCTCCTGGTCACTACTGTCCGGTTAAAAACCTGGGAAATTCAATTGGTTATCGTCTTGTGCAACTTCGAAACCGTCGGCCTCGCGAGAGAATGCCGTCTGGATCTCGATCTTTTCAAAAACCGCCACCGAAAAGACCTGCAGCAATGTGTAGAGAGGCGCCTCCAGCCGGAGCCGTTTGCGCACGATCGCAACCAGCAC
>DATEQV010000414.1:0-2292 GCA_035272265.1 Acidisphaera sp. | reverse complement strand
GGCCGTGCGATCGGTTGGATAGACGAGAACAGGCAGGCTGTCGCGCAGATCGAGCCGGCACCCCACGACCAGTCTGACGCCGGCCTCCTCGGCGCGCTGATGCGCCCGAGCAATGCCGGCGAGGGTATTGCGGTCGGTGATGCCGAGCGCCGGCAGGCCAAGCAGCCTGGCCTGCGCCATCAGCTCCTCGACATGCGAGGCGCTGCGCAGGAACGAGTAGTTCGAGGCGACCTGCAGCTCCGCGTAGCCGGTCACGGCTTGTCCGGCCCCGCGTCCGCCGATCGTGGATGATGGCTTGCATTCGGTGCGATCGCGTCCGGACCCTTCATGAGCCGGAACCCGCAGCGCTGCAGATGCTCAACCAGATGCGCAGCGGTGATTTGCGCCATCAGGCTGTTGGATTGCGGAAATGGCTTCCGACCCTTGAAGCGGAGGGCAAAGGACAGCGCTTCGGCGATCTCCTCGGGTGTTGCGGGACGAAGCTCGGAACAGTTGCCCATGGGTCACCGGAAACTCAGAAAAATCCGTGCAGGAACCACCGGAGGTCCCCGGTTGCGGGATCGACGGCGTCACCGCTGCGGAAGAGCCAGAACCGACGGCCGTCCTCGTCCTCGACTTGCCAATAGTCGCGGGTCGCGCTGCGCTCGCGATCGGTCGCCCACCACTCTCCGGCGATGCGTTCGGGTCCGTCCGCGCGCCGGATCCGATGCCGCTTGCGGCGCCAGATGAATTGCGCCAGCGGATGGTCGGGCAGCATCGCCAGGGCCTCGACCAGCTGCGGTGGTTTCAGCAGCCGTGTTGGACGCGGCAGGGCAGGGGGCCAGGCAGCCTTGGTCGGCGGGCTTAGCGGGCCGACGCGGCGCACGCTGCGCTCCGGCACGTCGCTCTCCACCGGCGCTGCGCGGTAGACCTTCCGCGCGCCGAGCCTGTTCACGAGCCGGTCGACCAGCACGGATACGTCGGGGTCGGTGGTCTCACCCGCGATGAGGCCGGCCCGCGGCTGCTCGAAGGCCAGCGGCTCCGTCAGTGGCGCCGCCAAACGCATGGCCTCGATGCCAAGGCCAGGATCGATCCGCTCGAGTTGTTCGTCCAGCAGCCGGGCGAGGTGGTCCGGACGCCGGCTCGGGCGTGCGGTGCCGATGCAAATCACCTGCTCCGTTCGATCGACGCGCTCGAAGGTCAGATCGAGCCGCCGCGCCCCTTCGGCGCGCCGTTCAAGCTCGTCGCACACCACGCGTGCTAGACGGGCGATCACACCGGACAGCGCCGCCGGCGTCAGCAACGGCTCCGGGAACGACAGCCGAGCAGCAATCATGTGCGGCGGCGAAACCGGGTCGATGGGTTCACGCAGGCGGCCCACAGCCTGGTCGATGCGCCGGAAAACCTCGCGGCCGAACCGCAGGGTGAGCGGCGCCCGGGGAGCGTCGAGAATCTGGTCAATGCGGTCGAAGCCAAGCCGGGCGAGGCCCGCAATCGTTTCGTCGTCCAGGCGCAGGGCGGCGATCGGCAGCGGGCGGAGCGCCGCCGCCGTCTCGCCGGCGGGCACCACAGTGACGGTGGCCTTCGCGTATCGTGCGGCCGCCCAAGCTGCGCCGGCCGTGTCGGCGATCGCCGCCCGAGACGCCACGCCGCTCTGCGCCAGACGCTCGACGACATCGGTGAGCATCGCGCCTTCGCCGCCGAACAAGTGTGCGCACCCGGTCGCGTCGATCCAAACGCCATCTGGCCGGTCGGGCGCCGTCAGCGGTGCGTAGCGCAGACACCAGCCGGCCAGCTCCTCGAGCGCCCGCGCATCCGCGTCAGGTGTCGCCGTCGTCACCGTCAGACCCGGCACAACGGCCTGCGCCTGTGCGACCGGCATCCCTGGACCCAGGCCAAGCGATCGGGCCACACGGTCGGCAGCAGCCACGGTTTGGCGGCGGCCGTCATGCATGGTGGTGACCAAAGGCCTATCCGCCGGCGGCACGCCGGCGCTCCGGTGGCGCCGCAGCAGGTCCGTCGGCCAGGTCGGCAGGAACAGCGAGATGACCCGTCGCATCGCTCGCCTCCACGATCCAGGATGCGGGTTCGCCGCCGCGGCAGCGCACGAGGTCGAGCCGCCAGCGTGGCCGCGCCAAGCCCGGTGTCTCGGGGGAACGGGTCAGCAGCAGCGGCGCAGACTGCACGGTGACACGCCAGCGGGTCACCGCGGCCGTCGGCTCGGAGAGCACCGCGTCGTCGTATCGACGGCTGCGCCTAGCGCGAAGCAGGTCACGCCGGATTGCTCTGCCGCCAACTGCAGGCGTCGCGACG
>DATEQV010000413.1:0-7544 GCA_035272265.1 Acidisphaera sp. | reverse complement strand
CACGGGCACGACGACGTTCGGCGCGACCGCCGGCAGGACGACATCCGTCGGTTCGACAGGGACCGGTGCCGGGACGACCGGCGGCGGAACGAACGGCGGCGGAACGAACGGCGGCGGAACGACCGGCGGCGGAACGAACGGTGGCGGAACGACCGGCGGAACGCCGTTAGCCTAAGACAAAGTCGGGAGGGAGCGACGTGAGGGGGCCGGGGCCTCGCGTCGGAGCCGCTGCGCGGTGTCTCCACTCGGCGCGTTGGGCCCCCAAAAGAACGTAGGCGCAGATGCCGCGTGCAGATGATGAGTCATCGCGTGCGCCGGCTGGCATCAGGCCACCCGGGCGCGCAGCCACGCCGAGCCGCGCTCGGCGGCCATCACCAGCACGAAGGTCAGCAGCAGCAGCAGCGACACCGTGCGGTACTGGAACAGGTTCATCGCGGTCAGCAGCTCGAACCCGATGCCGCCCGCGCCGACGAAGCCCAGCACCAGCGAGCCGCGGATGTTCTCGTCCAGCCGATAGAGCGCAATTCCCATCAGCGACGGCAGCGCCGTCGGCACCACGGCGTGGGTGAACACCTGCAGCCGGTTCGCGCCGGTCATCGTCAGCGCCTCGACCGGGCCCATGTCCATGTCCTCGATCACTTCGGAGAACAGCCGCCCCAGCATGCCGATCGAGTGCACCGAGATCGCCAGCGCGCCGGGGAACGGTCCGAGCCCCACCGCGGTGACGAACAGCAGCGCCCAGACGAGGTCCGGCACCGCGCGGGCGAACGCGATCACGCCGCGCGCGCCGAAGTAGAGCAGCCGCCCCGGCGAGGTGTTGCGCGCCGCCAGCACCGCCAGCGGCACCGCCATCACCACCGCACAGCAGGTGCCGAAGAAGGCGATGTCCACCGTCTCCAGCGCCGGCCACAGCTCGTGCGGCAGCTGGCTGAAATCCGGCGGCCAGGCGCGGCGCAGGATGTCGGCCATGCCGTGCGCGCCGGTGATCAGGTCCTGCGGCCGCGCCTGCACGACCAGCGTGGCCTGCGCGAGGACGACGAAGAAGATCAGCAAACCGAGGAACGGCAGCGCGCGCGAGGCAGGCCCGGGCACCGCCCGATGCACCGCGTCACGCTGGTATTTCATACCGGCCAGCCTTCGGCTGACTCGGTATGAGTCTTTGTTTTGCGCGCCGCCGCCTGCCGACCCGGCGCGCGATACCTATGAGCGACGAGGCTCATCGGTATCACGCCGCCATCGCTATCGGGCGTGCCGGATAGAGCGCGTTGACGTCGTGCTCCGTCACGCCGGCCGGCGCGCTGTCGAACTGCATCCAGCCGTCGCGCAGGCCGACGATCCGGTCGGCATACTTCCGCGCCAGCACCGGCTGGTGCAGCACGCACAGCACGCCGAGCCCGTCGTCCTTCGCCACCCGCCGGATCAGCCGCATCACCTCCTCGGCCGCCTCGGGGTCGAGGCTCGCGACCGGCTCGTCGGCGAGCAATGCCAGCGGCCGCTGCGCCAGTGCGCGGGCGATCGACAAGCGCTGCGCCTGGCCGCCGGACAGCGTGCCCGCCCGCTGCGGGGCGAACTCGCGCAGGCCCAGATCGTCCAGCCGCGCCAGCGCGCCCTCGCGCTCGCACGCCGGCAGCCCGCCGAGCGCGGTCCACACCCGCCGGTGATGGCCGAGCGTGCCCGTCATCACGTTGGCCAGCACGCTGCGCCGCTTCACCAGGTTGGCGTGCTGGAACACCATGCCCATCGCCATCCGCGCGTCGCGCAACGCGCGTCCGTGCAGCGTGGTGATGTCGCGGCCGGCGACGTGGATCGTGCCGTTGCTCGGGCGGAGCATCCCGGCGATGCAGCGCAGCAGCGTCGACTTGCCGCTGCCGTTCGCGCCGAGGATCGCCACCAGCTCGCCCGGGCGCACGTCCACGCTCGCACGCTCCAGCGCTCGCCGGCCGGTGGGGTAGGTGAAGCCGACGTCGCGGGCACAGATCAGCGGGGCGTCCGCCGTGCCGGCGATCGGTGGCGCGTCTTTCGACGCGACGACCGGCGTGTCCATCGCCGCTACTCCAGGTTGTTGAGGTCGATGTTCAGGATCGACACCAGCTTGCGGATCGGGTCGTAGGATGCGTCGACCTGCGGCACGAGCTTCGGATTGGCCGCGCCGATGATCTTGCGGTCGGCCGCGGACAACTCGCTCAGGTCCAGGTTCTGCAGCACCGCGGTCAGCCGTGCGGCGAACTTCGGATCGAGCTTGTCGGACAGCGCGATCGGATCGATCGGGATCGGGCCCGAGCGCCACAGCTCGACGTAGTCCTCCGGCTTGTAGCTGCCGGCGACCTCGGCCGAGGCGATCTGCTGGCTGTTCAGCTCGCCCGACTGGACCTTGTGGTTGCGCAGCGCCTCGTAGGACGCGCCGTGGCTGCCTGCATACAGCGGCTTGACGCCGTTGTCCGGATCGATGCCGACCTCCTTCAGCGCCATCGCCGGGAACAGGTGGCCCGAGGTGGACGCGGGATCGGAGTAGGCGAAGGTGTGGCCTTCGACCTCCTTGAGCGTGGTGATGCCCGAGCCCGGCCAGGTGACGATGCCGGCGGTGTAGCTCGCGGGCTTGCCGTCCTTGTCGGCGAAGGTCGCCACCGCCTGGGCCCCGGCGACCTGATGCGCCAGCACGTAGCCGAGCGGCCCGAACTCGCCGATCTCCAGCTTGCCGGCGCGCATCGCCTCAATCTCGGCGTTGTAGCTGGTGGTCACCAGCACCTCGACCTTGCAGCCGATCTTCCGGCCGATCAGGTCGCCGATGTGCTGGTAGATCGGCGTCAGCTTCGCCCCGGCCTCGTAGGGTTCGACGCCGAAGCGGACGGTGCCGCCGTTCGGGCAGTCGGCTTCCTGCGCGGCGGCGGGCGAGGGGACGGACATCGCGGCGGCAACGACGACGGCCGCCGCGGTGGCGAGCACACGCAACATGCTGGGTCTCCGGAAGGTGGGTGCGCCACCCGTAGCCGCCGGGGCGTGACCGCTCCGCGTCAGAACGATGAAGGCTGGATGACGGTTGGCGGGCGGATGGCGGGCGGCCTAGTGTCCCGCCCCAGAAGTTCGCTGCGAACTTCTGGGATAAGCGGGCCACCAGGACTTTGATTTTCCAGCGTCCCACTCTGATTCCGAAGTTCGTCGAACTTCGGAATCGGGACACTGGGCTTGACGCCAACAAGATCGGGAGACGTCCGTGTCCATCGCCGACCTGTACCAGATCGCCGGCACGCCCAAGACCTGGGAGGTGCCGCAGGACTACCTGACGTGCTTCAACTGGGAGTTCACGCCGGAGCGCTCGCGCCTGCTGAACCTGTACGAGCGCGGCAAGACGATGCAGTGGAACGCGACCGACCGCATCGACTGGTCGCAGGACCTCGACCCGGAGAACCCGCAGCTGCTGCCGGAGGCGGCGCTGCCGATCGCATCGACGCCCGTCTATCAGCGCATGTCGGCGGCCGAGAAGGCGAACGTCCGCCGCCATCACCAGGCGTACCAGACCAGCCAGTTCCTGCACGGCGAGCAGGGCGCGATGATCTGCGCCGCCAAGACCGTGCAGCAGGTCCCCGACCTCGACAGCAAGCTGTATGCGGCGACACAGGTCGTCGACGAGGCGCGCCACGTCGAGGCGTACAAGAAGCTGCTCGAGAAGTTCGGCATGGCGTATCCGATGACGCCGCCGCTGCAGACGCTGCTCGATCAGGTGCTGCGCGATGCGCGCTGGGACATGACGTATCTCGGCATGCAGGTGGTGATCGAGGGCCTCGCGCTGGCCGCCTTCGCGCGGTTGCGCGACGAGGCGCAGAATCCGCTCGCCGCCTCGGTCAATGCCTACGTGATGGAGGACGAGGCCCGCCACGTCGCCTTCGGCCGGCTGAGCCTGCGCGACTACTATCCGCAGCTGACGCAGGCCGAGCGCGACGAGCGCGAGGAGTTCCTGGTCGAGGCGTGCTTCCACATGCGCGACCGCTTCAACGCGATGGAGGTTTGGCGCAATCTGGAGCTGCCGATCGAGGAGTGCATCGAGCACCTGCAGGCGAGCGGCGCGATGGTGAAGTTCCGCCAGCGCCTGTTCACCCGCATCGTGCCGTGCGTGAAGGACATCGGCCTGTGGGGCGAAAAGGTTCGCCGCGGCTTCGAGCAGCTCGGCGTGCTGGACTACGCCGACGTCGACCTGGAGGCGATGGCGCGCAACGACGAGCAGACCGCCGCCGACTTCGACGCCCGGCGTGCCCATGTAGACAGTGTGATCGCCGCGGCCCAATGACCCGGGCCGTTTGAACCTTGGCCGTCCGGCGTCGTTCACGCTGTGGAGAAACCGGAGGGTCCAATGCGACACATGCTTCTCGCCGCCACGGCCGTGCTGCTGATGGCAGGACCGGCCCTGGCCCAATCGACCGCTCGAGGGGGCTGCTACCACAACGGGATACCCGACTGCGGGCCCGTCACCCCGGGGGCGAACAGCGCCTTCAACGGCGGCGGCATGGTGCTGGTGAACCCGAATGGCGGGCCGCCGCCGCGGGCGACCGAGCCGTTCCCGCCTCCGCCGCCCGGCTATCCGCCGTACTACCAGCCGCGTTAGGGCGCCGCTCGCCAAACGGTTCGGTCGTGTTCAGGATGCCGCTCTCGCGAGGTGATCGGCGGAGAGCGGCGTGCTGGCAACGGCGGACGATACTGTCAGGCTGACCGAGACCTGGCTGGAGGACTTCGGGCCGGCGCTCGCCGACGGCGACGAGCGCCGGCTGGCGGCGCTGTTCCACGCCGACAGCCACTGGCGCGACGTGCTCGCGCTGACGTGGCGCATCCAGACCGTCAACGGCGGCGCGGCGATCGCCGCCGCGCTGGCGGCGCACGGCGGACGGGCGCGGGGGTTCCGCATCGACCCCGGCCGCGCGGCACCCCGCACCGTCACCCGCGCCGGTCGCGAGACGATCGAGGCGATCCTTGCGTTCGAAACCGCCGACGGGCGAGGCGACGGCGTGCTGCGCCTGATGCCCGATCCCGATGGGCGGCCGAAGGCGTGGACGCTGCTGACCGCGCTCGAGGAGCTGCGCAGCGACGAGCGTTCGCGGGGCAAGGCGCACGCCCGCGATTTCCGCGGGCCGAACTGGCTCGATCTGCGGCGTGACGCGGCGGCGTATGCCCACCGCGATCCGGCGGTGCTGGTCGTCGGCGGCGGGCAGGCGGGGCTGTCGATTGCGGCACGGCTGGCCGACCTCGGCGTCGACACGCTGATCGTCGATCGCGCCGCGCGGATCGGCGACAACTGGCGCAAGCGCTACCATGCGCTGACGCTGCACAACCAGACGCACGTCAATCACCTGCCGTTCATGCCGTTTCCGCCGAACTGGCCGACCTACATCCCGAAGGACAAGCTGGCGGGATGGTTCGAGGCGTATGTCGAGGCGCTGGAGCTGAACTACTGGACCGGCACGGAATTCGAGGGCGGCGACTACGACGCCGATGCCGGCCACTGGCGCGTCACCGTGCGGCGGGCCGGCGGCGAGCGCCGCACCATGCGTCCGCGCCATGTGGTGATGGCGACGGGTGTGTCGGGCGTTCCGCACATCCCGCACATCCCGACGCTGGACGATTTTCGCGGCACGGTGTTGCACTCCGGCCAGTATTCGGACGGCGACGACTGGGCGGGCAAGCGCGCGCTGGTGATCGGCACCGGCAATTCCGGCCACGACATCGCGCAGGATCTGCATTCCGGCGGCGCAAAAGTGACGCTTGTGCAACGCAGCCCCACTCTGGTTGTCAACCTGGAGCCAAGCGCGCAACTGCCGTACGCGCTGTACGGCGAGGGGGTGTCGCTGGAGGACTGCGACCTCATTGCGACATCGATTCCGTTGGCGCTGGGGAAGGAGAGCCACCGCCGGTTCACCCGGCAGGCTGCGGAGCTGGACAAGTCATTGCTCGACGCCTTGCAGCGCGTCGGCTTCAAGCTCGATTTCGGCGAGGACGGCACCGGCTGGCAGTTCAAGTACCTCACGCGGGGCGGCGGCTACTATTTCAACGTCGGCTGCTCGGATCTGGTCGCCGACGGCAGCATCGGGCTGGTGCAGTTCGCCGACATCGACTGTTTCGTGGCCGACGGCGCGCGGCTGCGCTCCGGCCGCACGCTCGCCGCCGACCTGATCGTGCTGGCGACCGGGTGGAAGGGGCACGAGCATCTGGTCGCGACGGTGTTCGGGGACGAGGTGGCCGCTCGCGTGGGTCCGATCTGGGGCTTCGGCGACGGCGAGGAGCTGCGCAACATGTTCGTCCGCACCAAGCAGCCGGGCCTGTATTTCATCGCCGGCAGCCTGGCGCAGTGCCGCATCTACTCGAAGTACCTCGCGCTGCAGATCAAGGCGGGCGAGGCGGGGATCGCCATGGGCGACGTCGCCGCGGCGTAGGGCGGCGTGCGCGCCGGCGTCGCCGGGGGACGCGCCTTGGGTGCGGGGGCGAGGCGCCGGCGGCGGAATCGTCGGTCGCGCGGCGCCGATCTTGATGACGGTGGTGTGGCCGGGCGGGTATGAAAGCAGCGCGATGCGCGTGGATGCGGGCGTCGCGGGCTGCTGCGGTGCCGGCGCGATAGCGGGGGCGTCGACCGGTGGTTCGGGTGCGATTGCGGGCGCGTCGACCGGTGGTTCGGGTGCGATGGTGGGCGCGTCGACCGGTGGTTCGGGTGCGATTGCGGGCGCGGTTTCCGCCGGGGCGGCTTCGACCGCCGGGTCCGATGGGGCGGCCGCGTGTGCGTCGTCATTGCGAGCCGCCGCTTGGCGGCGTGGCAATCCAGGGCCGCGCGCCAAGCGCTTGTCACGTTGCCCTGGATCGCCACGGCGCTGCGCGCCTCGCGATGACGAGGGAACGGTTACGCTCGTAACCTTCTCGTCTGGCCCTTGAGCCCGGTCCGGCGGCTGTTCCGCAGCGTGCAGGTGGTGCGCGGTCTCCCGCGCGGCTTCGCGTTCGCGCGCGATTTCAACGTCGCGCGCGCGGGCGCGGCTGCGCTGGGCCGCGCGTTGCAGCGTGCGGGTGTGGGCGCGCACGAGCTTGGCCTCGGCCGCGCGGCGTTCGACGATGAACCAGCGGTCGGTTGCGGGAGGGTATTCGCGCTTTCGGTCGCGCCAGCGCTTCCAGCCGAGCATGGTCCAGATCACCGGCGGCGGTCCCGGCTCCGGGGTGCGGGCGGCGCGCTGGCGGCGGCGGGTCTCGGCCCAGGCGCGGCGCTCGGCGAGCAAGCGCATGGAGGCGCGGGTGGCGAGCCGGTGCAGGCGGACCTCGGCCTGCCAGTCGCCTTGGTTGGCGCGCCTGTAGAGGTCGCGGGCGTCGGTGCAGTGGGCGCAGCGGTGGCGGGTGGTGGGGTAGCGGGAGGCCTCGAGGTCGCACCAGGAGTAGAGGTCGCGATGGCCCGTCGGCTTGCGGAACAGGCGCTCGGGCCTGGGCCGGCGTTCGCAGAACGCGTCCTGGATGATCTCGACGCGGAACATGCGCTCGCGGGCCGAGGCGGCGATCTCGGGCTCGGGCTCGGGCGTTTCGCGCAC
>DATEQV010000412.1:0-8991 GCA_035272265.1 Acidisphaera sp. | reverse complement strand
AAAACCTCCATGATCGCCTGGATCGCCGGCGTGGTCGCCGTCACCGGCCTCTACATCCTTGGCCCGGTCCTCTGGTTCAACCGCGCGGAGCCGGCGATCCTCGGCATGCCGCCGCTGTATTTCTGGTTCGTGCTGATCCCGATCGTCAGCCCCGCCATCCTCGGCGCGGTCTATCTGATCGACCGCCGTGCGGGCGGCATCGGCACCGGCGTGCGCGACTGACCATGGACCCGATGCAAATCGTACTGGGCGTCGTGCTGCTCGGCGTCCTGCTGGTCACCTGGCTCGGCATCCAGGGCGGCACGAAGGCCTCGCGCACGCTCGAGGGCTGGGTGGTCAACAACCGCGGCATGGGCCCGGTGATGACCTGGTTCCTGCTCGGCACCGAGGTCTACACCGCCTTCACCTTCCTCGGCCTCGCCGGCTTTGCCTACGCGCGCGGCGGCGGCGTGTTCTACAACGTGGCCACCAACGACGTCGGCTATGCGCTCGGCTTCTTCGTGCTGCCGGCGGTGTGGCTGCTCGGCCGGCGCTTCGGCTTCGTCACGCAAGCCGACTTCATCAGCGGACGCTACCAGAGCCGGGCCTTGGGCATCTTCGTCGCCTTCTGCACCGCGCTCATCATGATCGCCTATGTCGACCTCAACATCGAAGGTCTCGGCGCGGTCATCAGCGTGCTGCTCGAAGGCCGCGTCGACCTGACCGAGGCGGAGGTGCTCGGCTTCGTCATCCTCACGCTTGCCGTGTTCTTCGGCGGCATCAAGGGCAGCGCGTTGCAATCGGCGGTCAAGGACATCCTGATGTTCGTCTCGATCGCCACGCTGTTCGTGGTCGTGCCGCTCACCTATTTCGGCGACTTCGGCACGATGTTCCAGCGCCTGGCGACCGAGGTGCCGGCGCGCATCACGATGCCCGGTCCCACCGGCAAGCTCGGCCTGTCCTGGTTCGTCACGACCGTGCTGCTGACCGGCTTCGGCCAGTGGATGTGGCCGCAGTGGTTCAACGTCGCCTACACCGGCCGGGGCCCGCGCACGCTGAAGCTGCAGGCCGTATTCATGCCGTTCTACCAGCTCGTGAAGGTGGCGGTGATCACCGTGGGCTTCGCCGCCATCCTGATCTTCGCGAGCCACCCGGTGCCGGGCAACAACGTCGTCATGCTGCTCGCCAAGCTGATCGCCAACATCGCCGTGTTCGTCGTCGTCAGCCTGCTCACGCGCCCCGTCGACACCTCGGTCACCGACCGCTTCTTCGCCGCGATCTACACGCGCGGCGCGCCGTTGGCGGCCGAGCCGGTGGCCGCCCGCGCGTCCCTCGCCGAATGATCCGCCTGTTCCTCGACGAAGCCGAGGCCGCTGTCGCTCCTGTCCTGATCGCCAACCGCTGCTCGCCGTTTGCCGGACGAGATCGCCGCCGCCTGATCGCTACCGGCGTGCCTCCGCATTGGGCCCAAGCAGTGCCATCAGCTTGTTCCCGTGCACCGAGTTCGGCAGCGAGGACTCGTTCTCCTCCAGGATCACGATGTTCGCCCAGTCCAGGATGTCGGCGCGACGCTGCTCGGGGTTCTCTGGCTGCCGGCGCAGGAACCCGTTCGGCGCGCGCGTCGTCAGGTTCTTCCAGTAGAAATACGGGCGCACGTCGGGCGGGCACGCGGTGTGTTCCAACGCCTCGTTGATTTGGAAGATGAAGCTGCCGGCGACCTCGGCAATGCGGTTGGGATGGCAGGGCCCATCCGTCTGCGACTGGTACGTCAACGCCGGCACCGGGTAGGGGTCCTTGATGACCAAGTTTAGGATCTCGTACAGGTCCTGGTCCCAGTCGATCGCATCGTAGGTGGTGCCCACGGTGAACGTGAACGGCGACAGGTTTGCGCCCTGCGCGTTCAGCGCCGTCACCACTTCCTGCCCCGCCAGCGCGGCCCCGATCATGTTCCAGTGGATGCCGCCGCGCGGATACAGATCGAGCGTGTAGTGCCCGAGTGCGGCGCGCATCAGCGCCGGGCCGTCGACGAAGCGCACGCCCGCCGCACGCAGCGCCTGGCGGTAGATCTCCATCTTCTCGGCGCCATGCGCGCGTCCGGGACACGGCCAGCCGGACGGGAGGTATTCCGGGTGCAGCGCCACCTTCGATGGCGTGACCACATACAGGAACATCTGGCCGCGCGCCTGCACCTCGTCCTGCAGCGTGCGGATGCGCTCCGCCCAGGGCAGTGCTGCCTTGCGCATCTCGTCCGGATCGCGCCGGCAGTATTCGTTGGAATACGCCGTCTCGATCAGCTCGCGGTCCTTGCCGACGAGGATGTTCGACACCCCCGAAAGGCCGAGCAGCGAATAGTAGATCTGGTGCTTCCAGCGCACGGCCTCGCGATAGATCATCGACTGCACGCCGAGCCGCACCGCCGCGTCACGCTGGTAGGCACCGTCCAGCAGGTTCGCCAAGGTGAGCGGCGTCCCCCCGCCGGGCACGTAGCCGGGCGGATATTTCAGATGGAACGCCAGTAGCGGCCAGCGCGCGCCCGCGCTTGCGTTCCACGCGATCTGGAAGGCGAAGAACGCCAGCAGTCCGGCGCCGATCAGCGCAGGCAGGCGGAACAGGCAGCGTTTCGCGCGCGTCACGTCAGAACCGGAAGTAGATGAACGCGCGGAACGGGTCGGCTAGCGCCTTGCCGACCGCGAGCACGAACAGCAGCAGGGTCGCCGTCTGCGTGCCGAACGTCAGCCACGTGCCCTCCAGCACCAGGGCGCGCGCCCGCGCATAGCCCGGCAGCAGCGGCACCGCGCAGATGATCGCGGATGCGGCCAGCGCCACCTTCAGGTCCGGGCTGATCCAGATCGTGTAGGTCAGTCCCGCTCGCGACGGGTCCGTCATGGCGGCGAAGAACGCGCCGATCTGTTCGATCGAGGTGGCGCGAAAGATCGTCCAGCCGACCATCACGATCGCGAACGTCAGCGCGGTCGCCGCCAGCCGGGGGATCGCGTTCAGCACCCGCAGCAGGAACATCTTGTCCAGCATCAGGAACAGGCCGTTGTACGCGCCCCACAGCACATACGTCCAAGCCGCCCCGTGCCACAGGCCCGACGCCAGGAAGCACAGCCACAGGTTTACATACTGGCGCGCGACACCCACGCGGTTGCCGCCCAACGGGATGTACATGTACTCGCGGATCCAGGTGGACAGCGAGATGTGCCAGCGCCGCCAGAACTCGGTGATGCTGGCCGAGGTGTACGGCTTGTCGAAGTTCTCCCGCAGCCGGATGCCGAGCATCCGCGCGATCCCGATCGCCATGTCGGAATAGGCGGAGAAGTCGAAGTAGATCATGAACGTGAAGAACGCCACGCCCCACCACGCATTGGCGAAGCCGATCTGTCCGCTGGTGTCGCCGAACACCATGTCGGCGCCCTGGCCGAGCGTGTCGGCCAGGATCGTCTTCTTCACCACGCCCAGCATGAAGCGCGCGAAGCCGGTGCAGAAATCGTCGAAGCCCGCCGGCGGAAGCGCGCGGATCTGCGCCTCCATCTCGTGATACTTGATGATCGGCCCGGCGAGCAGCTTGGGGAAGAAGAACACGTACAGCAGGTACGTGTGGAAGTTCGGCGCCGGCCGGCACAGCTCGCGCCTGATGTCCATCAGGTAGGTGATCTTCTCGAAGACGATGAACGACACGCCGATCGGCAGCAGGATGTCGGGCACCGGCAGCGGCGTCAGGTGCGCGCCGGTCAGCAGGGCGTCGATGTTCTCGATCGCGAAGCGGGTGTATTTGTAGAACACCAGGATGCCGAGGTTGCTCAGCACGCCGAGCGCCAGCAACACGCGCGAGCGCCGCGTGTTCGGATCGTGCGCGATGTGCCGCCCCACCCAGTGGTCGAAGAAGGCGGAGGCGAATACAACCGGAACGAACAGCGGCTCGGACCACGTGTAGAACACCACGCTGGCCAGCAGGATGATCAGCCCGCGCGCCTGCCGCCGCCGCTCGCCGAGCAGGTACACCAGATAGACGGCCGGGAAGAAGGCGAACAGGAACAGCGGTTCGTAGAACAGCATCGCCGCCCGCTTTAGGCGCTCGTCCGCGGGCTTGCCAAGCGCGGCCGCCCGCCCGGCCGATCCCGCTTCACACGTTGAACCGGAACAGCAGCACGTCGCCGTCGCGCACCACGTAGTCGCGGCCCTCGATTCGCAGCTTGCCGGCCTCGCGCGCGCCCGGCTCGCCCTTCAGCGCCACGTAGTCGTCGTAGGCGATGGTTTCGCAGGCGATGAACCCGCGCTCGAAGTCACCGTGGATCACGCCCGCCGCCTGCGGCGCCTTGGTGCCCTGCACGATCGTCCACGCGCGCGCCTCTTTCGGCCCGACGGTGAAATACGTGATCAGACCCAGCAGGTCGTAGCCCGCGCGGATCACCCGGTCCAAGCCGCTGTCGTGCAGCCCGAGCCCTTCCAGGAAGGGCGCGCGCTCCTCGGGCGCCAGTTGCGCCACCTCCGCCTCGATCGCGGCAGACACGATCACGGCGCGCGCACCCTGTTCCCGCGCCATCGCCTCGACGCGCGCGGAGTGCGCGTTGCCGGTCGCCGCCGAGTCTTCCTCGACGTTGCATACGTACAGCACCGGCTTCGCGGTCAGCAGTTGCAGCCGACGCACCGCCTCGGCCTCGCCGGCGGGAATCGCCGTGCGCGCCGGCCGTCCTTCCTGCAACGCGGCGGCGATCGGCTCGACCAGCGCCAGTTGTGCCGCACTCTCCTTGTCGCCGCCGCGTGCGCGCTTCTGCAGATTGGTCACGCGCTTCTCCAGGCTTTCCAGGTCGGCGAGCATCAGCTCGGTCTCGACCGTCTCGGCGTCGCGGATCGGATCGACGCTGCCTTCGACATGCGTGACGTCCGGATCTTCGAAGCAGCGCAGCACGTGGATGATCGCGTCCACCTCGCGGATGTTGGCGAGGAACTGGTTGCCCAGGCCCTCGCCCTTCGAGGCGCCGCGCACCAGCCCGGCGATGTCGACGAACTCCAGGCTGGTCGGCACGATCTTCGCCGACTTGCCGATCGCGGCCAGCGTATCCAGCCGCGCGTCCGGCACCGCGACGCGCCCCACGTTCGGCTCGATCGTGCAGAACGGATAGTTCGCCGCCTGCGCCGCGGCGGTCGCGGTCAGCGCGTTGAACAGCGTCGACTTGCCGACATTCGGCAGACCCACGATGCCGCAGTTGAATCCCATCGCTTCAGCGCCTCACCGCACGTCCTGCGTAAGCAACGCCACGCGCGTCATGAAATCCTCCGGCCGGTCCTGCGCCAGCAGTCCGGCGCAGTCGGCGACGGCGCCCAGCATCGCCGTCAGCAGCTCCTGCTCGGCCTTGGCGAAGTCGCCGAGCACGTGCCCCAGCACGCGCTCCTTGCTGCCCGGATGGCCGATGCCGAGCCGCACGCGCCAGTAGTCCTGGCTGCCCAGCATCCGGTCCATGCTGCGCAGCCCGTTGTGCCCGGCCGCACCCCCGCCGCGCTTGACCCGCACCTTGCCCATCGCAAGGTCGAGCTCGTCGTGGAACGCGGTGATGTCCTCGACCGCCAGCTTGAAGAACGCCGCCGCCGGCTGAACGCTCTCGCCCGAGCCGTTCATGTAGGTCAGCGGCTTGAGCGCCAGCACCTTCACGCCCGCGACGCTACCCTCGGCGATGACGCCCTTGAACCGCTGCCGCCACGGGCCGAAGCCGTGCTCGCGGGCGATCACGTCGATCGCCATGAAGCCGACGTTGTGCCGCTGACGCAGCATCTGCGGCTCGGGATTTCCCAAGCCGACCCACAGCTTCATGGCACGAGCGGGCGAGGCGGCGCTACTTCTTGCCCTTGGCCGGCGCCTTGGCCGGGGCGGCCTTGGCGGCCGCCGCAGGGGCTGCGGCCGCAGGAGCTGCCGCGGCCGCCGTCTCGGCAGTGACCTCCGCCATCTTGGTCGGCGCGGCGACGGTGCAGACCACGAAGTCACGGTCGGCGATCACCGGCTTGGCGCCTTCGGTGCCGTTGAGGTCGGACCATCGCACGTTGTCGTTGATGTCGAGTTGGCTGAGGTCGGCGACGAACTGCTCCGGGATGTGGTCCGGATCGGCGTAGACCTCGACCGTGTGGCGCACGACGTTCAGGACGCCGCCCCGCTTCAGCCCCGGGCTGATGCCCTCGTTCTCGAAATGCACCGGCACCGCCACGCGTATCGGCTCGCCGGGCGCGAGGCGCTGGAAGTCCACGTGCCACGGCTTGTCGCTGACCGGGTGGAACTGCACCTCGCGGATCAGCGCCCGCGTGGTCTCGCCGCCGACCTGGATCTCGAACAGGCGCGACTGCCAGCCGCCGCGGTGCAGCTCGCGCACGACCTCCCGCGGGTCGAGCGCGATCAGCGCCGGCGGCGCCTTGGCACCGTAGATAATGCCCGGCACCTTGCCCTCGCGCCGCGTCGCCCGCGCGCCGCCGGTGCCCGCGCGCTCGCGTATGTCGGCCGACAAGGTCGTCGTGTTAGCCATCGGTCTCGCCCGTCCGTTTGTCAAAACGCAGCGCGCCGGCCTGCCGGGGGTCCGGGGCCAGCGCGGGCTGGTCGTTTAGTCGAACCACGTGATGGCCGCAAGGCTGCGGCCGCAAAGCAGGGCAGAGCCGGCCCGTGGGCCGGGGCCTTAGCCCGCCCCGGGTGTCTTCGCCTGCTCGATCAGGCCCTTCACCTCGTCCATCGCCTCGGCGAAGCGCTTGTTGATCACGCCCATCGCCTCGCTGTTGGACCGCTGGATCAGCTCCCCGAGTTCGCGCATGTTGGTCACCGCCCGCTCATAGGCGGTCTTCAGCATCTCGGCCTGCTTGGCGGCCTTGGCCTGGGGACCTTCGGTGGTGGCGAGGGTGCGCATCGTGTCGGTCAGCTCCGACATCGACTGCTGCATGATCTCCATGTGCCGGCGCGCGACCGCCTGCGCGCCCTCCAGCGCGACCCGGTTGGCGGCCGACAGCGCTTCCATGTTGCGCCGGTGCGCGCCCATGAGGGTTTCCATGTCGGGCAGCGAGGGCAGCTTCATCTCGGCAAAATACTTGCGGAAGTCCATGTCCTTGAAGGATTTTTGCGCCTCGTCGGTCATCGCCTGACGCTCCCCCTAATGGTTGGTGCCCGTCGTTACGGGGCGTCTAGCCGAAGCGGGCGCCCGTCACAATCGCCGGGTCACAATCGCCGCGCCCACAATCATCGCGCCGTCACGCGGCAGGCGGTATCGGCGTCGGGCCTTGCGGATACGGCGGTTCGGACAGCTTCTCGTCGGGCACCGCGCGAGGGCCCGTGAACGGCTCGTCCGCCATCGATGGCGGGGCGCCGACGCCCTCGTCGGGCATGTCGAACGGGTCCGGCGCCTCTTCTTGCACGGCCGCGCCGGTGTCGCGGCCTTCGGCCGGCAGGCCGGTCTGGCCGCGGATCCAGAGCACGATTTCCTCGGCCCGGCGCAGCGACTCGTCCAGCGCGGCCATCGTCCGCGACAGATCCGCGGTGTCATCGCGCCGCCACGTCCTGAAAGTGTAGAACCAGATCGCCATCATGGCCTGCACCCGCGCCGCCCCGCGCGGACCGCCGGTGCCGATGCCGGTGGACTGCAGCAGCCAGCGCATGCTGCGCGCGGTCGCGCCTGCCAGCGCCAAGGCGAGGACCGGCTCGCGCGGAAGGTCGCGCAGCAGCGCCAGCACGCCGGCCCGATGCATCTGGAACGTGTCGATGCGCCGCATGATCATGTCGAACAGGCGGTCGCGCACCGGCCCGTCCAGCGTCGCGCCCTCGACGGCCGCCTGGTCGGCCATCACGCCCAGCCGCAGCAGGATCATCGGGGTGCCGGGAAAGCGCTGCCGCGCGCTCGCCAGATCGAGCCCGGCCTCACGGGCCGCCGCTGCGGGGCTCACTGCACGCCAGCCGCGCTCGGCGGCCAGCGCCATGGCGGCGCCGACCAGCGCCGCGTCGAATTCGTTGTCGTTCATGGCCGCAACATATGCCCAAGTTCCGCGAAGGCCAGTGACATGATTGCCAGCGCATGATCGTCGGCGGGCGCCCTGGCGCGCTCAGCCCGCCAGTTCGCGGGACCGCGCCGTCGCTGCCGCGATCGCATGGCGCAGCAGCAGCGGCCAGGCGGTGTCTGCCATCAGCACGCGCAGCGCCCGCTCGGTGGTGCCGCCCGGACTGGTGACGGCCTTGCGCAGCGCCGCCGACTCCTCGGCACTCGCCGCCAGCAGCGCGCCGGACCCGGCGACCGTCTCGCGCGCCAGCAGCCGGGCGAGGTCGGGCGGCAGCCCCTCGGCAATCCCCGCCTCCTCCATCAGCTCGGCGAGGAGGAATACGTACGCCGGCCCGCTGCCCGAGACGGCCGTGACGCCATCGAGCAGCCGCTCGTCCTCGACCCAGGCGACCTTGCCGATCGCCGCCAGCAGCCGGTCGCACAGGTCGCGCTGGGCGTCGGTCACGTTCGGGCCCGCCATCGCGACGGTGATGCCGCGCCTGACCGCGGCCGGCGTGTTCGGCATCGCCCGCACGATAGCCGCACGATCGCCCAGCAGGCCGATCATGCCGGCAATCACACGGCCCGCCATGATCGACAGAAACACCGGCCGGCCCGCAAGGTGTGCGTAATGCGGCAGCACCTCGGCGGCGTTCTGCGGCTTGACGGCCAGGATCACCGCCTCGGGCGCGAACCCGGCCGGCAGGGCGGACGGGTCGGCCAGCACCGTGACGTCAGGGCCGGCGAGGCTCGCGGCGGAGGGGGCCGGGTCGATCACCACCGAGGGCGACAGGCCCTGCTCCCGCCAGCCGGCCAGCATCGCGCCGCCCATCCGGCCGCCGCCGACCAGCAGCAGGGACGGAAGCATGACGGCGGCCTAGCAGCCTGTCGGAGTTAAGCACAAACCACGAACAAATCGGAGATTTCTTTCGATACTTCGCGGTTCTGCACAACAAGAGAATCCGCCGGTGGCCGTTGGCGACATATTCATCCGCAAAACTGCTAACTCCGA
>DATEQV010000411.1:0-45152 GCA_035272265.1 Acidisphaera sp. | reverse complement strand
AACGCGACCAGGTCGGCGACGTCCACGTCGGACGAGTTGCCGCTGCACAGGACGTGGCTGAACGCGACACCGCGCGCCGCCGCCTGCGCCAGCGCGAAACCGAGCGCGCCGGACTGGCTCACCAGACCGATCGCATGACGGCCCGCGCGCGGCGGCGGCTCGAGCGCCATGAAGGTCGGCCGCGAATTGCGCCGCGTGCTGACGATGCCGATGCAGTTCGGTCCGATCAGCGGCAGCCGGCGTTCGCGTGCGATGTCCGCCAGTCGGTCCTGTTCTTCCGCCCGCTCGGGCCGGCCGACCTCGGCGTAGCCCGAGGCGCAGACGATCACGCCGCCGGCGCCCGCCTCCGCGCATTCGGCCACGAGCGGTGCGACCGCCTCGCGGCCGACCACGATGATCGCGCAATCGGGAGGCGACGGCAGGGCGGTCAGCGACGGATAGCAGGGCAGTTCGCCGATCCGTTCGTATTTTGCATTCACCGGCCAGATCGCGCCGTCGTATTCGGCGAGGTTGCGGATGATCCGGTCGCCGAACGCGCCTTCGCGGGGCGAGGCGCCGACGATGGCGATGCTGGCCGGCTCGATCAGCCGTCGAAGCTGCGCATGGCTGTAGAGCGGCCGTTCCTGCATTTTGTTGCCTCCCGATCCGCCGCACCGTATGGGCGGGCCGCCCGATTGACCACCCGTGCCCCCGGCGCGATGTTGCCGCGCAAAGCGGGAGTCACGGCGATGGAATTCGCTTACAGCGACAAGGTCAACGCGCTGCGCGAGAAGCTGCAGGCGTTCATGGACGAACACGTCTATCCCAACGAGGCTACCTACGACGCGCAGCTCGCCGGCGCGGCGGACCGCTGGCAGCCGGTGCCCATCGTGCAGGAGCTGAAGGTCAAGGCCCGCAAGGCCGGCCTGTGGAACCTGTTTCTGCCGGAAAGCCACTACGGCGCGGGTCTCACCAACCTCGAATACGCGCCGCTGTGCGAGATCATGGGCCGCGTACTGTGGTCGAGCGAGGTGTTCAACTGCTCGGCTCCCGACACCGGCAACATGGAGACGATCGAGCGCTACGGCAGCGAGGCGCACAAGAAGGAGTGGCTGGTGCCGCTGCTGGAAGGCGAGATCCGCAGTGCCTTCTGCATGACCGAGCCGGAGGTCGCCTCGTCGGACGCGACCAACATCCAGACCCGCATCCAGCGCGACGGCGATCATTACGTCATCAATGGGCGCAAGTGGTGGAGCAGCGGCGCGGGCGACCCGCGCTGCAAGATCTTCATCGTCATGGGCAAGACCGACCCGGCCAATCCCGACAAGCACCGTCAGCAGTCGATGATCCTGGTGCCGCGCGGCACGCCGGGTGTGGACATCAAGCGGCAGCTTCCGGTGTTCGGCTTCGACGACGCACCGCACGGCCACGCCGAGATCGTCTTCAAGGACGTGCGCGTGCCGGCCTCCAACATCCTGCTGGGCGAGGGGCGGGGGTTCGAAATCGCGCAGGGCCGCCTCGGCCCGGGGCGCATCCACCACTGCATGCGCGCGATCGGCATGGCGGAGCGCGCGCTGGAGAAGACCTGCAAGCGTGCGCTGGAGCGGCAGGTGTTCGGCAAGGCGCTCGCCGACCAGGGCGTGATGATCGAGCGCATCGCCGAGATGCGCATCCAGATCGAGCAGGCGCGCCTGCTGGTGCTGCACGCTGCCTGGAAGATGGACACCGTCGGCAACAAGAACGCGAAGGTCGAGATCGCGGCGATCAAGGTTGCCGTGCCGAACATGGCCCATCGCGTGCTCGACTGGGCGATCCAGGCGCACGGCGCCGCCGGCGTCACCACCGATTTCGGCCTCGGCAAGCTCTACGCGCATGTGCGCACGCTACGCATCGTCGACGGGCCGGACGAGGTGCACCGCCATCAGCTCGGCCGGCTGGAGCTGGCGAAGTACAAGCCCGCGCGCCCAAATGCATGAGGGCGAACGCATGAGGGCGGGCGCATGAGTCTGTTCGACCTGACCGGCAAGGTCGCCGTCGTCACCGGCTCCTCGCGCGGCATCGGCCGCGCGATCGCCGAGCGCATGGCCGAACACGGTGCGAAAGTCGTGGTCTCGTCGCGCAAGGCCGATGCGTGCGAGCCGGTGGCGCGCGGGATCGTCGAGCGCGGCGGCGCGGCGACGGTGATCCCGTGCAACATCTCGTCGAAGGAGGCGTTGCAGGCGCTGGTCGATCAGACGGTGGCGACGTGGGGCGGCATCGACGTGCTGGTCTGCAATGCCGCGACGAACCCGTATTTCGGCCCGGCGGCGGGGATCTCCGACGAGCAGTTCGACAAGATCATGGCGTCGAACGTGCGCAGCAACTTCTGGCTGTCCAACATGGTGCTGCCGCAGATGGCGTCGCGCGGCGGCGGGGCGATCGTCATCATCTCGTCGATCGGCGGCCTGCGCGGCTCGCCGCTGCTCGGCGCCTACTGCATCAGCAAGGCGGCCGACATGCAGCTCGCCCGCAACATCGCCGTCGAGTGGGGACCGAAGAACGTGCGCTGCAACTGCATCGCACCGGGCCTGATCCGCACCGACTTCGCCCGTGCGCTGTGGGAGAACCCGGACATCGAACGCAAGCGCGCGCGGGAGACGCCGCTGGGGCGCATCGGCGAGCCCGACGAGATCGCCGGCGCCGCGGTGTTCCTCGCCTCGCCCGCCGGCAGCTTCACCACCGGCCAGACCGTCGTGATCGACGGCGGCGTGACCGCTGGATCACCGATGACGGCGGACTGACATGCCCACCACCGGCCAGCCGATTCTCGTCCCGGTGCTGCCCAACCATCGCTTCGACGAAGCGCGCCTTGCCGACTACCTGCGGCCGTTGCTGCCGGGTTTCGACGGCGAGGTGGTCGTCCGACAGTTCCAGGGCGGCCAGAGCAATCCGACCTACGCGATCGACGCATCGGGCCACCGTTACGTGCTGCGCAAGAAGCCGCCGGGCAAATTGCTGCCCTCGGCGCACGCGGTCGAGCGCGAGTACCAGGTCATGGCGGCCTTGCGGGACACATCCGTGCCGGTGCCGGCCATGCGCCTGCTGTGCGAGGACAGCGCTGTGATCGGCACGCCGTTCTTCGTCATGGACCATGTCGAGGGCCGCGTGCTGACCGATGTGCGGCTGCCGAGCGTGCCGGAAGCCGGGCGCGTCGCTTACTACGAGGAGATGGCGCGCACGATGGCCGCGCTGCACGCGGTCGATCCCAACGCGGTCGGACTCGGCGGCTTCGGCAAGCCGGGCGGCTACGTGGCCCGGCAGATCGACCGCTGGTCCAAGCAGTACCTGCTGAGCAAGACCGAGGACGTGCCGGCGATGGACCGGCTGATGGAATGGCTGCCCGCCCATCTCCCGGCCGAGGAGCGGACCGGCATCGTTCACGGCGACTTTCGCCTTGGCAACATGCTGTTCCACCCGACGGAGCCGCGCGTGGTCGCGGTGCTGGACTGGGAACTGGCGACATTGGGCCATCCATTGGCCGACCTCGCCTACAATTGCCTCTACTGGCAGCTTCCTGCCCATGCCGGCGGGATCGCGGACCTGACGACGCCGGGACTGCCGAGCGAATCCGAGTACGTCCGGATGTACGAACGCTACAGCGGACACCCGGTCCCGGACCTCGGCTACTTCATCGTGTTCTCGCTGTTCCGTTGGGCGGCGATTGCGGCGGGCGTCTATCGCCGTGCGCTGGACGGCAACGCGGCCGACGCGCGCGGGCGGGAGGCGGGCGAAAAATACAAGCTGCTCGCCGAGGTGGCGTGGGAGCGGGCGGAGGCCGGCGCACCGGCCTGATCCGGCGCGAACTCGGTAATTGCTATCCCTCTCTCGGCGACGACATCCGGGCATGTTTCACGGACGCCCAGGGCGGAGCGGTGCGGGTCGTACGGGTGAGCAAGCAGCGCAGCACGCCGGAAGCGACAGTCCGCAGGCCCTAAATCGCCGAGCCGATCGTGCCGAACACGCCGGTGACATTGCCCTGGAGAGTCGAGAGGGCGCCCAAGATTCCCGCCGCGATCAGCGCGCCCATCAAGGCGTACTCGGTCGCCGAAATGCCCCGGCGATCGCCGAGGACCCTGAAGAGACCGATCCATGTTCGCATGCGGCCGCGACCTCGTGGTCAGGTTAAAGCGTCAATCACACGGGTATCGGTCGGCCGCGTTAATGGTGGCCTAAGACATCGGCGCAAGGGGCGATCACGATTCAAGGAGCAGATCTCGCCAGGCGGCGAGACTGCGCGGACCCATACCCAGGCGTGCCTCGAGGTATGTATCGATCATCCCGTAGTGTTCGCGGATCGCGTCGAACGCCGCCGTCAGCAGGTCTTCATGTACTCGCAGGAGTACGGCTGCGATCGGCGGGGGGATGCGCTCCAACAGCTCCGCATCCGGCTGCCACAGCTCGTTCGTGGCCATGTAGTCCGCGAGCACGTCCTCCCATGCGACGCCCAGCGACGTCAGCAGCAGCGCCGCCCCGAAGCCGGTGCGGTCCTTGCCGGCGGAGCAGTGGAACAGCACCGCGTGGTTCTCCGCGTTCGCGACCATCCGGAACATCTGCGCATAGGCGAAGTGGAACTCCCGCGCGTAGGCGAGGTAGGCCTTGCGCATCAGCGACATCACGTCCTCGCCGGTCGCCTCCTCGGTCGCCATGAGGTCGCGCACCGAGGCGCCGACGCGGGGCTCGATCGGCAGGCTGTGAACCTGGACGTGCGGCAGCGACTCGAGCGGGGCAGGGCGCTTCGACCGCTCCGCGACCCCGCGCAGATCGCACACCGTCCGCAACCCCAGGGAGTCGAGCGTGACGATGTCCGCCGGCGTCATACCCGCGAGCGAGGCCGACCGGAACACCACGCCTGACCGCACGCGCCGGCCGCCCGCGCCGACGTAGCCGCCAAGATCGCGAACGTTGGTGGCACCTTCGAGGGCGATTGAACGCGGAAGCCTGTCGGACATGAGCGGAAGATGGCAGCAGGCGGGGACGCCCGAAAGAGCGCCCCCGCATGTCAGCCCGACAGTCCGGCCGTGTCGCTAGAGCACCGCTCTTCCCGCCGCCAACGCGAGGATCAGGAAGACCACGAAGGCGACGATGAAGACGAAGAACAGGATCTTGGCGATCCCGGCCGCGGCGGCCGAGATGCCGGTGAACCCGAACAGTCCGGCGATCAGCGAGACGACCAGGAAGAACAACGCCAACCTGAGCACGACCGTCTCCTTTCCAGTCCGGAGCGAGAACGGCGGCACGGCAGGAAAGTTGCTGCGCTGTCTCGCCGGAATCGTCCGCCGGCGGCTCTGGTGTCGCGCGCGGGGCCGGTCCACAATTCCGCGTATGCGTTCGTCCGATACAGATCGCCCTGGCGTGCAGCTGCGAATTTCAGGCGACGGGTGGCTGACCTACGCCGTGGGCTGCGGCCCGGCCGCCTTGCCTCCGGTTTCCTGCCGAGACCTGGACAGTGCTTGGAACGCTGCCCGGCATGCCGCCTTGGCCGGCGAGTGGGGCGTTGTGCGCGGGTTCCGTTTCGCCGAGGCGGACGGCGAGCCCGTCGACATCGCGCTGGCCGACCGCGACGCGCTTTGCTGGGCGCGGGCTGTGGACAGCCGCCTGGGCCTGCAGAGCCGATACGGAATTTCCGTGCTGCTTCGCCTGCTCGCACTCGTGAACCTGATAGCGTCCGCCTCGTGGTCTCACCCGCTCTGCCGCTTCTCTCGTGACGGCGCCGATCTCGATCCGAACCTGCTTGCTGCGGCCGCCACCGAGCCGCTCAACGCGACCGGCCAGTTCGATGAACGGGCGTTCCGGGCCCGCTTGTCGCGGGCATTGCTTCCGCACGCACCGGCTTCAATCGCACCGATGACAGGAGCGACCGCGTGACGCGTTTTTGGTTCGGCGCCGCGGCGGCGGCTGCTATCCTGGTTGCGGGTTGTTATTCGCCGCCTCCGCCGACGCAGGAATCGCGCTCCGACGCCGCACGGACCGCGGCCTGCCGCAGCCGGATGGACGCGATCTATGCGCAGCAGAACCGCGGCGAGATCTACACCGACCGAAGCGATATGGCCCGCGACTCGATGATGTCGGGCAGCTACGTCGAAGGGATCCCGTCTCGCGGTCTCGCTGACCGCTACGAGCGCAACCGGGAGTTCTCCGACTGCCTGAGAGAAGGCAATAGCCCCGGCACCACCGAGGGTGCCGCGCCACCAGCTGGCGCTACCGCGGAGTAGCGCAGCGCCACGCCGCGCACGACACCATTCATCGCCACACAGGGAGACACGCCGCCGTGAGCAAGATCGTTCGAAGCGAGCCCAACAAGATTCTTTCGAGAGCGGTGGAGTACCACGGGTTCGTCTTCCTCGCCGGCATCACCGCAAAAGACACGTCGAAGGACATCAAGGGCCAGACAGCCGAAGTGCTTGAGCAGATCGACGAGCTGCTCGAGACGCACGGCACCGACAAGACGCGGCTTCTTCAAGCGCAGATCTGGGTGAAAGACATCCGCGACCGGGATGCGATGAACGAGTTGTGGTCGGCATGGTTATCAAAAGATGGCGCCCCGGCCCGTGCCTGCGTCCAGGCAAACATGGCCGACCCTCGCCTTCTGGTTGAAATCATGGTCGTGGCCTGCAAGTAGGCGGAGCGGCCCGAAGAGTGAGGTCTGAACGTCGCGCGCGAACTTAGCCGGCCAAGATTCTGAAACAATTGGCCGGCGTCGCCCGGCGCTTCTCAGGCGGCAGGCAGTTTTCCACAGAAATTTCGTAACACCGCGCCACTTTCCGTGAGGAATCGGGCCGCCAAGGGTTGTCAGTTCCGTAACCCTGCTGTTACCCGATGACATAAGCGTGGGTGACAAAAAGTGGGGGCGTGGATGCGGGGTGCGAACACCGGCAGCCGGAGTCTATTGTTCGGGTCGCTGATGCTGCTGGGGGTCCCGATCGGAGCCGCGTCAGCCGGGGCCCATAGTCAATACGCCGGCGGGCACGGCGGGCACTACGCCCATCACTACGCGAGAGGATACGCGCGGTTGCAGTGCGTCACCTTCGCGCGATCGGACTCCGGGGTGGAGATCAAAGGCAACGCGAGCACGTGGTGGTATCAGGCCGCTGGGGTCTATCAGCGCGGCCAGCGCCCGGAAGCCGGGTCCGTGCTCAGTTTTTCGGCGACCGGCCGGATGCGTCTCGGCCATGTCGCGGTCGTGTCCCGGGTGGTCAATGCGCGCGAGATCGAGATCGATCAGGCCAACTGGTGGGGCCCGGGAAGCTACGGCGGCGTGACCCGCGCCGTGCCTGTTGTCGATGTTTCCGAGAACAACGACTGGACGGCGGTGCGGGTCGCGCTCGGCGACGGCCGCTTCGGTTCCGTCTATCCGACGCACGGCTTCATTTACGACCGCCCGGACAACGGCAAGATCGAGGTCGCGTCAACCGCCGGCGCGCCGGCGCCGATCCCGGCGCTCAATCCGCCGCCGGCCGACCTGCGGCCGCATGTGCAGACCGCCGCGCAGATCGGGACCGACGGCGTCGTCGTGACCGGCCCGATTTCGTACGACGAGGTGGCGGAAGCGCCGGATGACGGCATGTCGGCCCTCAGCGGCCATCCGTCGCATAGCTGGCACCGTCATCTGGCGCAGCGCGCATATCACGGCCGAGTCGTCGCCCGCCACTGGTCAACGCATCACAGCTGACGGCGTAACCGGACGTCAGCCCAAGGCGCCGGTCGCGCCCAGGGCTGCCGCGGTGCCGAGCAAAAGCAGCGGATTGAGGCCGGAGCGAAGCAGCACACCAGCCACGGCGACGGTGATCAGTGCGGTTTTCCAGTTGGTGGAGGTCACCTCCGCCAGCAGCACGGCGGCCGCCGTCACCAGCCCCGCCGTCACCGCGGTCAAGCCGGCCTGGATCACACGGCGCCACGGGGCGGTGCGGAATCGGTACCAGACCCTGGAGACGGCATAGACCAGCAGGCACGGCGGCCCGATCAGCGAGCCCGTTGCGACCAGCGCACCGGAAAGCCCGGCCACCCGCCAGCCGACGAGGGTGGCCACCAGCATGTTCGGCCCGGGCGCGGCTTGGGCCAGCGCATAGAGCGAGGCGAACTCCTGCGCGCTCATCCATCGGTGGACCTCGACGGTTTCGCGCTGCATCTCCGGCACGACCGAGTTCACGCCGCCGACGGCGAGCAGCCCGAGATGGCCGCACATGACGCGGAGCGCGATGAGGTTCTGCATCAGCGGCGCGCCATGTCATCCGACCACCGCCGTCGTCGTCGCAGCGAGGCGGCCCCAATCGCCGAGAGCACCAGCACAGCGAGGACGAGCACCAGCGGCAGGCGAAGCAGGGCCGCACCCGCAAACGCTGTGGCTGCGATGGCGACGGACAGCGGCTCGTGCCGGATCGGGGCGGCGATCTTCAGCGCGTTCGCCAGGACAAGACCCGACGCTGCCGCCGCCAGTCCGATGAAGGCGCCGCGGACCGCGGGCAGACCGCCAAACCGGGCATAGAGCGCGCCGAGGCCGATGACGATCGCCACCGGCGCGGCCAGCAGCCCGGAAATGGCGGAGAGGGCGCCCCTCGCTCCGTGAAACCGAGCGCCGACGGCGATCGACACGTTCACAACGTTCGGCCCCGGCAGGAACTGGCAGAGTGCGAGAGTGTCGGTGAACTCGGCCGGCGAGAGCCATCGCCGCTGCTCGACGATCACCCGTCGCGCCCACGGCAGTACGCCGCCGAAGCCCGAGAGGCCCATCAACAGGAACGCGATAAAGAGGGCGCGCGGCGTTGGCGGCGGGGATGCTTCAGTCACGCGCGGCGGCGCGCAGGCTATCCAGAGGCACCAGGGCGCCGTCCTGGTCGATATGCCAGAACAGCCAGCCGTTGCAGCTCGGCGCCTCCTGCACCAGGGCTCCGACCTTATGGATGGAGCCTCGCAGGGTCCCGCAGACGATCGTCCCGTCCGCGGCCACTGTTGCCGCGACCCGACGCTGGCGGTCCACGAGGCGCGTGCCGGCCGGCACAAGCCCCCGCTCGACTAGGCTGCCGAAAGGCACCCGTGGTGCCTCGCGCTTGGTTGGCGTGATCGCATGACCGCCGCCTTCGGTACGACGGACCGACTTCAGCCGAGCCAGCGCCGCCTCGACATAGGCCGGGTGGCGTTCGATCCCGATGAAGTGGCGATGCAGGCGGCGGGCGACCACCGCGGTCGTGCCGGTCCCCATGAACGGGTCGAGCACGATGTCGGCCTCCATCGTGCACGACAGCAGGACGCGATGGAGCAGCGCCTCCGGCTTCTGGGTCGGGTGCAGCTTCAGGCCATGCGTGTTGCGCAGCCGCTCCGGGCCGGTGCAGAGCGGCAGCATCCAATCGCTGCGCATCTGAAGATCGTCGTTCAACGCCTTCATTGCCTGGTAATTGAAGCGGTAGCGGCTGTCCTGGCCGCGCGCCGCCCAGATCAGCGTCTCGTGCGCGTTGGTGAAGCGCCGGCCGCGGAAATTCGGCATGGGATTCGACTTGCGCCACACGACATCGTTGAGGATCCAGAACCCGAGGTCCTGCATGATCGCGCCGATGCGGAAGATGTTGTGGTAGGCGCCGATGACCCAGATCGTGCCGTCCTTGCGCAGCAGCCGCCGGCATTCGGTCAGCCACGCGCGCGTGAAGGCATCGTAGGCCGCGAAGTCCGTGAACCGGTCCCACTCCTCGTCGACGCCATCGACGAGTGAGTCGTTCGGGCGACGCAGTTCGCCGCGAAGCTGCAGATTGTAGGGCGGATCGGCGAAGACGCAGTGCACGGAGGCGGGCGGCAGCATCTCCATCAGCTGCACGCAGTCGCCGCGCAGGATCTGGTCGATCGGCAGCTCCCGGACGATCTCCACGACTTTCCTTCCAGGCCGAGAGCCGGGCACTGTGATGGCCCGCCCCAATTCGCGTCAACGACCCGCCAGGGCATAAGACTGGCAGATAAGACGGACGAGCCATGACCGAAACCGATCCCGCGCTGATGACGGCCGAGAGCCTGCTTTCCCTCTATGCGCGGGGCCGGCTGAGCCCGGTCGAGGCGGTGCAGGCAGTGATGAGCCGCATCGAACGCGTCAACCCCGCGCTCAACGCCTTCGCGGTGTTGGACGAACGGGCGATCGCGGCGGCGCGGGAAAGCGAGACGCGCTGGCTCGCCGGCCGGCCGATGGGGGTGCTCGACGGGGTCCCCTGCACAGTCAAGGATCTAATTGATGTCGCTGGATTTCCGACGCGACGCGGTAGTCTGACGACCAGCGACGCTGCGGTGCCGCATGATGCTCCGCTCGTCGTGGGGCTGAGGTCAGCCGGGGCCGTTGTCGTGGGCAAGACCACGACGACGGAGTTCGGCTGGAAGTCCCCCGGTGACTGTCCACTGCATGGCGTCACCCGCAACCCACTTAGTTTAAAGCATAGTACTGGCGGCTCGTCGTCGGGGGCAGGGGCAGCGGGGGCGGCGTGCCTCGCGCCGCTGCATGTCGGGACCGATGCCGGGGGGTCCATTCGCATCCCGGCCGCCTGGTGCGGACTCGTCGGACTGAAACCGACCTACGGTCGGATTCCGCAATGGCCGGCCGGCGCGTTCTCGGCGGTTGCGTGCGCCGGACCGATGACCCGTCATGTGCGCGATGCGGCATTGATGTTCTCCGCGATGGCGCGGTCCGATGCCCGCGATCCACTGTGCCTGCCGGACGACCCGCGCGACTGGCGTGACGGCATCGAGGATGGCGTCGCCGGACTGTCGGTCGCCGTCGTCCGAAGGCTCGGTTTCGAGGCCCCATCCGACGCGACCGCGATCTCCGCGGTGGAGAGGGCTGCCGCGTTGCTGCAGGAAGCCGGCGCGCATGTCGAGCAGGCCGACCCGGAGATCCCGGACAGCCGGGCCATCTTTGGGCGTCTCTGGTCGGTCGCGCTGGCCCGGCTCGTTGCCGGCCTGACACCGGACAAGCAGGCCCTGCTGGATGACGGGCTGCGGGAAGTGGCCGCGGCCGGCGGCCGGGCCTCCGGCATTGAGGTGCTCGACGGAGAGGCCGCCCGGGTCGAGAGCGGGCACGCGATGGCCGACTTCATGCGCCGCTACGATCTCATCCTGTGCCCGACAGTTCCGGCCGGCCCGCCGCTTGCGGACCTGCCGACCGAGAGGCCGACCGAGGCACTGTGGCGCAGTTGGGCGCCTTGGACGTTTGCCTTCAACCTGACGAGACAACCCGCTATCAGCGTTCCGATAGGGCTCGGATCGAACGGCCTGCCGGTCGCCGTGCAGGTTGCGGCAGCGCTCTATCGCGACGACATCGTGCTGCGTGCCGCGCGGGCGCTTGAGCGGGCTCTGCCCCCATTCCCCGTTCCGGAGATCGCGAACACGTGACGGCGTCGGCTTCGAGCCCGCCGCGATGCTGACGCCTTGATGTCACAGTGGGCGGGTAAGGCCGGCTCTGAACCATCCGGATGTGCAGGCGGAGGCGCTCGTTGAACCCGGGACGGCACCGGAACCGGCTGGCGATCCTGCTACTGGGAGGAATCGTTGCTCTGTCGCCGCTCGCTACCCGGGCAGAGGGGCCGAGCGGGCAGGAGAAGATGCCGATCACCGGGCCGTCCACGCCAACCGTCCCGGAAGATGGCGACGCAACGGTGCAGGTGCCTGATCGTGTGGGACGTCTGTCGAAGGTCCAGGGCGGTGTTTCGTGGCACGATGGGGATGCCGCGCATTGGGACGCTGCGGCGCTGAATTTTCCCGTTGCGACGGGTGACGCGTTCTGGACGCAGCCGGACGCGCGGGCTGAGCTGGAGATCGGTCCGGACACGTTGGCGATGAACGCCACCACTGAACTCGACGTTATTCAACTGGACGATCAGGTTTTCGGCGCGGCTCAGCCGCAGGGCGAGGTGCTGATCCACCTCGCCGGGCTTGGAGACCACGAGAGCTGGACCATCCGAACCCCGCGCGGCGTGATCACGCTCAAGGCTGCGGGCTGCTACGATATCGCGGCCGGCGACACGGAGCACACGACGCAGGTCAGCGTCATCGAGGGGGCAGCCGAGGTCAGCGCCACGAATCTCGGCCTCGAGGTCGTCAGCAACCAGACGGCCGTCATCGAGGGGGCCGAGGAGTTTACCGGCCGGGTCGAGGCTCTCCAGGACGGTGCGTTCGTTCACGAGGGAGCGGCTACGTTGTGCCGGCCGGCGCAGCCGCATGGCACGACGCCGCCCCTGGCCGTGCTGGAGCTGTCGGGCGGGGCCGACCTTGCCTTGCACGGAACGTGGGCTGAGGCTCAGGACTACGGCAGCGTCTGGTATCCCGAGGTCGCTCCGTCGTGGGTGCCGTATCGCCAGGGATACTGGGGCTACTTCGGCGCGTGGGGCTGGACCTGGGTCGACAACGAGTCCTGGGGGTTCGCGCCGTTCCATTACGGCCGCTGGGCGCGGATCAACGGGCGCTGGGCCTGGATCCCTGGCACCTACGCGAGGGAATGGCATCCGGTATACGCGCCGGCCTTGGTCGGCTTTTTCGATACGGCTGGTGCGCCGGTCGCCGGTGGAGGCACGTCGGGCCTCGTCGCCTGGGCGCCGCTTGGGCCGCATGAGGCCTACTACCCATGGTTCCGCGCGCCGCCGGCGTATGTCCGCGCCGTCAACGGCCCCTACGTGCCGGACCTGGCGGCCGTCATGGAGCGCTATCAGCAACCCGGCGTCGGCGCCGTCCAGATCGGGCAATTCGCAAACGTAAACGCGGTCACGGCTGTGCCGGCTGCCGTAGTGGCATCGTCGCAGCCGGTGGCAGCACTGGCCCAGCCGATCGCGGCGGACCGGCTGGTCGGCCTGCATCCGGTGCTCGGCCGCGCGCCGGTGGTTCCGGTCGCCGGGGCCGTCGGACTGAGCGCTGGTTTGGCAGCAAGACTGCATATTCCTGGACCGGCCGTGCCGAGAGCGGCGCCAGGGCCGGCGTTCCGTACCGGCTTCGGGTACGGTGTCGGACCGATCGGACTGCGGCCGCCGATGCTGGCTGTCCCGGCGCCGAGGGGAGGGCCAGCGCGCGGCGCCGTCGGTCTTCCGGGACACCCCGGTGTTCGGGGGCCTGCGCCGCTGCCCCATACGGCGCCAAGCTGGCACGACCATGGCGACGGCTTCCATGGACCAGTACCCGGGTATGGACGCGCGCCGCACTGGCCGGCCTATCCAGGACAGCCACGACGGTGGTTCCCACACGCGCCATTTGGGCCGGCACGGTGGCGTTTTGGGCAGCCCGAGTTCCGTGCGCCGATGCAACCGGGCGACTATCCGCGGGCGTTTGCCATGCACCTAGGAACGCTGCCGCACCTGGGGCCTCTACGCCGGCAACTGTAGGGTCAACCGGCGTCGGGGAGCGTCGCCGTCATCCGACGGACGGCGGCGGTGACCTCGGACGGCAAATAGGGCTTGGCGATGAACGCCTCGTTCCCGGTTCGCCTGACGTCCGGCACCTTGTCCGGGCGCCCGGTCATGAAAAGGACGGGCAGGCTGGGGCGCAGCGAACGCGCGCGCTCCGCCAGTTCGATCCCATTACAGGTGCCGGGGATCTGCACGTCGGTCAGCAACACCCTGATGTCCTCGTAGGCTGTAACGGCCGCGAGGGCTTCGTCGGCAGTTTCGGCCTCGACCACGGCGAAGCCCTCGTCGCGCAGAGCCTCGACGAGAGTCAGACGGATCAGGAAGTCGTCCTCGACCAGTAGGACGCGCGCAGTGTTTCCTTCGTCATTCGCCATGCCGCCGGTCTTCCGGTTGCCAGAGTGTAAGATTGCACCAGCCTTCGCGGTGCGACAGCTACGTCGCGAGCGCCGAGCGTGGGCGGAGTTGCCAGAAGCGGCTCCGTTCCCCCATCAACGCATGCTGTTGTCCGACGGTTCGCCTCGCTTCCGTGCTACCGATTCGTGTGCGACAGACACGACATGTCTCGAATCGCGACCACTCCCGCCAGACCGGTCCAGCGGAGGGCCGAGTTTCGGCACCCGCTGCTGCCCTTCGCCGCCGGCGCCGCCTGCACGCTCCTGCTCGTGGCGGTGAGCGTCGCCTATCTCGACCGCCCCTGGGCCTACTACGCGCATTCGGCCCTTGGCGAATTCCCGCTGCGACGCCTGACGCGTGTTCCGGAAGTGCTCGGCACGGGGGCTATCGTCGCGGTGATCGTGCTGGGGCTCGCTCGCGTGGCCGGGTGGTGCCGCTCCGGCATCAGTCACGCGATCTTCATCGCATCGCTGAGCTTCTGTGTCGCGTTCACGATCAAGGATGCGCTGAAAGTATCATTCGGCCGCACGTGGCCGGAGACGTGGATCCACAACAACCCGTCGCTGATATCCAACGGAGTTTACGGGTTCTTTCCGTTCCATGGCGGCGAGGGGTGGGCGTCGTTTCCGTCGGGCCACATGACGGTCGTGTTCTCGATCGTCGGCGTGCTCTGGGCGGCTTGGCCGAAGATGCGCGTGTTGCTGGCGGTGTTTCCGGTCGCGACCGCAGTCGGCCTGCTCGGGGCCGATTTTCACTTCGTCGGTGACATCATCGCAGGCTCGGCGTTGGGGCTGGGCGTGGCGGCCGCGACGGTGCGGATCGCGGGTGTCTAGCTCAACAGTCCGCCCGCCTGCTCGATGAAGGCGGCGACCGCGGAGACACCGTCGCCGGCACGGATGTTGGTGAAGACGAACGGGCGTTCGCCTCGCATCCGCCGGCTGTCTCGGTCCATCACGTCGAGACTCGCGCCGACGAAGGGTGCAAGGTCGATCTTGTTGATCACCAGCAGGTCGCTGCGCGTGATTCCCGGACCGCCTTTGCGCGGGATCTTGTCGCCTGCGCTGACGTCGATCACGTAAATCGTGATGTCCGCCAGTTCGGGGCTGAACGTGGCGGCGAGATTGTCGCCCCCGCTTTCGATCAGGATCAGGTCGAGGTCGGGAAAACGCCGCTGAAGGTCGGCCACGCCTGCGAGGTTGATGCTCGCGTCCTCGCGGATCGCGGTGTGCGGGCACCCGCCGGTTTCGATGCCGAGGATGCGCTCCGGCGGCAAGGAACCCGCACGGGTCAGGAATTCCGCGTCTTCCTTCGTGTAGATGTCGTTGGTGATGGCGGCGATCTCGTAGCGGCCGCGCAGGTGCTTGCACAGCGCGTCCATCAGCGCGGTCTTGCCGGTGCCGACCGGGCCGCCGACGCCGACGCGCAGCGGTCCGTTGGGTGAGCGGGTCATGAGCGGAACAGCCTTGTGTACTGGGTCTCGTGGCGCATGGCGGCGATATCGGACAACCACGCGCAGCCGCCGAGATCGTCGAGCGTCGCGTTTCGGGTCTCGTGAGCAATGGCAAGGACGGTGGCTTCGAGCGCGGCGAGGACACGCAGCCCGTCCGACTGCCCGAGCGGGACGAGGCGAACAGCTGCGCTGATCAGGTTGGCCGCGAAGGCCTGCAGGTAGCAGGCGGTTGCGAGCGTCGGCTCGATCTCGCTGCGGCCGGCAAGGGCGCCGACCGCGATCGGGTACGGGAGTGCCGGCAGCGTGTGCCAGGGTGCGGCCGCGCGGGCGAAGGCTGCGCCTTGTGCGGTCGTCTCCAGGCGGCGCTCGCGCGCGGGGCTGAGCGCGACGGCAAGCTCGGCCAGGGTGTCGAGGGCCCCCGCGTCCGCGCAGGCGGCGTAAGCGTGACGAAGCAGGATGGCGTCCGATCGGCCGGCGCCGTGACGGAGCACGTCGTCGATCCAGTCCTGCAGCGTGCGTGCGTCATGGATGGCGCTCGCCTCCACCGCCCATTCGATCCCGTGGGAGTAGGCGAAGGCGCCGATCGGGAAGGCGGGCGACAACCAAGCCTGTAGCCGCAGCTGTGCCGCGATCATGGGTCGTGATGATGGTGATCGTGATGGTGGCCGGAGGCATTCGCGTAGGCGCCGTCTTCGGGATCGAATGGCGCCTCGATCGGCTCCGCATGGCCGCCCAGCCCGCGAACCATGTCGGCGATCACGTGGTCGGCCCGGATGCGGATCCGGTTGCCGACGAGTTGCACCGGCAGATGGCGGTTGCCGAGATGCCAGGCGATGCGGAGGAGTGCACCATCGTCGTGCGCGTGAATTTCCAGAAGGGGCTCTGGCTTGGCGCGCACACGTACAAGCGTTCCGTCCTCGCGGGCGAGCGCGTCGCCGTCGCGCAACCGGACCGCCGAGGGGAGGTCGAGCAGGAGCGTCGCACCGCGGGCGGTTGTCAGGGTGATGCGGCGGCGGTGGCGGTGGTCGTGGTCGATCAGCACCTCGTCCGCCGGTTCGCCCGACCATGCGCCCGCGGCGATACGTTCGGTTGCGCGCATCAGAACAGGAAATAGCGCTGCGCCATCGGCAGCACGGTTGCCGGTTCGCAGGTGAGCAGCACTCCGTCCGCGCGCACCTCGTAGGTCTCGGGGTCGACCTCGATGACGGGTGTCGCATTGTTATGGATCATGCTGCGCTTGCCGATGCCGGTGCGGGTGTTGCTGACCGCGACCAGCTTGCGTTGCAGGTGCAGCGCGTGGCCGATGCCTGCGTCCAGCGCGGCGCCGGAGACAAAGGTCAGGCAGTTCTCGGCGAGCGAGCGGCCGAGCGCGCCGAACATCGGGCGATAATGCACCGGCTGCGGCGTGGGGATCGAGGCGTTGGGATCGCCCATCAGCGCGACGGTGATGACGCCGCCCTTGATGACCAGATCGGGCTTCACGCCGAAGAAGGCAGGGGACCACAGCACGAGGTCGGCGAGCTTGCCTTCCTCGACGGAGCCGATCTCCTTCGCGAGGCCATGTGCGATGGCCGGGTTGATCGTGTACTTGGCGATGTAGCGCTTGACGCGCGCGTTGTCCGCCTCGCCGTCGCCGACGAGCGCGCCGCGCTGCTGCTTCATCTTGTGCGCGGTCTGCCAGGTGCGCATCGCGACTTCGCCGACACGGCCCATCGCTTGGCTGTCGGACGAGATCATCGAGAGCGCGCCGATATCGTGCAGGATGTCCTCGGCGGCAATCGTCTCGCGCCGGATGCGACTTTCGGCGAAGGCCACGTCCTCGGGGATGGCGCTGTCGAGGTGATGACAGACCATCAGCATGTCGAGGTGCTCGTCGAGCGTATTGGCGGTGTATGGCCGTGTCGGGTTGGTCGAGCTCGGCAGGACGTTGGCGAGGCCTGCGACCTTGATGATGTCGGGTGCGTGGCCGCCGCCGGCACCTTCGGTGTGGAAAGCGTGAATCGTGCGGCCCTTGAAGGCGGCGATCGTGTCCTCGACGAACCCGCTTTCGTTCAGCGTGTCGGTGTGGATCATCACCTGCACGTCGAAACGGTCGGCAACCGACAGCGCGCAGTCGATCGCCGCCGGCGTGGTGCCCCAGTCCTCGTGCAGCTTCAGGCAGGACGCGCCGGCGCGGATCATCTCCTCCAGCGCCGCCGGGCGGGATGCGTTGCCCTTGCCGGCAAAAGCCAGGTTCACCGGCAGGCCTTCGGCGGCCTGCAGCATGCGCCCGAGATGCCAGGGGCCGGGCGTGCAGGTGGTGGCGGCGGTGCCGGTGGCGGGGCCGGTGCCGCCGCCGATCATGGTCGTGATGCCCGACGCGATCGCCTCTTCGACCTGCTGCGGGCAGATGAAGTGGATATGCGCGTCGATGCCGCCGGCGGTGAGGATCTTGCCTTCGCCGGCGATGATCTCGGTGCCCGGACCGATGACGATGTCGACACCAGGCTGCACGTCAGGATTGCCGGCCTTGCCGATCTTCGCGATGCGTCCGTTGGTAATCGCGACATCGGCCTTCACGATGCCCCAGTGATCCACGATCAGAGCGTTGGTGATGACGGTGTCGACCGCGCCTTCGGCCTGCGACGCCTGTGACTGGCCCATGCCGTCGCGGATCACCTTGCCGCCGCCGAACTTGACCTCCTCGCCGTAAGTGGTCAGGTCGCGCTCGACCTCGATGAACAGGTCGGTGTCGGCGAGGCGCACGCGATCGCCCACCGTCGGCCCGAACATGTCGGCGTAGGCGTAGCGAGGGATGCGTGCCATCAGAGCGGCCCCATGACGTCGCCGCGGAACCCCTGCACCACGCGCTTGCCGCGCAGCGGGACCAGTGTCACCTCGCGCGTCTGTCCCGGCTCGAACCGTACCGCGCTGCCTGCGGGAATGTCGAGCCGCATGCCGCGGGCGGCGGCGCGATCGAACTGGAGCGCGGGGTTGGTCTCGGCGAAGTGGTAGTGGCTGCCGACCTGCACGGGCCGGTCGCCGCTGTTTGCCACCGTGAGCGTCGTTCGCGGCAGGCCGACGTTGATCTCGATCTCGCCGTCGGTGGGGATGACTTCGCCGGGGATCATCGGATCGGCTCATGCACGGTGACGAGCTTGGTGCCGTCCGGGAAAGTCGCTTCGACCTGCACGTCGGGGATCATCTCGGCGACACCTTCCATGACCTGCGCGCGCGTGAGGACGGCGGCACCCGCCTGCATCAGGTCGGCGACGCTGCGTCCGTCGCGCGCACCTTCCATAACGAAGTCGGTGATCAGCGCCACCGCCTCCGGGTGGTTCAGCTTCACGCCGCGCTCGAGCCGCCGCCGTGCGACCATCGCAGCCATCGCGATCAGCAGCTTGTCCTTCTCTCGTGGCGTCAGATTCACGTGCGGTCCTTCATGTCAGCCAGACACGGGGCAGGGGACGGTTGTCGCGGAGTGCCGCCAATCCTGCCACGATCGCTGGACGATGGAACCCCGTGCGCGGATGGACGATGCGTCCGACCAGCATGCCGTCCGAGGCGCTCGCGCCGCATGTCGCGCCGGCCTGCTCGCACGCAGAACGGAATGCATCGAGCCGGCCTTCCGCGTCAGGCGAGACGAGCGTCATGGTCGAGATCGCATTTGCGCCCTGTGCAACGGCGGGGCGTGCAAGCGCCGCCGCGATGTCGCCGGCGAGCCGCAGCGGGTCGTGCAGCAGAAGGCGACCGTCCCGGCGGATGCGGATCAGGTCGGCGATGCTGCCGTGCCGCACGGTCTCGCCCATCGCAGCGCGGCCGAATACGATCGTCTCGCAGCCGAGAAACGTCGCGTCGGTCGCCAAGTCGACCTCCAGCCGGCGCATCAGACGTGCGCGGTCGAAGACGATCGTTTCCTGGGGTAGCCAGTCGACCCTCGCCTGTGCGTCGATCGTAACGCGGTTCGCGACGCGTGCGGGCTCGCTATCGGAGAGGGCGCGGTAGATCCGTTCGGCGGCCTGGGTCGTGATGACGGCTTCGGTACCAGGGGCGGCATGCACGACGGTTTCCAGCCGGTCGCCAGCGGCGACGCCGCCCGCCGTGTTGATCAGCACCGCGACAGGCGCGCTGTCCGGCGGCGGGCGGGGGAAGAGTGCCTTCAGCGCACCCGCCTGATAGAGGTCGCCCAGCACTGTCGAATCGTCACACCGCCTGAAGCCGAGTCGCACGGTTCCGCGCGCCCGCTGATGGATGGCGGGCGCGATTGCCGGGTTAGACGGACAAGCGCCGTCGTACATCCTGTTCGTCGAGTTCCTCTCGCTTGCCGGCCATAACGACGTCCCCGCGATCCATAACGACAATCGTCTGCGCGAGCTCGCGGGCGAAGTCGTAGTATTGCTCGACCAGCAGGATCGCCATGTCGCCGCGGTTGCGCAAGAGCGCGATCACCCGGCCGATATCCTTGATGATGCTGGGCTGGATGCCCTCGGTCGGCTCGTCCAGGACCAGCAGGCGCGGCTTGGTGACCAGCGCGCGGCCAATCGCCAGCTGCTGCTGCTGGCCGCCCGAAAGGTCGCCGCCCCGACGGCGGAGCATGGTCTTCAGCACCGGGAAGAGGTCGAAAATCTCGTCGGGCACGCGGCGCTGCGCGCGGGGAAGTACGGCGAAGCCCGTCTCCAGGTTCTCGCGCACGGTAAGTAGCGGGAAGATGTCGCGGCCCTGCGGCACCCAGGCGATGCCGCGTCGGGCGCGATCGTAGGTGGGCAGCCGGACGATGCTCACGCCTTCCCACCTGATGTCGCCGCTGCTGATCGGATGCGCGCCGACGATCGCCCGCAGCAGCGACGTCTTGCCCACGCCGTTGCGGCCGAGGATGCAGGTCACCGCCCCGCGATCGGCCGTCACCGACACGTCCCGCAGCGCGATCGCGGCGCCGTAGTGAAGATTCACGTTCTCGACGGACAGCGCGCTCATCGACCGAGATAGACCTCGATGACTTTCGGGTCCTCGCTGACGTGGTCGATCGTGCCCTCGCTCAGCACGCTGCCCTCGTGCAGCACGGTGACCTTCACGTCCAGGGCGCGCACGAACGCCATGTCGTGCTCCACTACGACGACGGTCCGGGTGCGGTTGATCTCGCGCAGCAGTTCGGCGGTCTGTTCGGTCTCTGCGTCCGTCATGCCGGCCACTGGCTCATCGACCAGCAGCAGCTGCGGCTCCTGAGCCAGCAGCATGCCGATCTCCAGCCACTGCTTCTGTCCATGGCTCAGATCGCCCGCCCGCCGCTTGCGCTGCTCCGTCAGACGCGTCGTTTGCAGGATCTCGTCGATCCGTGTGCGTTCCTCGGCTGTCTCCCGCGCCCGGAGCGTGAAAAACGTCCCCCGGTCGCCGGCGAGCGCCAGCAACAGGTTCTCCCACACCGTCAGCGGCTCGAACACGGTCGGCTTCTGGAACTTGCGGCCGATGCCGAGCTGCGCAATGGCGGGCTCGTCAAGCTTCGTCAGGTCGGTATCCGCACGGAAGATCACGCGGCCGGTGTCCGGACGAGTCTTGCCGGTGATCACGTCCATCATCGTGGTCTTGCCGGCGCCGTTCGGGCCGATCACCGCGCGCATCTCGCCCGGGCGCATCACCAGCGCCAAGTCGTTGAGGGCGCGGAAACCGTCGAAGCTCACCGATACGCCGTCCAGGTAAAGGATGGTGTCCGCGACCGCGCCGATGGCGCCGCTCATCCCGCCACCTCTGGGCCGACGACCTCGGCCTCGGCGCTGACGGCGGCCGGCGAGCGTGCGGGCCTGCGCCAGCGGAGCAGCCCAACGATGCCCTGCGGCATGAACAGCGTGACGAAGATGAACAGCCCACCCAGCGCATAGAGCCACAATTCGGGGAACGCGCCGGTGAAATAGGTCTTCGCCAGATTGACCAGCAGCGCGCCCAGGATTGCGCCTGACAATGTGCCGCGGCCACCAACCGCGACCCAGATCACCGCCTCGATGGAGTTGGCAGGCGCGAATTCGCTCGGATTGATGATGCCGACCTGCGGCACGTAGAGCGCGCCACCGATGCCCGCCATGACTGCGGAGAGCACGAAAACCAGCAACTTGTAGCGCTCGGGCCGGTATCCGAGGAAGCGGGTGCGGCTCTCCGCGTCGCGTACGGCGATCAGCACCTTGCCGAACCGGCACGTCACCACGTAGCGCGACAGCAGGAACATCAGCGACAGCACCACCGCCGAGAGCACCAGCAGAAAGCAGCGGGTCGCGTCCGCCTGCACGTTGAAGCCAAGAATGTCCTTGAAGTCGGTCAGCCCGTTGTTGCCGCCGAAGCCCATGTCGTTGCGGAAGAATGCCAGCATCAGCGCGAAGGTCAGCGCCTGCGTGATGATGGAGAGATAAACGCCCGTGACACGGCTGCGGAACGCAAGGAAGCCGAACACGAAGGCCAGCACGCCCGGAACCAGCATCGCCATGACGAGCGCGAACGGGAGGAACTCGAAGCCGTGCCAGTACCAGGGCAGGTATTTCCAGTTCAGGAACACCATGAAGTCCGGCAGGATCGGATTGGCGTAGACGCCGCGCGTGCCGATCTGCCGCATCAAGTACATGCCCATAGCGTAGCCGCCGAGCGCGAAGAACGCGGCATGTCCCAGCGTGAGGATGCCGGCGAAGCCCCACACCAGATCGACCGCGAGCGCGAGCATCGCAAAGCAGAGATACTTGCCCGCCAATGCAACCGCGTAGGTAGGCGCATGGTCGGTCAGATTGAGACCGGCCAGCAACAAGGCGCCGCCGATGAGCAGCACCGGGGTCAGGGCCGTCTTCATGCCTCGACCGCCCGGCCCTTCAGCGGGAACATCCCGCGCGGGCGGCGTTGGATGAACAGGATCAGCAGCACCAGCACGACGATCTTGCCCAGCACTGCGCCCGACACCGGTTCGAGGAACTTGTTGACGATGCCGAGCGTCAGGGCGCCGAGCGCGGTGCCCCACAGGTTGCCGACGCCGCCGAACACCACGACCATGAAGCTGTCGATGATGTAACCCTGGCCTAGGTTGGGCGAGACGTTGTCGATCTGGCTGAGTGCCACGCCAGCCATCCCGGCGACACCCGACCCGAGCCCGAACGTCAGCGCATCGACCCAGGGCGTGCGGATTCCCATGGCTGCCGCCATCCGGCGGTTCTGCGTCACGGCCCGCATCTGCAGGCCGAGCGGCGTGTAGCGGAGTGCTGCCATCAGCGCGAACAGCACCGCGAAGGCGAAGACGATGATGTAGAGCCGGTCATAGGTGAGCTGGATGCCGCCGAGCTGAGTGGCGCCGCTCATCCAGTTCGGGGTCGCGACGTCGCGGTTGCTCGCTCCGAAGATCGATCGCACCGTCTGCTGCAGGATCAGCGAGAGTCCGAAGGTGGCCAAGAGCGTTTCCAGCGGTCGGCCATACAGGAAGCGGATCAGGAAGCGCTCGATTGCGATGCCAACGAGGCCGGCGACAACGAAGGCGAAGGGGATTGCCACCGGGATGCTAAGGCCGAACAGGTCTGGCGGCGCGTAGGCCCGGAACAATTGCTGCACGACAAACGTGACGTAGGCACCGATCATCACGACCTCGCCGTGCGCCATGTTGATGACGCCCATCACGCCAAAGGTGATGGCGAGACCGGCGGCGGCGAGCAGCAGCACCGAGCCGAGCGACAGGCCGTAATAGGCACTCTGAACCAGATTCCAGATACGCAGGCGGAAATCGATCGCGCTCACTGCCTCGGCGGCAGCGGCGGCGACGGCCGGCGGCTGGCCGGAGAGGGAGTCGAGCATGCTGCGCGCCTCGAGGTCACCCCGCGCGCGGATCACGGCGATCGCGGCGATCCGATCGGCGTCCGACGCGTCATTGGCGGTGAGCAGGGCGGCGGCGCGCGCCTGCTCCATCGTCCGCTTCACGTCGGGATCACTTTCTTTCGCGAGCGCGCGATTGAGTGCCGGGATCGCGGCCGCGTCGCGCGAGTGGAACACCGCCTCGGCCGCTTGGGCACGCGTGGCCGCATCCGGCGCGAACAGACGGAGCGCACCGAGTGCCGCATCAAGCGAGCGCCGCACGGCATTGTTGACTCGGACGGGCTTGAGGTCGCCGGGGTCCGGCGCCGGCTGGCCGGTACCGGCGACTACGTAACTGCCGTCGCCCTGCTTGATGAACAGCGCGTGGTCACCGCGCAGATAGAGCTTGCCATCCTGCAAGGCGCTCAGGATGGTCGCCGCGCGGGGATTGCCGGAGATCGCGAGCGTGTCGACGCCCTGACGCACCCCGTCGAAGCTGCCGGAACCGAGTGCGGCGAGCGGATCGTCCTGCGCGCGGGCTATCGGTGCGAGGAAGAGCAATCCGACCGCGACGAGCAGGGCGACCGCGCACCGCCGAAACCGGGCGCCGGCATGGCCGGCAAGCTGCCGGCCATGCGCGGTCTTCCTTCGACAACCAAGGTCGTAAATGGCCGGGCCAAGCGCGGCCACGACGAAGTGCGTCACGACGGGCCTACTGCGTAGCCCCTCCGCACTTGCCGGTCTTGACGTTGAAGTTGCCGCACGACATCGGCGGGCGCCAGTCCGCGATCAGATCGCGCGAGCCCTCCAGATACGGCGACCACTCCTGCGCCACGATCAGGCCCGGCGTCTCGGTGACGATGTTGAACTGGCCGTTGTCCTCGATCTCGCCGATCAGCACGGGCTTGGTGATGTGGTGGTTCGGCATCATCGCCGCGTAGCCGCCCGACAGGTTCGGCACCGACACGCCGATCAGCGCGTCGATCACCTTGTCCGGGTCGGTCGTGCCTGCCTTCTCGACCGCCTTCACCCACATGTTGAAGCCGATGTAGTGCGCTTCCATCGGGTCATTGGTCACGCGTTTGGGGTTGTGCGTGAACGCCTGCCACTCGGCGATGAACGCCTTGTTCTGGGGCGTGTCGACGCTCTCGAAGTAGTTCCAGGCGGCCAGGTGTCCGACCAGCGGCTTGGTGTCGATACCGGCCACCTCTTCTTCGCCGACCGAGAACGCCACCACCGGAATGTCGGTCGCCTTGATGCCTTGGGCGCCAAGCTCTTTGTAGAACGGCACGTTGGCGTCGCCGTTGATGGTGGACACCACCGCCGTCTTTTTGCCCGCCGAGCCGAAGCGCTTGATCTGGGCGACGATGCTCTGCCAGTCGCTTTGCCCGAACGGCGTGTAGTTGATCATGATGTCCTCGGGCTTGACGCCCTTGGACCGCAGATACGCTTCCAGGATCTTGTTGGTGGTGCGCGGATAGACGTAGTCGGTGCCGGCCAGCACCCAGCGCTGCACCTTCTCCTCGTTCATCAGGTAATCGACCGCCGGGATCGCCTGCTGGTTCGGCGCGGCACCCGTGTAGAACACGTTGCGCTCGCTTTCCTCACCCTCGTACTGGACGGGGTAGAACAGGATGCTGTCGAGTTCCTTGAACACCGGCAGCACGGATTTGCGCGAGACCGAGGTCCAGCATCCGAACACCACCGCGACGTGATCGACGCTGATCAGCTCGCGCGCCTTCTCGTTGAACAGCGGCCAGTTGGACGCCGGGTCGACGACGACCGCCTCAAGCTTGCGGCCCAGCACGCCGCCCTTCTTGTTCTGCTCATCGATCAGCATGAGCATGACGTCCTTCAACGTCGTCTCGCTGATCGCCATCGTGCCCGAGAGCGAGTGCAGGATGCCGATCTTGATTGGCGGCTCCTCGGCCCGCGCCACCTGTGCCAAGCCGAAACACGCGAATGCGCAAGCAAGGGCAGCGGCCCGCAGCCGTTTCAGGCTGGGCCGCAGAGTTGCGATGAGCATGGTTCCTGTGTGTCCCCCGTATGACCCGCCGGCACCGAGCCGGCGGGCAAGGGGGCAGCAACTCCTGTGCCACGGCGTTCAGGCCACACAACTTCAGGTAGAACAGTTCGGCTGATCCGTGCTACCGAGCCGCGATGTTGATCCGGGCGTCCGTGCCGGGGTTAAGCCGGGCTGCGATGATCGGTGCCGGCGGGCTTGCCGTCGCGGCGGCCGCCGCCGCCGTCGCGCCGGGCCTGTTCCTCATCGCCCTGACGGCTGCCGCGGTTCTATGCATCGGTCTGGTCGTTCTTGCCGCGCCGACGGCGGCGACCGTGGCCTGGCTTTTCGCGGTCGGCACGATGCCTGACATGTGGCTCGGCGATCTGTGGAGCGATGGACCGACGATCATCGCGGCGATGAAGCTGGCCGGGCTGGCAGTGCTCGGCTGCTGTGTGGCGCGCTGGTGCATCCGGCCCGATCCGTTCAACCCCGGATTCGCCTTCCTCGCTATGTTCGGGCTGGGCCTCGCGCATGGGCTGCATCCGAGCTTGTCCCTCGGCGAGAGCCTCCGGTCGTTGCTCGGCTCGGCAGCGCCGTTCGCCTTTTCTTTCGCCAACCTGCCCCGGCGCTGGTCGCGCGCCGTCGCTCGATCGGTTCAGCTGATCCCGCTGTTCGCCCTGCTGCTGGGGATGGTGCTCGGGGCGTTGGGCGTGCGGCCGCTGTTCACCGGGCAGACGGGGCTGCGGCTGGCGGGGCCCGGACACCCGGCCTTCCTGGCCGGCTTCGCGATGGCGGGAATCTGGGCCAGCCTGCTGGCACTCCTCCTGGGAGGCCGCCGGCGCGACATCGTGTTGCTCGGAGTGAACTTCGCGATCCTGGCCCTGACGGGTGCGCGCGGGCCGCTGGCGATCGCCAGTGTGGTGACGGTGCTGGCACTGGTGTTGGCACCGGCGCCGGCGTTCCCAGCCGTCCGCCGCGCGGCGCTGCTGGTGACCGCCGGGTTGGCGCTGGTGGCTCTGGTCGCCCTGTCGGAAGAGGCGAGCGGCATCCGGCTGCTCGGCATCCTGCGCGGCGACGAGGCCGGGCTGTCCGGCCGCGACCTGATCTGGCCCATCTTTCGGGATGTGCGCGACGCCTCCCCATGGGTCGGCTGGGGTGTGGGTGCGGGCAAAGTGCTGGTGGCCGAGGACGACCCGCTTGCGCGGCTGCTCGGCACCACCGCCGCGCACAACGAGTACCTGCGGATCGGAGTCGACGGCGGCTGGCTGGGGCTGGGGCTACTGGTCGTGATGTTCGTCGCCTGGACGTGGTGGCACACGCGCCGCCTCTCACCGACCGAGCGGGTGGTATTGCGGCTGGTCATGGCCGGATTCGCTGTGCATGCGTATACCGACAACGTGTTGATCGCGACCACGGCCAGCGTGCTGTTCACCTGGGTCTCCGCCGCCTTCGCGGGCGGGGCCGGGAGCGCGCAGGCCCGGCTCGCTCAGCCTGTTCTGGAGAGCGCATGACCCGCATTCTTGCCGCCGCGTTCCTGCTGATATCCGCCGCCGCCGCGCAGGCGCATGGCGTCGCCTTCGTGATCAACTCCGGCTCCGCCTCGGTCAGCATCCTGGACATGAGCACCGGGGCCGAACTTCGCCGGATTCCCGCGCTGCGTGAGCCGCACCATTGGGCGCTCAGCCCTGACGGCAAGTCGCTGATCATCGGCGACAGCGCGGGCAACCAGTTGCTGTTCCTCGACCCCGCAACGGGCGACGTGCAGCGCCGGGTGCCCTGCGCCGATCCCTACCAGCTCGGCTTCAGCCCCAATGGCAAGTTCCTGGTGGTCAACGGCCTCGCCCGCAACCAGGTCGATGTCTACGACGTGGCGACATACACGCTGATCAAGCGCTTCCCGCTGTCATCGATGCCGAGCCACATGGCGTACGCCCCGGACAGCTCGATGGTCTATGTCTCGCTGCAGGGCACCGACAAGCTGGCGGCGATCGACCTGATCCGGATGGCGGTCGTGTGGGTGCAACCGACCGGTAAGACGCCAGCGGGCGTCCTGTGGCTGAACGGCCGCGTGCTGGTCGCCAACATGGGCGAGGACGGGTTGTCCGTCGTCGATCCGGTCGACGGGCACGTGGAACGGCGCGTGCACACCGGACGCGGCGCGCACCAGCTTTTCCTCTCGCCCGACGGCCATACGCTTTATGTCAACAATCGAGTGGAAGGCACGACGGCTGCGCTCGATCCGGCGACGCTGGAGATCCGGCGCACCTATGCGATTTCCGGCGGGCCCGACGACATCAGCTTCGCGCCCAATGGCGATCTGTGGATCACGCAGCGCTTTGCGGAGAAAGTGGCCGTGCTCGATCCACGCACCGGCGTGCTCACGCATTACCAGGTCGGCCGCTCGCCGCACGGAATCTTTCTCAACGCCAGCGGCGAGTAGCGGCGCGGCCCCGGTCGCGCCTATATCTGCGCCGACATGATTGACCCGTTCGACCTCACGGCCGGCTGGATCGAGGAGCACGCGCTCATCCCGCTGCTCTATCGGTTCGACATGATGGAGTGGGAGGACGTCGCCTACGGCTGGGCGCTGGTCGCGGTCTATGGCGTCGTGCAGGTGTTCCTGACCCTGGCCATCTGCCTGCCGCTGGAACGCTGGCGGCCGGTGGAGCGCTGGCCGGACAACCGGGCGGTCGCAGTGGATGTGTTCTACACGCTGCTTTCGCGGATCGGAATCCTGCCACTGGTGACTTTCGTGCTTTTCTACAAGCTGCAGGTCATGCTGTCCGGCTGGCTGACCGACCACGGCTACGTGCCGCCGACGCTGGAAGGTTTCTTCCCATTCCTGCTCGGGCGCCCGGTGCCGACGTTCCTGCTGTACGTGATCATCCTCGACTTCTCCGACTACTGGCGCCATCGGTTCAGCCACGTGTTCCGCTGGTGGTGGGCGCTGCATTCGCTGCACCACGCCCAGCGGCAGATGACGTTCTGGTCCGACGACCGCAATCACCTGTTGGACGACATCATCGCGTCGCTGTGGTTCCTGGTGGTCGGGCTGCTGATCGGCGTGCCGCCGCTGCAGTTCCCGGTCCTGGTCCTGGTGCTGCGCTTCCTCGAAAGCCTGAGCCACGCGAACGCCCGCGTGTCGTTCGGATGGCTCGGCGAGCGTCTGCTGATCTCGCCGCGCTTCCACCGCGCGCATCACGGCATCCTCGCCGCCGGCGAGCGGAGCTGCAATTACGGCGCCGTGCTGCCCTGGTGGGACATGATGTTCGGCACGGCCGATTTCGGCCGCGCCTATGTCGAGACCGGCGATCCCTCTGCGAGCGAGGCGTTGGTCACCGGCAGCTACATCGCCCAGCAATGGGCGGGACTCAAGCGCTTTGCCGGCGCGCTCGTTCCCCGCTCCGTCAGGTCACACGACCGGCCCGGCGCAGTGCGTCTTGTAGGCCGGACGCGCGAGTAGCCGGTCGTACCACGCGCGCAGCACCGGGGCGTCGCTGCGGATGACCGGCATGTTGAACCAGCGGTGTACGTGCACGCCCCAAACGATGTCGGCCAGCGTCAGCGATCTGCCGCAGACATAGCCGCCACCGGCACGTTCGATCTGCGCCTGCAGCATCAGCCACGCGCCGTCCGCTTCCGACATGGCCGCATTGATCGCCGCCATGTCGCGCTCCTCCGGCTTCTTGCGGATCAAGCCCTGGAACACGACGCTCTGCGGGCGGTTCAGCCGCGTCTGCTGCGCGTCCATCCAGCGGTCGATATCGGCACGCGCGCGCAGGTCGGTTGGCCACACCGCCGTGTCGCCAGGGTTCGCCGCCGCGAGATAGCGGCAGATCGCGTTGCTCTCCCACAACGTGAAGCCGTCTTCCTCCAGCGTCGGCACAAGACCTGTCGGGTTCATCGCTCGATACTCGGGAGTATTGGTCACGCCGAATGTCAGCCCGGCATCGATCCGCTCGTAGGGCAGGGCCAGCTCTTCGCAGAGCCAGATGACCTTCATGACGTTGCTCGACGTCGCGCGTCCCCAGATCTTGCGCATGATCCCCTCCCGCAGGCTTTGTACGCAGCGTAGGTGCGGCAGGCGGCCTGAGCAATCGGGGCGCTTGTCTGCCGGCGCCGATGCGCGCATGTGCGCCGCATGACGCTGTCCTTGCGCACGCTGTCGGTTCTCACGGCGCTCGCCGCCGGATTTGCGCTGGCGGCGGCGCTGGTGGCCCAGCACTGGGTTGGGCTGGTGCCGTGCCCGCTCTGCCTGCTCGAGCGCTGGCCCTGGCGGGTCTCCATCGCGCTGAGCCTTCTCGCCTTCATCGCACCGGCCCGCGCGGTGAAGCCGCTGCTGGCGCTGGCCGGCCTGACGATCTTTGCCGATGCCGCGCTCGCCTTCGTCCATGTCGGGGTGGAGCGGCATTTCTGGCCGTCGCCGCTGCCGCAGTGCCAGGCGCCTGTCCTGACGGGCAGCATCGCCGACCGGTTGCGCGCCCTGCCGGCGGAGCCGTCGATGTCGTGTGAGGACCCCGTGTATCTCATCCCCGCCATTCCGCTCTCGATGGCGACGATGAACATGCTGTACTCCCTGGTCGTCGCGGTCGGACTCGCCATCTTCCTCCTCGACAGGAGACGGACAGTATGAAGGACGGATTGAGGCTCCCGGGCGATCAGCCGCTGGACGAGGTTGTGGAGCGGATGATCCGCGTCGACCACGCGGGCGAATACGGCGCCGAGCGCATCTACGCCGGTCAGCTCGCGGTGCTGGGCCGCGGCGACAAGGGCGACCTGCTGCGCCACATGAAGGCGCAGGAGCAGGTGCATCTGAACACCTTCCGCGACCTGCTGCGCGACCGGAATGTGCGGCCGACTGCACTGCTGCCTCTTTGGCACATGGCGGGATTCGCGCTCGGCGCCATCACCGCCGCGATGGGGACGCGCGCCGCCATGGCCTGCACGGTGGCGGTCGAGGAGGCGATCGACGAGCACTACGCCAACCAGACCCGCAACCTCGGCGAGGACGAGCCCGCGTTGCGCGAGACCATCGAGAAGTTCCGCGCCGAGGAGCTGGAGCACCGGGACATCGGCCTGGAGAACGAGGCCGAGCAGGCACGCGGCTATCGCGCGCTGTATGCGGTCATCAAGACCGGCTGCAAGGTCGCGGTCGCCATCAGCGAACGGGTATGACGTGTTCCCTGACCGGTTGAGGGCGGGCCATCAGGCGTTCCTGGCCGGCCGTTTTGCGCGGGAGCGGGAGCGCTACGAGATGCTGGCTCAGCGCGGGCAGCGGCCCGAGATCATGGTCGTCGGCTGCGTCGACTCTCGTGTTTCGCCGGAAGTGATCTTCGACGCCGCGCCCGGCGAGCTGTTGGTGGTGCGCAACGTCGCGAACATCGTACCCTCGTGCGACCCCGACCGCAGGTCCCAGCACGGGACCAGTGCAGCGATCGAATTCGGCGTCCAGGCATTGCGGGTCAAGCACATCGTGGTGCTCGGACATGCAAGGTGCGGCGGCATCCGCGCGTTCGCCGACAACGGCGCCAAGCTGTCGGACGGAGACTTCATCGGCCGCTGGATGGCGCAGATTGCGCCGGCAGCATCCCGCGTGGGGCTGCACTGCGACAGCGGCAGCGACGACTATCTGCGCCGCCTTGAACTGGCCGCCATCGAGCTGAGCCTCGCCAACCTGATGACGTTCCCCTGGGTCCGTGAGGCGGTGGATCAAGGCGAACTCGCGTTGCACGGCGCCTATTTCGGCGTGGCCAGCGGGCAGCTTCTCATCCGTGATCCGGCGACCGGGAGTTTCGAGCCGATTTCTCGGTAGTGTCGCGGACCGGACCTGCGTCACGGCAGCGGGGCACTACGCTCGCTTCAACGCGACATGCCAGGTGCAGCGGCCGGAGGTGAGCACACCCTCGATCGCCATGCGCCCGTCAGCCCCTTTGCCGGCTTTCGCCTCGAGCGAGATGCTTAACGTGTGCGGGCCATGGGCCGCCTCTGCCAGCGTGCCCGTCGGCTTGCCGCTCGGCCCGGGAAGGCCGGGGTCGACTGAGACGCCGCCCCCGCCCCCGACCGTACGCGTCAATGTACCGGAGACTGTGCCGTCCTTGGACACCGAGCCGTTGATGACGGTTGTGCCCTCGAACGGATCGAAGCCGAAGCCGTTGTCGCCGATCATCATCGAGCCGGTCGTGGCCTCGCCGCAGTTTTCAGCCGTCGGCGTCACGGGCCCGGCCCAGCGACCCTCGAGACCATAGATCGCGTACGTCTCGCCGTTGCCGAGCAGCGAGCTTGCCCCGCGCGCTTCGCCCACCGCGCCGCTGACCGCGCTGCACCCCGTCATCAGCACAAGCCCGCCGCAAGCCAGCCATTGCACCGCCGTCTGGCGGCGCCGGGAGGCGTCGCGTTTTCCGCTGCTCATGCCGCATTTTAGCGCAGACCGGCGGCCCGCGGCAGCCCGCCTCACCTGTCCAAGAAAAAATACCGGATTTGGAGAAAAAAAGCCTTGCCCGCATGCCCCAGTTTCGGGTATCCCTTCGGGCACGCTGGCGATCCGCGCATGGGGCGGGGGCCTTTTCACTGAAAACGGAAGCCCCTGGACATGCCGGGCCGACACGAACCGAACGCGCGGCTCGAAGTCGAGTCCGCCCGCGGCATGGCGATTCGCGAGAGCCTGACGACGTGGGCCGAGCATGCTCTGCACGACGAGCAGTGGACACTCGCTGCCCACCACAAGCTTCTCATCGGCAAACTCGAAGCCGTCGCCGCCGGCAAGATCGACCGCCTGATGGTTCTGATGCCGCCGGGCTCGGCGAAATCGACCTACACGTCGATCGTGTTCCCGCCCTGGTGGCTCGCCAACAACCCGCGCAGCTCGATCATCTTCGCTTCGCATACAGCTGACTTCGCCGCGCGTTTCGGCCACCGCGCCCGCGACCTCGTGCGCAACAACCCGGAACTCGGGTACCGTATCCTGTCCGACGAAAATGCGGCCGGACGCTGGCGCACGACCCACGGCAGCGACTACTTCGCTGTCGGCGTAAAAGGCCCGATCATCGGCCGCCGAGCCGACCTTGTGCTGATCGACGACCCGATCAGGTCGTTTATGGAAGCCGACAGCCCCAAGGCCCGCGATCGGCTGTGGGACTGGTATCGCTCGGATCTTATGACGCGCCTGCGGCCCCGTGCCCGCATCGTGCTCATCATGACCCGGTGGCACGAAGACGACCTGGGCGGCCGGCTGCTCGCCCACGAGCCCGACCAATGGGAATTGCTGCGCCTGCCGGCGATCGCGGGCGCGAACGACCCGCTCGGCCGTAAGCCGGGCGACCCGCTGTGGCCGCAATGGGAGACCGCCGAGCACCTCGCCCGCAAGCAAGCCACGGTCGGCTCCCGCGTCTGGTTCGCGCATTATCAGCAGGATCCTCGGCCGGCCGAAGGCAGCACTTTCGACGTGCGCCGCATCGACATCCTCGACAGCTACGATCCGCCGCAGGGCAGCGTCATCGTGCGGGCCTGGGATCTCGCGGCGACGCCTGACAGCGCCGGCGGCAATCCGGACTGGTCGGCCGGCGTGAAGCTGGTGCGTCACGCGCCCAGCGGCCGGATCGTAGTTCTTGATGTCGTCCGCTTTCGCGGTTCGCCGCTCACGGTCGAAGAGACGCTACTGAAGATCGCCGACGCTGACGGCCGCGACATCGTCATCGGCCTCGCACAGGATCCCGGCTCGGCCGGAAAGGCCTACGTCGCGATGCTGACGGCACGCCTGTTCAAGTATCAGGTGGTGACGTCGCCCGAGACTGGATCGAAGCAGCAGCGCGCCAACCTGGTCGCCGCACAGATCGAGGCGGGCAACCTCGCCATCGTGCGCGGACACTGGAATGCTGCCTTTACTGATGAACTGAAAGCATTTCCGCACGGCGTTAAGGACGACCAAGTCGACGCGCTCAGCCGTGCCTACGCGATGATGACGGTAGAAAGACCGGCCGTCCGCGCGCGCGAAGTCACGTTTACTCACACGGCGCGCTGACGCGCTCCACGCCGACGGTCTGCACGTTCGTCCTCGCGAGGCCGAAGCAAATCCCGCATGTTCGACACGATCATCAACCGCATCCCGGGCGATCGCGGATTGCCGGCGCGTGCGCGCATGCTCAGCATTCTGCATCGCGTTCTCGACGGGACGCTGTACGATGCGCTGCCGTACGAGTTCCACCAGGAGCGCACGGTAAGCAATGATTACATTCCGCTACGCGAACGGCGCCCAAGCGTGCGCTACGGATTGTGCCGCATCATTGTCGAAGACAGCGTCGCACTGCTGTTCAGCGAAGGCCATTTCCCGACGATCGACAGTCCCGATCGCGCCGTTGCCGCTGTGCTCGCCGACATCGTCAAGGAGTCCCGGCTCAACCAGCGCATGACCGAGGCCGCGATCCGCGGCAGCGTCGGCTCGGTCGCGCTTGCGCTGCGAATCCTCAAGGGCCGCGTGTTCGTCGACGTGCTCGACACGACGTTTCTGCAGCCCGTCTGGGACCCGGACGAGCCTGACAAGCTGCTGAAGGTTGTCGAGCGCTACAAGGCGGACAGCGCGGAACTGTTGGCCCAGGGATACGAGCTGCTCGATCCCGACGCGGACCACTGGTTCCAGCGTATCTGGACCGAAACCGAGGAGACCTGGTTCGTGCCGACGCCGGTGGGCGCCGCGCTGCCGTCGGAAACCGACTTCGATCGCACGAAGCAGCACCACTTGGGCTTCGTGCCGATCGTGTGGATCAAGAACCTGCCGGGTCCCTCGGCGACCGGCAGCCCGTTCGACGGTGCGTGCACGTTCCGCCCGGCGGTCGAGACAGCGATCGAGATCGACTACCAGCTCAGCCAAGCCGGCCGCGGACTGAAATACAGCAGCGATCCCACGCTGATCATCAAGGAACCGGCGCTGGCCGGCGACGGCACGATCGTGCGCGGCGGCTCCAACGCGCTGGTGGTCAGCGAGAAGGGCGACGCCAAGCTTCTGGAGATCGGCGGCACCGCCGCGTCCGCCGTGATCGAATACGTCCGCACGCTGCGCGAATTCGCGCTCGAGAGCGTGCACGGCAGCCGCGCCAGCCCTGAACGCCTCACGGCGGCGCAGTCGGGACGCGCGATCGAGCTGCTCAACCAGGGCCTGATCTGGCTCGCCGACAACCTGCGCGTCTCCTACGGCGAAGGCGCACTGATCGACTTGATGCGCATGATACTGCGCGCCGCGCAGCGCTATCCGCTCCGCGTCTTCGGACGCGAGATCGAGCGGCCCGATCCGGAAGCCAGGCTGACGCTGAAATGGCCGCGCTGGTACTCGCCGGCCGCGGAGGACCGTCTGCGCGACGCCCAGACACTCTCCACGCTGTCGGCGTCCGGACAGATCAGCCGTGAAAGCGCGGTGAAGGCGATCGCCGACACATACGACATCGAGGACGTGCCAGCGGAACTCGCCCGCATCGCCGTCGAACGACGACGCCCCAGCAGCAGGAAGAGCTGATGACCGACACACCGACCGATACGCCGGAGGAGACTCTGGCAGCGCTTCGGGCGCGCACGGAAGCACTGGAGCGGCAGCTCGCCGCCGTGCAGCAGGAAGCTGAGGCGCGGCTGATCGGCGCCGAGTTGCGCGCTCAGGCAATGCGCGCCGGGATCATTGATCTCGACGGCCTGAAGCTGCTGGAGACGACCGCGCTGCGTGTCAACGAGCGCGGCGAGGTGGACGGGGCGGCCGAGGCCGTCGCCGCGCTCAAGCGCAGCAAGCCGTGGCTTTTCACCGCCGCGACCTCGTCCTCCACCGCCAGCCCGCCGCCGCCGCAGACGCCGCGCACGAAGCGTGCGCAGGAAATGTCGGACGCCGAATACCGCGCCGCCCGCGCCGAACTGCTGCGCCGGCGCTGAAGGCCACTCCGCCTCCTTAATTACCATCGCAACCCGGGCGGACCACGCCCAACCACCCAAGCGAGGACCGCCACATGGGTATTGCCAACTTCCCGCCTGCGCTGCAGCCGATCATCCAGCAGTGCTTCCTGGAGCGCGAGTTCGAACAGGCCCTGCGTTCGCGCCTCGGCTATCGCGCCGTGGCCGACCGCGAGGAGATCGCGGTGGGCATCGGCGAGACGCTCACCAAGACGCGCGCCGGCCTGATGCCGTCGGTGACGACGCCGCTGGCGCCGAACACCAATCTCGACAACGGCCTGACGCCGGGCGGCTGGTCGGTCGAGCAGTACACGCTGACGATCAACCACTACGCGGCGACCATGGACCTCAACATGGTCACGTCGCGGGTTGGGATTGCGAGCCAATTCCTGCAGAACGCGTACGCGAACGGCGAGCAGGCGGCCCGCAGCCTGGACGAGCTGGCACGCAACGCGCTGTTCAACGCCTACTTCCGCGGCAATACGAGGGTGAACGCCACGCTCGGCTCGGCGTCTACCACCGTCTCGGTCGACGACATCCGCGGCTTCGGGAACGTCTGGGTGAACGGCGTGTCCACATCGGTCGGTGTCGCGTCGCCGCTCGCGGTGCAGATCGGCAACGACGTCGGCAACGTCATCGCCGCGGTGGCCGACGCGACCAGCATCTCCACGACGCCAGGCGGCATTTCCGGCCAGTTGACGTTCGCGGCCGCCGTCTCAGTCGCGGACGGCACCGCCGGCAACACGGTGCAGGCTGTCAATGCGTCCGTGATCCTGCGCCCGGCCGGCCGGGGCAACACCTCCCTGCTGCAGGCCGGCGACACGCTGACCATGGCCAACCTGCTCGATGCGGTCGCCCACCTCCGCGCGAACGCGGTGCCCGAGGTCGACGGCGTCTACAACTGCTACCTCGATCCGATCTCCGCGCGCCAGCTGTTCGCCGATCCGGACTTCCGCCAGCTCTTCCAGGGCGCGACGTCGTCGAACCAGGTGTTCCGCCAGGCGATGGTCAACGACTTCCTGGGCCTGCGCTTCATCCCGACGACCGAAGCCTATGTGCAGCCGCATCCGGCGCTGACGGGCGTGAACGTCCGCCGCCCGATCATCTGCGGCAAGGGCGCGCTGATCGAGGGCGACTTCGCCGGCATGGCGGCCGAGGACGTCGCACCGCGCGACTCGATCGTCGCCATCGTCGACGACGTCGCGATGGTGACGCGCGAGCCGATCGACCGCCTGCAACAGATCATCGCGCAGTCCTGGTATTGGATCGGCGGCTTCTGCGCCCCGAGCGACACGACCACGACACCGAACACGGTCCCGACCGCCACCAACGCCGCCTTCAAGCGTGCGGTGATGGTCGAGCACGTGGGCTGAGCGCCATGTCGATCGGCGCCAACCAGCCGTTCCGCCCGGCCGGCACCGCAACCCTCGCGGCAGGCACCGCCTCCGCGTCGGTCGCGCTGACCGGAACGGGCGGCACGGTCCTCGTCACCAATGCCACGAACGCGGTTGCGTTCGTCCGGCTCGGGACGAGCGCCGCCGTGACCGCGACGCCGGCCGACATGCCGGTGCTGCCCAACAGCCGCATCGTGCTCGCGGCCAACAGCAGCATCCAGCATGCCGCCGCCATCCTGGCCTCCGGCAGCGGCGAGGTGTTCTTCTCGGTCGGCGACGGCACCCCATGAGCGGCACGACAACCGCCGCGCCGTTCACGGATGCAGAGAAGACCGACGTCCGGCGCTTCTGTGGCTATCCCGCCTACGGCGCAGGCGCGTCGGGCTTCCAGGGCTGGCGGTTCTTCCAGGCCTGCGGGCTGATGGAGTACCGGCTCAACAATCTCTCCGATGCGGAGGTCGCCGTCGTGCGGAACTACCTTGCGACGTTGACGACGCTGGAGAGCGGTGTGACGGATGCGGCGACGCGTCTGGACACCGAGCAGGCCGCGGTGTGGACCCGCAACCCCGACGAGGTCGCCGACCGCGAACGCCTGTTCGATGGCTGGCGCCGGCGGCTGTGCGGCTTCCTCGGCCTGCCGCCGGGGCCAGCGCTCGCCAGCACCGACAACGTCCTGCAGATGATCGTCTGAGGTCATGCGCCGCACGCCTGTCCATCCGCCCGCCGCGCTGCCGCCGGCCAACCTGCCGCCCGCCCACAACCCGCTCGATCCGGGTTACGGCGCGCAGGATGCAATGGCGCGCGGTCTTGGCGTCGCCGCGCGCTCGATCGCGCTGACGACGGACGTGTATTGTCCCCGTGGCGTGTCGGCGCCTTTGGTGCCGGGCAACCGCATGGTTCGGCTGCATGCCGCCTTCACCGGCGCAGACATCGGATTCAAGCGGCCGAACGGCTACGGCGACGCGGTGTGGTTCGGGTTGTTCGATACGGCCTACACGAAGCCGGGCGACTACCTGGTGCAGAACGACACGATCTGGTTCGTCGCCGCGCAGCCGCCGCTGATGCCGGCGCTCGTCGTGCGTGCCGATCGCACCGTGACGTTCTCTCGCGCCCCCGCGCCGAAGCTGACCGGCGTCAACGACTACGGCGGGGTGACGCGTGCCAACGCGGTGCCGGTGCTGACCTGCTGGCCGGCGAGCATCACCGGCATCCATCGCGGACCCGATCCCGAGGCGAAGCTACCAGGCGACACCATGGAGGCGCAATGGACGGTGCTGCTGCCGGGCGCGAGCGGCGCGGTTCTCCTCATGGGCGACCTGATGCGCGACGATCTCGGCAGGGACGGTGTCGTACGGGTGCCGAACTCAGCGAGCTCGGCTGGCGCCTGCTGGTCCGCCAGGCCTCGACGTGACATGGCCGACCAGTCCGACGTGGAAACGGCGCTGACGGCGCTCGTCACCGCCGCGCTGTATCCGAACGGCGCCGCCTTCGCGAGCGTCTGCGGTGCCGATTGTCGGGTCTTCCGTGGCTGGCCCAGCCCTGCAGCGCTTGGTGCGGATCTCGCCGCCGGGCGCGTGAATGTCACCATCTATCCGGCCAACGCGGGTGCCAGAGCCACGACACGGTTCACCGACATCTGGCACATGCTGCCGGGCGCCGCGCCGAGCCTGGGCGTCACCGTCGACGGCCTCACAGCGACCTTCATCGGCTCGGGTGCCACCGGACTGCTCGCCGGCATCGCGGCCGAGGGACGGAGCTACGTCTATGCCTCGCAGCCGACGGATTCGGCGGAACTGGTGGCCGCCAGTCTCGGCGCGCTCGCCTCGGCCAATCTGTTCGTGCAGGTGCAGGGTGCGACGCTGACCGTTCCCGGTGCCACGTCGCTGATCGCGCGCACCGCGATGGCGCGGCAGGCGATGCGCGAGCTGCGACGGCAGCGCCAGGATTTTCGCATCTCCTGCTGGTGCCCTGACTTCGCCACGCGCGACGTCGTCGGCGCGGCGATCGACGTCGCGCTGTCACAGCTCTTGTTCATCGATCTCGCCGACGGCACGCAGGCACGCCTGACCTACGCGTCGAACACAGTGCTCGACCGCGCCGAGGATACCGGGTTGTACCGCCGCGATCTCGTCTACACCGCCGAGTACGCCACCGTGCTGTTCCAGACGCAGCCAACGATGCTGTTCAACGACGGCAGCATCAACTCGATCTTCCGCTTCATCGGCTGAAGCGGTCTTTCGCAAGCCGAGCATTCACCACCGAACCGGAGCCGCTTCATGCCCATCGTCCAGCAGGGCAGCGTCAACACGACGGCGCTGATCGTCCCAGATCTGTACGTCCAGATCGTGCCGCCGCAGAACCTCGTCATCAATGGTGTGCCGACAGACGTTATCGGCGTCGTCGGCACGGCGAGCTGGGGTCCGATCAACCAGCCGGCGATCGTTGCCACGATGTCGGACTACGCCAGCCAGTTCGGTCCGGTGGTCGCGCGCCAGCACGATATGGGCACGCAAGTTGCCACTGCCGTGCAGCAGGGCGCGCAGAACTTTCGCTGCGTGCGCGTGACCGACGGAACCGACACCGCCGCGACGACGCTGATCCAGAGCCCCGACGCCAACGACTTCGCGATGATGCTGACCGCCGGCTATAGCGGCACGCTCGGCAACCAGCTCGTCGCCACCGTGGGCGTCGGCTCGCAGGCCAACACCTGGCGCCTGACCATCTCGCTGCCTGGGTTGCAGCCGGAGCTGTTCGACAACATCCCGGGCACCGGCGCGCAGCTCTGGGCCAACATGGTCAATGCCGTCAACAACGGCCTGAGTCTGCTACGTGGCCCGTCGCAGCTGGTCACCGCCCAGCCGGGGCAGGGAACACCGCTCGGCAGCGCGCCCGTGGTGGCGTCGTATTCGTTCAGCGGCGGCACCGACGGTGCCGGCAGCGCCTCGGCCGCGACGCTCGTCGGCAGCGACGTGCTGCCGCGCACCGGCCTGTATGCGCTGCGCGGGCAGGGCTGCTCGATCGGGCTGCTCGCAGACGCCGACGATCCGACGCAGTGGACCACGCAGGCGGAGTTCGGTCTGTCCGAAGGCGTCTACATGATCCTGACGGGCCCGGCGGGTGACAACATCCGGAACGCGGTCGCGACCAAGAGCTCGGCCGGCCTGGACAGCTACGCTGCGAAACTGATGTTCGGCGACTGGCTCTGGTGGTCGGATGCGACCAACAGCACGATCCGCCTCGTCTCGCCGCAGGGTTTCGTCGCCGGCCGCCTCGCGAACCTCTCGCCGGAGCAGTCGAGCCTCAACAAGCCGCTCTATGGCGTGATTGGCAGCCAGAAGTCCGGCACGCCCGGTACCGGTGTGACCACCACGTACGCCGCCGCGGACTTGCAGGTGCTAATCGGCGCCGGCATCGACGTGATCGCCAACCCGCAGCCGGGCGGCAGCTACTGGGGCGTGCGCGGCGGCCACAACAGCAGCAGCGATGCCGCCACGGATGGCGACAACTACACGCGGCTGACGAACTACATCGCGGCGACATTGCAGGCCGGGATGGGCCAGTATGTCGGCGACGTGATCAACGCCGACCTGTTCCGCCGCATCCGTGCCACGCAGCTGAAGTTCCTGCAGGCGATGCTGAGCCAAGGTCTGCTTGGCAGCACCGACGGCTCGCTGCCGTTTACCGTCGTCTGCGACGCCAGCAACAACCCGCAAAGCCAGACTGCGCTCGGCTATGTCCGCTCCGATGCGCAGGTTCGCTACCAGGCGATCAACGAGAAGTTCATCGTCAACATCGAGGGCGGCCAGACCGTGCAGGTCAGCAAGCAGACGCTGCCGTCCGGTCAGCCCCAGTCGTAGCCGCGCGTCGTAACCGAGAGGCGATCCCATGAGCGGAACCATCACCACATTCAACATAGGCCGCGACTCGCAACTCGTGGTTCTCGGCCCGTATGGGCAGATCGATCTGGAGCACGTCACCGGCTTCGAAAGCCGGCAGATCACGGCGTCGATCCGCGTCAACAAGATGGACGGCACGCAGATCGGTGCCGAGCTGCCGAAGGGCTGGGAAGGGAGCTTCGAGCTCGAGCGCGGCAACTCCACCGCCGACGACTTCATCGCGCAGGCCGAGGCCGCGTTCTACAATGGCAGCTTCGTCCCGGCCGGGGCGATGTATCAGTATGTCAACGAGACCGACGGCTCCGTCTCGACCTATCAATACAACTCGGTCGTCTTCAAGCTCGCCAACGCCGGCGCCTGGCGTGGTGATGCGTCGGTGAAGCAGAAGCTGGAATTCTTCGCCACCACGAGGCAGCGGCTGTGATCGACACGCCGTCCTCGCGCATCGTCGCCGCGGCAGCTACCACCCGAACCGTGACCGATGCCAGCGGCCGCCGGCTGACGCTGCGGCGTATGAGCGCCTTGGAAAAGCTGCGCCTGTTCAAGGCAGCCGGCCCCGCGCTGTCGCAGAACGAGCCGTGGCTGGGCATGGCGATGCTCGCCTGCTCGGTCGCGGCGATCGACGACGTGCCGGTGCCGATGCCCGGGAATGAGCAGCAGGTGGAGGCGGCTGTCGCGCGCCTGGGCGATGCCGGCATCGCCGCCGCCGCAAGCGGGTTCGACACCACCGCCGACCTGTCGCCGGCCGAGAAGGTAGCCGCCGCGGGAAACTGAGTCGGCACCCCGAGCTGATCGACTGTCTCTACCTGGTGCGGCACGGGGTGCCGTTCGACGTTGCCTTCTCCTTGCCCGAGGACGAGCGGCTTGCCTGGGTCGTCGTGCTCGGCACGCTCGACGGCGGCCGTTTTAATTGGAACAACCTGACCTGGGAGGACAATTCGTGAAGGAACTGTCCGCCCGCCTGCATGCGCTGATCGCCGCGCTCGGTCGGCTCGATGTGCCTTCTGTCGCCCACGCAGCGATGCTCAAGGCCGCCGACCAGATGCGCGAGGCCGTGCAGGAGCGGCTGTCGCAGCCGCCAGGCGGCCCGCACGACACCCCCTGGGAGGATCACCGGCGCGTTGCGCGACAGCATCGGTGTGTCACAGGACGGCGATATCGTCCGCATCGGCTCGGCTGATCCGGTCGCTCTCTATCAGGAACTCGGGACCGTGCACCTTCCGCCGCGCCCGTTCCTCGGGCCCGTCGCGGCAGCCGAAGGCGAGGGGGCCGCGCAGGCCACCGGCAGCGCGGTCCGCGACGCGATCGCGGAGGCTGTGGCGTGATCGACGCGACTGCAAACGACGCCTATACGATCGGCATCGCGCTGGCGCTGGATGACGGCGTCTCGGCAGGCATCGACGCCATCCGGCGTGACCTCGTGGCGCTCGATGCTGCGGTCGATGTCGCGACGGCAAAGCTCGAGCATCTGCGCGAGGTCGCGGCGGAAGCCGCCTCGCTCGGCGTGCGCCAAGCCGGGCAGGCCGCTTCGACCCCCCTGCCAGCGGCGTCTTTGCCGGCATCACCACCTGCTCCGCTCGCCGTGCCTCAGGCAGAAGCACCGCCGTCGCCTGCGGCCGTCTCCCCGCGCGCGCCCGTATCACCGGCACCCCCGCCGCGCGCGGCCGTCGAGCCGCGGGCACCGTCGTCGCCAGCGCCCTCCGTCCTGCCGCGCGCAGCCCCGAGCGCACCGGTACTTGCGTCGCCGCCTGCAGCCGCGATCACGCCGGCGCCTCCTGCGCCGCCCGCACGCCCGAGCACGCCGTTGCCCGCCCCGCTCGGTCCGGCCGTCGCGCCGATTGCCCGCACCGAACCGGGCGCTGCACCGAAAGCGCCGGTCCCGTCGCCGCCCGAAAGCGTGCCGCAATCGCGCACGGCGAGTTCGCCGACCGCGCTGACGAGAAGCTTCGCCGCCATTGCGCGAGCCGCCGTGCCCGCGCAAAGCGTCCAGCAACCTCCTCAGCAACCGACGACGATCGGCTTGGCGGGCACGCCTCAACCGTTGCCGCCAATGCTGCCAGCGCTACCCGCGCCATCCGTGTCGGGGCTACCGGCTTCGGCAATTCCGACGAGCGAGGGAAGGCCGGCCGCTCCGCTACCCGCAGATTCGGATGCAAGACCGCCGCTTGCCGGGCCTCGGCCGGCCTACGCGCCCGCCCCGCCTGCGCGTGCGGCGGCCGCTCGCCCCCGCGCTGAGTCGCGCTCGCGGGAACCGCGTTCGCGTGAGGCCCGGAGCCCTAGGTCGCCGGAGGCGAAAGCGATGTCCGGAACGCTCGAAATCGATGGCCTCCAGCTCGGTCGCTGGCTGGCCGACTACCTCGCGCATGCCGCCGTCAGGCCCGCCACCGGCAGCACCGGTTTCGATCCACGCATGACGCCCACGTGGCCCGGCGCGCCGATCGCAGGTTGAGTCGATGAGCGATCTCGAGCTCGCGTTCGTCTGGCGGCCGGACGGCGCGCCGGAGGACGATCAGCTGCGGCCGCCATCCGCAGTCTTCCTGCGCGCGCGGCTGTCGCCTCGTCCCTCCGACCCGGACGCAGAGCACACCGAAGCAGAGCACACCGCCGATGAGTGATCTTATTCTCGGGCCTGTCGTGCTGAGCGACTTCGAGGTCGCGTCCGGCGTCACGTTCGGCGGTGGCCAGGCGCTCGCGGTGCACGACCTGCCGGGCGGGATGCGTGTCATCGACGCGCTCGGACGCCGCGACGGGCCGATCACGTTCCACGGTTACTTCTACGGCGACGACGCTGCGGCACGCGCCAGAATCGTCGATGAACTGCGCGGGCAGGGACTGCCGCTGCCGCTGATTTGGGACGCATTCTTCTACACCGTCGTCATTCGCGAGTTCGTCGCCGACTACCAGTGCGGCTGGTGGATCCCCTACCGGATCAACTGCACCGTCCTGCAGGACGAGGCCGCGGCCATCGTCGACGCAGTCGCCGACCTCGCGGGCAGCGTGCTCGGCGATGTCGGGACGGCCGTTGCGGCCGCCGCCCCGGCAGGCGTCGATCTCTCCGCCGTGCCGGCCGCGCTGTCGGCCACCGGCAGTACCGTCGCCGGCACCGCCGTCTATGGCGCCGCCAATGCCGCGATCAACGCCGGTCAGACGAATGTGGCCACCGCCACCGCAAGTGCCGAGCCTGCTTTGCCGCAGACCATGCTGTTCGGCAGCGGCGCTCCCTCCGACGCCATCGCGGGGACCGGTGCCGCCGTGACGACCACTGGCCAGCTCGCGGCTCTCGCGACGGCCAATGCCTATCTCGGCCGCGCCGCGGTCAACATGGCCAATGCGAGCACCTGAATGCGCACCATCACAGTCGCCGGCGGCAACCTGTACAGCATCGCCGCGGTCGAGCTCGGCGACGCGACGCAATGGATCCGCATCGCGCAGCTCAACGACATCGACGACCCGTTCCTGACCGGCGTGGTCACGCTGCTGCTGCCGGACACCGACCCGACTGCCACCGGCGGCGTCCCGCAGCAGTGACACGCTCATGAGCGGCGTCCTGGATGGACTGATCGGCACGGCGCGCGCGCCGTCGCTGGTGGTGCTCGTCAACGGCATTCCGTTAGCCGGCGGCATCTCCGCGCATGTCGTGTCGACCAACGATTTCAGCGCCGACCGGTTTTCGGCAGATATCGCGCTCGGTCCCGATGCGGGCATGGATGCGCAGTTCTGGGCCGGGCAGACCGATCTTCAGATCGAGATCCAGGTTGCGCCGGACGCGTTCACCCCGCCGGCCACGCTCATCGTCGGCGCGGCCGACAGCATTGAGCTCGACCCGATACGCCAGACCGTGCGCGTCCAAGGACGCGACTTCGCGGCGAAGCTGATCGAAGCGCGTACGCAGGAGACGTTCTCCAACCAAACATCGAGCGAGATCGCCCAGATGCTCGCCGGGCGCCACGGTCTTGGGTGCCAGGCGACCGCCACAGCGACACCCGTGGGCCGCTACTACGAGAACCAGCACAACGCCATCACGCTCGGGACCGCCTCGCGTCATACGACGGAGTGGGACCTGCTGGTCACGCTCGCGAAGATCGAGGGCTTCGACGTCTTCGTCCAGGGCCAAACGCTGTTCTTCCAGCCACCGAGCGCTAACACGGCAGTGCCGCTTGTTCTCACGCCCACCGATATGGAGCGGCTGCAGCTGGCGCGCGCGCTGACGCTCGCCGGCGCCATCACCGTGACTGTCAAGAGCTGGGACAGCCTGCAGCAGACCGCCTGCGTGCAGACCGTCACCAGCGATGGGCAGGGAACAGCGCAGGAATACGTGCTCGTCCGGCGCAACCTGACCGCCGACCAGGCCCTCGGGCTGGCGCGGAACACCTTGGCGCAGATCGTCGCACACCAATGGACGCTTGTCGCGCACATGCCCGGCGACGTCACGACGGGAGCGCGCGACGGGCTGCAGCTTTTCGGCACGCAAACAGCCTTCGACCAAGCCTACGCGATCGTCGAGATCGACCGAACTCTGTCCCCGACCGCCGGCTTTCGCCAGCAGCGCATAGGCCCAGGACCACAGCCAGCCGAGCCCGGCGAGGAGGCTGTCGAGAACCGGTGTCGTGTCCGAAAACCACCCCGCCGGCAGTACCGCCCGGATCCGGGCGGCCATGTCGTTCTGGTCGCCGGTCATCAGTTCAGCACCGCGGCACCGAGCTTGCAGACGGCGGTCGACGCCGGGACGATATCGGTGGCAACGCCGTTGATGAGGATCTGCGTGACGTTGGTCACCTCCGGCGACGCGGCGTGCCGAGTAGGTGGGGACGTTGCCGCCCCCACCCCTCACAGACCCGGACGTGCGGATTTCCCGCATCCGGTTCCTCACGAGAGAGATTCGCTCGCGGCAGCGTAGGATGACGCCGTCCGTGACTCGTTCCAAATTGGCTA
>DATEQV010000410.1:0-19483 GCA_035272265.1 Acidisphaera sp. | reverse complement strand
TCCTGGATGACCAGCGGATATCCCTCGCCGACGCTCGGAAGGACCAGGGCATCGGTGGCCTGGTACAGCGCGGCGAGTCCCGCACCGCTCCGGCCGGACACGACGTGCACGTTCGGCAGGTTCCAGGCAGTCGGATCGATGGGCCCCCAACCGGCGAGCACCCAGCTCCAGTCGGGGCGGCGCTCCGCCATTCGCTGGAGGTGACGCAGACCCTTCTTCTCGACGAAGCGGCCGACGAACAGCACCATCGGCCGCTCCGGATGCAGACCAAGCGAGCGCCGGATCGCGCTGCGGTCGCTGCCCGGCTCCGGAGGCCGGAAGACGGCGGTGTCGATGCCGTTAAACACCAGCAACGGTGCGCGACGGAAGCGTACAGTCGCGAAGTGCCGGCGCGTCAGTTCGCTGATGAACACGACCTGATCGGCCGCCGCTAGTGCGGGACGCGTGACGACGTGGGTCAGCACCCGCATCGCCAGGCGCAGCACCGGATTCCGGTAGGGCACGAGCCCGATGTGCTGGATCAGCACGATCGGCACGCCGACAAGCTGCGCGGTGCGATGCGCCAAGACGCTCGACACGTAGGAGCCGTCGTGAACGATGACGAGATCGGCGGACCGAACCTCGTCGATGAATCGCGCGGCCGCCAAGGGCAGCGGCAGCGGATAAGGAATCCCCGTCCGCCGCTCCAGCGAGTTGACGGCCGGCAGCGGAACGGCGCGATCGCAGACGGCCGGATCGCCGGGCGGCGGATCACAACCGCACGCCGCCCAGGTCACGCGGTGACCGAGGCGCGCGAGGGCGCGTGCGAGCTGCCCGGCGGCGATCTCCACCCCGCCGCGATGCGCTTCGAAATAGTGCGAGGCCATCAGGATCTTCATGGACGTGTGCCGTGCACCAGAACGCAGCTCGCCGCGGCCTCCGGCAGCCAACGCGCGCCCGTACCGCTCATCCCGCGGCATACGACCGCTGTCATCGCGGAGCTGAGCACCGCGGGAATGCGCACGCGGTTCTGCAACTGGCGCAGGCCGAGATCCCGTTGGATTCGGATCGGCGCCCGCCGTTTGCCGAAGGAGGCATAGAGCAGCCCGCCGGTGAAACGCGACAGCGTCTCCCACAATTGCGTCTTGTCGCGATCGAGGTAGCCGAGACACCCGTCGAAGCAGAGGCCGGCGTCACGGCAAAGAAGCTGCCAGTCCTCCGCTGTCGGATAGCGCAGGTGAGTCAGGCGACGATCGAGGTCTTGCAGATAGCGCTCGCGCGGAACCCAGGGCAGCAGGCTGCCGCGCAGGTTCGCGTGGAAGCCGGGGCCAGGCACGGTGAACAGAAACCGGCCGCCCGGCCGCAGAAGGCGCGCGACCTCGTGCAGGACAGGCTCCAAGGTCGGGACGTGTTCCAGGACCGAATTGGAGATCACGAAGTCGAAGGACTGGTCTGCTTCGGGGACGCAATCCGCCGGCGCGTCGTGGACCGCCTCGTAGAGTCCCGATCTCTCCGCTGCGCGGACCTCCAGCGTGTCGAGATCGACACCGACGAGCCGGCGGGTTCCCGCGCATTGAAGCATCAGTGCGGTCAGCTTGCCGTCGCCGCAGCCGAGATCGAGCCCGCGGCCTTCGGGAATGCCGACATCCAGCAAGGCGCCGATCTCGACCGCGCGCCACACGGCCGTCGCGGGCTGCGCGGGATACATCGACAGCGTGTCGCGCAGGAGGTTGCGGTCGATCACTCGGCGAGCGCCTCCTCAGCGCGCGCCATGATCGCGTGCTGCAGTTGCAGAACGCCGAGAGCCGAGTCGGGGCCGATCGGCGCGAGCGCGTCGCTGTCGCCCGCAATCGCAGCGGCAAAGCGCGCGAACACGTCCTCGTTGCCGTAGAAGAGCCGGCCGCCAAGGTGCGGCAGGCCACTGACGATGTGCTGCCACCAATGCTGTGCGGTGGCGGACAGACTGGTCCGCAGCACGCGAAGCGTGTCGTGGCGACCGTCGTTCGGCAGGAACAGGTAGATGTCGCGGAACACATCGACGATGCCGAGCCCGCGCTCGCCGAACGCCATGACGTGCCATTCGCTGATCGGGCTGTCGAAATTGCAGCGCAACGTCGCCGCGATGCCGTGCGGGCAGCGGAAGTAGGCGTCGATCTGGCCCGGCGTGTGGCGCCCGTCACGATGCCGCGTCACCAGCGACCGCGTCAGTTCAAGATCGCCACCCAGCCGCCGGAGCAGATACAGCAGATGAGGGCTCTCGTCGTAAAACAAGCCGAACGGCAGGTCGTCGTACCAGGCGGGGAGGCGGCGGCGCGGGTTGCCGAGCTGAACCGCGTTGATCGCCGTCAGCTTGCCGAGCCGCCCGGCTTCCAGGTCGGCCAGCAGCCGTTTGGTCGAGCGTGCGAACTGGAAGTTGTGCACCACCGCAAGCCGCAGGTCGCGTGCGGCGGCGGCGCGCACCACGCGCCGGCCTTCGCCCAGGGTCATGGTGAACGGCTTTTCCGTCAGCACGTGCTTGCCGAGCGCAACCGCCTGCTCGATCAGGCCGGCGTGCGACGTCGGCGCCGCCGCGATCGTGACGGCGTCGACCTCGTCGAGCCACGCGACATCGGACAGCCGGTCGGCCTGCGCGTAGCGGCGATATCCGCGCTGGCGCGCAACGGACGCCGCCAATCCGGCGTGGCGATCGATGACGCCGACGACGTCGTAGGCACGCGACCGGTCCATCACCGGCAGATGCCGATGCGTGCACACCCAACCCAGACCGATCGCGGCAACGCGCACAGGCGCCTTTGCGCGCGAAGGGAAAGCCGCGGTCGGCGACGCCGCCCTCGGTCCCGCCGGCACCGCGACTCCGCTCGACCGTTGCGTTCGGAACCGGTACACGACTCGATCATCCACGCGATCTTGCAGGTCGGTTTCGGAACCGGCGCTCATGGGCACGCCACTCGGACCAGGCGACCCGGTTCCACCCACCGGAACACGTCCCGCCCGTCGAGCCGGCACGCGCGCTCCTGCGCATCGGACAGATCGGCACGGCCGTAGAGAACGCGATTACCGGCGTCGATTCCGTTGCGCGTGAAATCCCGGCTGTCGGCTGCGATCCCCACGATCTGCCACGGCCAGACCCGCAGCGTACGGGTCGGCAGGAGAACAACCGCGCGCGCGTCCGGCTGACCGCCCTCGAACACCGCGCGGCGCGCGTCGACGTACGCGCGCGTGGTCACCAGCAGAACGCCGAACGACGCCAGCGCCGCCACCAAATTCGCCGACGCGAAGCCCTCGAGCGAGAACCGCCGGCCGGCGACGCGCGGACAACTCGCCCCGAATGCGCTGACGATCGTGAGCGTGCCCAGCGGCCACGCCCAGAACCAGTAGCGCGGACCGTACTGATGGCCGCCGCTGAACGGCAGAAGCGCGGACAACGCCACCGCGCCGGGGAACAGCAGGTCATAGAAGCGGTAGGTCCGGCGCCTTAGCTTCACCGCCAGCGCGATCATCGCCAGCAGCGCGACGGGAAGCCCGCCGAACTGCGCCAGACTGCCGGCCCAGAACAGCATCTGCGACGCGGCACGCGTGAGCCCGCCTGCGCCGCCTGCGTCCAAATGGTGCTCGGCGGCGCTGCCCCAGGTGGCCGTCACCTGAAGCGGATCACCCGCGATGGCGGCGTTGTAGGCCCCGAGCGCGACGACGAACGGCAGCAGCCCGAGCACGACCACCATTCCGTCGGCGATCGCGCCCGCCCGGCGCAGGACCAGCCGGTCGATCGCATAGACGACGGCGACGACGGCGAACACATCGTAGCGCGTCAGCAACAGCGCGCCGAACAGCGCGCCGATCAGCAGCTTGCGCCAGACGCGCGGGCGAGCTTCGTCGGCAAGCTGCGCCCAGACCAGCGAAGCAACCAGCGCGCACGACATGACGTGCGGGAACACCGACCCGCCGAGAAACAAGGCGAACGGTGTCAGCAAGGTGAGAGCCAGCGCCGGCTCGCGAACCTCCGGGCGCGGGTCAAGCCGGCGGCACGCGCCGATCAGCGCGGTCCCCAGCCACGCCATCAGCAGAGGGTTGGCGAGCCAGAGCACTCCGATCGCGCGGAACGGGACCAGATATGCCGACCACGCGGGCGGATAGGGGCTGACCATCCGCCCGTCCTTGACCAGTAGATGATAGCTTTCGAGCAGGGCGGCATCGGGGGGCGCCGCGTTCCACAACCGGCCCGCCGCGAACGTGTCCGCCTGCACGACGTAGCTGTATTCGTCGGCGGAGTTCGGCCACGCAACGCCGCCAAGCAGCCCAGCCATCACGCAGCCGATGCACGCGAGCGCCACCGCGACCGCGGGCTGCCGCCACGGCAGCGGCCAGAACCGGTTCGCCGCCATGAGCGCGAGCCCGGCGGCGACGAAGCCGACGACAAGGTGCAGCGCGTCCCATGCGGCCACCGGCCAGCCGATGATCGACGGGAAGCTCGTCTCCATCAGGCCGGCCAGCACGCCCGCCGCGATCAACGCCGTGACTGCCGCACGCCGTGTCATGTCATGCCGTACGCGGGCTGGCGTCGGTTTTGAATCATCAGGAGCGACAGGAACATGGCGCCGTTGGCTGTCTGAACAGCCAGAAGCATGATGGTTACGGTCGGTATCGCCACCCGCATGGTGTGCGACGGGCTCATCGCCCCGAAGCCTTCGCGCCCCCAGTCGGCGACCGAGCCAACGGCCAGCAGCAGACCGATGAGGAACATCGCGACGCTGGCCAGCAACGCCCGCTCCAGGGTCACACATGCGAGCGCGCGTTCGAAGCCTGGATCGGGCGTGACGATGCCTTCGCGCAGCCCGTGCATCTTCGCGCAGCACCACAAGATCAGCGACTGCCATCCGATGACAATCGCGGCCGACGCATACAGCAGCGTACCGATGTCGAACCCGACGCCGCCGACGATGATGGGCGCGATGACGAGGCGCAACGAGAACAGCGCCCCCGCGGCGAACATGACGGCGCCCGGATAGAGGAACACGGCGCTCGGGCTGAACAGCAGCAGAAGGCGCAAATGCCGCCAGCCGTCGCGCCAGCTGCGCAGGTGGGACGGCCGGTTGCGGCCGTCAGGCGCAAGCGTGGTCGGCACCTCCGCAATCCGCAGGCTCCGCAGCGTGGCTTTCACCACCATCTCGCTGGCAAACTCCATCCCCGGCGCCGAGAGGTCCAACCCGAGGATCGCCGCCCGTTCGAAGCCGCGCAGGCCGCAGTGGAAGTCGCGGCAGGGAGCGCCGAACAGCAGCCGGCCGAGCAAACTGAGCACCGGATTGCCGAGGTAGCGATGCAAGGGCGGCATCGCGCCCGCCGCGATGCCGCCGGCGAAGCGGTTCCCCATCACCAGCTGATCACCGGCGCGCAGGCGGTCGAGAAACGGGTCGAGCCGGCTGAAATCGTAGCTGTCGTCGCTGTCGCCGATGATGACCTAGCGGCCGCGCGCGGCGCGGATCCCGGCGATCAAGCCGTTGCCATACCCCCTCTGGGCCACATGGACGACGCGAGCCCCGAGGCGGCGCGCAAGCTCCGGCGAGCCGTCCGTACTGCCGTTGTCGGCCACGAGCACCTCGCCCTCGATCCCGGCGCGGGCGAGAAACCCGAATGCCTTGCGAACGCAGGTCGGCAACGTCACCGCCTCGTCGAGGCACGGCATCAGGATCGTCAACTCGATGTCCGCCCCGGCCGATCTTGGCAGACCCTCGGCATCGCCATGCTGGACCGGCGCGCGCCGGCCGGTCATGAGCACGGCGGCACCGGTATCGGCGACGCGCGCCACGCCTTGAGCCGGTTTCAGCTCGGTATCGACCACGGGCGCCTCAAGCAGACCTTGCCCGACCGGATGGCCAGCCGGGAACAGCGGTCGGAAAGACCGCGGTCGCGAGGCTGTTCCTAAAGAGTCACCAACGGCTTAAAGACAGCCGCGCTCAGCCGGCGCGTATGAGCGTCCTGATTTCCGTCGCTAACGCACCACCTCAAGCCGGCGCAGCTCGGCCAGCACCTGCTCGGCGAGCTGTTCCGGCGTGCCCTCGGTGGTGTGCAGGTGAACCTCCGGCGCCAGCGGCGGCTCGTACGGCGCGCTCACCCCGGTGAAGTTCGCGATCAGCCCGGCATCCGCCTTGGCATACAGGCCCTTCGGGTCGCGCCGCCGGCACTCGTCGATCGGCGTGTCGACGAACACCTCGATGAACTGCCCCTTCGGCAGCCGCTCGCGCGCGGCGTCGCGCTCGGCGCGATACGGCGAGATGAACGACACGACCACCAGCAGCCCCGCATCGGCCATCAACGCGGCCACCTCGGCGACGCGGCGGATGTTCTCCACCCGGTCGGCCTCGGTGAAGCCCAGGTCGCGGTTCAGCCCGTGGCGGATGTTGTCGCCGTCCAGCACGTAGGTGTGGACCGCCTCGGCATGCAGGCGCTTCTCTAGCAGGTTGGCGATGGTCGACTTGCCCGCCCCCGACAGGCCAGTGAACCACACGACCGCGGCGCGGTGGCCCATCAGCGCGGCCCGCGCGGCCGCATCCAGATCCAGGTGCTGCCAGTGGATGTTGGTCGCGCGCCGCAGGGCGAAGTCGATCATGCCCACGCCGACCGTACCGTTGGTCTGGCGGTCGATGACGACGAACCCGCCGAGGTCGCGGTTCTCGGCATACGGCTCGAAGGCGACGCCGAACGACAGGCTGACGTTGACGACGCCCATCTCGTTCAGCCGCAGCTCGTCGGCGTTCAGATGCTCCTGCGTATTGAGGTCCAGCCGGTAGCGGATGCGCGTAATGCTGCCGCCGACCACACGGGTTCCGAGCTTGAACAGATACGCGCGGCCGTGCAGCAGCGGCGCGTCGCCGAGCCAGATCATGTGCGCCTGGAACTGGTCGGCCACTCCCACTGGCGCATCCGCCGCCGACAGCACGTCGCCGCGGGACACGTCCACCTCGTCGGCGAGCGTAACCATCACCGCCTCGCCCGTCCCCGCCGCCTCTGTCTCCGCCCCTGCGGCGACGATCGAGGCGACCGACGTCTCCACGCCGGAGCCGGACACCGCCACGCGATCGCCGACGCGCAGAGCGCCGCTGACCACCGTGCCTGCGTAACCGCGGAAAGCCGGGCTCGGGCGGCTGACGAGCTGCACCGGCATGCGGAACGGCCCGGGACGCTCATCCTCCACCGCCGGGCCGCGCAGAGCCTCGAGCAGCGTCGGACCCTGGTACCAAGGCATCAGCGCGCTGCGGTCGACGACGTTGTAGCCATACCGTCCGGACAGCGGAATCGCGGTGACGCGGGTGAAGCCGAACGTCTGCGTCGCCTGCGCGAAATCATCGCGGATGGCCTCGAACGTCGCCTGATCGAAATCGACGAGGTCGATCTTGTTGACCGCCAGGATCACGTGCCGCACGCCCATCAGCGAGACGATCAGCGCATGGCGGCGTGTCTGCGTCAGCAGGCCCTGGCTTGCGTCCACCAGCACGATGGCAAGGTCCGCGTTGGACGCGGCCGTCGCCATGTTGCGCGTGTACTGCTCGTGGCCCGGCGCATCGGCGACGATGAAGCGGCGGCCGGGGATCGAGAAGAACCGGTAGGCGACGTCAATGGTGATCGCCTGCTCGCGCTCCGCCTCCAGCCCGTCGACCAGCAGCGAGTAGTCGACCTCGTCGCCGGTGCGTCCGTACTTGCGGCTGTCGGACTCGAGGGCCGTGAGCTGGTCCTCGGGCACCGAGCGGGTCTCGTACAGCAGCCGGCCGATCAGCGTGGACTTGCCGTCATCGACGCTGCCGCAGGTGATCAGGCGCAGGATGCGATCGGTGGAAACGGCTTGGTCGGCAACAGGGACGTCCGGCATGCATCACTCGCGTTGGGTAAGGCCCGTGGCCGAGCCGGCCGGATCGATGACAGACCCTCCGCCCGCCGGCAATCCCGCAACGGCGCAGGACGGCCGCCTTGCCGCGGCAGGCCGTGCCTCGGGCGGCCGGGCGGCTCCCGGGCGCGTTGGCGCACCATCTCGCGCCCTGGGAATCACGTGCTGACACCCATGCCTCGCTTGATCCGGGTCAATGCGCCAGAGGCTGGACGCGCTACCCCCAGGCCGTGCCTCCTGGCCCGGCCGATGTCCACGCAGGCTGCGAATGAACTACCGCTCGAGCAGAGCCGGCCCGATCCGCCGACGCCTATCGGCAGGGTCGTCTCGGTTCGCGGCGCCGTGGTGGACGTGCGCTTCGAAAACGCGCCGTTGCCGCCGATCGACAGCGCGCTCGTCGTCGAATGGGACCGCGGCGATCCGCTGGTCCTCGAGGTGCACAGCCATCTCGATCCCGCAACCGTCACGGCGATCGCGCTGCAGCCCACCGCCGGCCTCGCCCGCGGCACGACGGTGCGCGCAACGGGCGGCCCGGTTGCGGTGCCGGTCGGCGACGCGGTGCTGGGGCGCGTTCTGGACGCCGTCGGGACGGTGCGCGATCGCGGCCCCGGCCTACCGCCGTCGGTCCCGCGGCGCGGCATCCACAATCCGCCGCCCGCGCTGAAGGACGAGATCGCCACCGCCGCGGTGTTCGAAACCGGCATCAAGGTGATCGACCTGCTCGCGCCGCTCGCGCAGGGCGGCAAGGCGGCGATGTTCGGCGGCGCCGGGGTCGGCAAGACCGTCCTGATCATGGAACTGATCCACGCCATGGTCGAAAAGTACCAGGGCATCTCGGTCTTCGCCGGCGTGGGCGAGCGCTCCCGCGAAGGCCACGAGCTGCTGCACGACATGCAGGACTCCGGCGTGCTCGCGCGCACGGTGCTGGTGTTCGGCCAGATGAACGAGCCGCCGGGGGCACGCTGGCGCGTGCCGCTGACGGCGCTGACGATCGCCGAACACTTCCGCGACCAGCAACACCGCAACGTGCTTCTGCTGATGGACAACGTGTTCCGCTTCGTGCAGGCCGGCAGCGAGCTGTCGAGCCTGCTCGGCCGCCTGCCGTCCCGCGTCGGCTACCAGCCGACGCTGGCAACCGAGGTCGCCGCATTGCAGGAGCGGATCGCCTCGGTCGCCGGCGCCACCGTCAACGCGATCCAGGCCGTGTATGTCCCGGCGGACGATTTCACCGATCCCGCGGTCACCGCGATCTCCAGCCACATGGACAGCATCATCATGCTGTCGCGCCGGCTTGCCGCCGAGGCGTTCTATCCGGCCATCGACCCGCTCGCCTCCTCGCCGGCGCTGCTCGATCCGCTCGTGGTGGGCGACGCGCACTATCGCCTCGCCGAACGGGCACGAGAGGCGCTCGCGCGGTTCAAGGCGCTACAGGACATCATCGCGCTCCTCGGCGTCGAGGAACTCGGCTCGGCCGACCGCCTGATCGTCAAGCGCGCCCGCCGCCTACAGCGGTTCCTCAGCCAGCCCTTCGTGGTGACCGAGGCCTTCACCGGCACGCCCGGCCGCAGCGTCACCCTCGCCGACACGCTCGCCGGTGTCCGCGCCATCCTCGACGGCAAAACCGACGACTGGGCCGAAAGCTCGCTCTACATGATCGGCACGCTGGACGACGCGCGCCGGAAAGAGGCCGCCACCGCCAGGACGCACGCGCCGTCATGAGGCTGCGAATCACCACGCCGCTCGCCGTGGTCGTCGACGAGGACGGCGTGCTCACCTTCCGCGGCGAGGACGCCAGCGGCAGCTTCGGCATCCTGCCGCGTCACGCCGACTTCCTCACCAGCCTGGCCGTTTCGGTCGTCACTTGGCAAAGCCGCGACTTCACACGGCATTACTGCGCGGTGCAACGCGGCATGCTGTCCGTCACTGGCGGGCGTGAGATCGCCATCACGACGCGCGAGGCAGTGCCGGGCGACGATCTCGCCACACTCGATGCAAGCGTGCTGGCCGGCTTCCGTGCGGATGTCGAGCTGCAGCGGACGGAACACGTCGAGAGCACCCGCCTGCACCTCAATGCCATCCGCCAGATCATGCGCCACCTGCGCCCCGACAGACGCGGCGGAGGCAACTTCGCATGAGCGAGCCGGACGAGCAGGACCCGCTCGTGCACGCGGTTCGCCGGCGCGGTGAGCGTCACCGGCGCTGGCTGCGCGAGGGCGACCAATCGGTCGCGCGCCGCCTGGCGCAAATCGGCGTGCTCGGGTGGATCATCGTCGTGCCGATGCTGATCGGCATGTTCATGGGCCGCTGGCTCGACCGTATGTTCCACTCGGGCATCTTCTGGACCGCGCCGCTACTGTTGCTCGGCCTCGTTCTCGGTTGCTGGTCCGCCTGGAAATGGATGAACAGCGCATGACGCTTCCCTCGTTCGACAGTCTTCCGGTCTGGGCAACGGTCCCGATGCTCGCGCTGCACGTCGTCGCCGGGATAGGGGCCGGCGCGGTCTATTTCCGCGGCCTGTGGTGGAGCACCCGCCGCTTCGCCGGCGGCGGCGGCACCGTGATGCTGGCGCTCTCCGGCGTGCTGCGTCTCGCCGCGCTGGGAGTGCTGCTGGCACTGATCGCCCGGGAAGGCGCCCTGCCGCTCCTCGCCACGACGCTCGGCGTCCTGTTCGCCCGCGCGATCGCCGTGCGCCGGGTCAAGGTAGCCGCGCCATGACTTCGCCGCTCGCCAGCGTCGCGCTGTTCCATCTGGGCCCGATCCCGATTGCAGCGTGCGTCGTGACGACCTGGGCGATCATGGCGGTGCTCGCCGCCGGCGGCTTCGCGCTCACCCGCCGGCTGTCGCTGATGCCCTCGCGCACGCAGGCCGCGATCGAGCTGTTCGTCGACGCGCTGGACGACCAGATCCGGGCGACGATGCGCGCCGAGCCCGCCCCGTATCGCGCCTTCATCGGCACGCTGTTCACCTTCATCTTCGTCGCCAACTGGTCGACGCTGGTCCCCGGCATCGAGCCGCCGACCGCGCGGCTGGAGACCGACGCAGCACTCGCACTGCTCGTCTTCCTCGCCGTGATCTGGTTCGGCGTGCGCGCGGGCGGCGTACGAGGCTATCTGGCAACGTTCGCCGCGCCCAATCCGATCATGATCCCGCTCAATTTCGTCGAGAGCCTCACGCGTACCTTCTCGCTGCTCGTGCGCCTGTTCGGCAACGTGATGAGCGGCGTGTTCGTCGTCGGCATCGTGCTATCGCTGGCGGGTCTGCTCGTGCCGATCCCGCTGATGGCGCTCGATCTGCTGACCGGCGCGGTGCAGGCCTACATCTTCGCCGTGCTGGCGATGGTCTTCATCGCCGGGGCGATCAGCGAAGGTAACCCCGACAAAACCAGCGAAGGGTCCACCTCATGAACTGGTTGGCCGCCGTCAGCATCATCTCGGCCGCCGTCGCGGTCTCGTTCGGCGCGATCGGACCGGCGCTGGCCGAGGGGCGGGCGGTCGCCGCCGCGATGGACGCCATCGCGCGCCAGCCGGAGTCGGCGAACACCATCTCGCGCACGCTGTTCGTCGGCCTCGCGATGATCGAGACGATGGCGATCTACTGCCTGGTGATCGCGCTTCTCTTGCTGTTCGCCAATCCGCTGCTGAAGTGACGCGATGACGATCGACTGGTGGACGCTCGGCATCCAGACCGTCAATGTCGTCATCCTGGTATGGCTGCTGCAGCGTTTCTTCTGGCGGCCCGTCGCCGCGATCATCGAGCAGCGCCGCACCGCCGCCCGCCAGATGCTCGCCGAAGCGGATGACAAGCGCCGACAAGCGGCGGCGGCGCTCGCCGAGGTGGAACACGCGCGTGCCGGCATCGAACAGGAACACGAGGCGGTCCTGAAAGCCGCCGAGCAGGAGGCCGAACAAGCGCGGGCGAAACGCCTCGACGACGCACGGGCCGAAGCCGATTCGCTGCGCGCGGCCGCGAAATCGGCGATCGAGGCGGACCGGCAGGCCGCCGAAAAGGCGTGGTCCGAACGTGCGAGCCGGCTCGCCGTCGCCATCGCGGAGCGGCTGGCCAGCCGCCTGGACGGCCCGGCGGTACGCGCCGCCTTTCTCGACTGGCTGCTGAAGGAAATCCATGCCCTGCCCGACCCGACCCGGCATGCAGTCGCGGCTGACGGTGCGACGCTGGAAGCGGTCAGCGCCACGCCGCTCGCCCCGTCCGACCAGGAGCGCTACCGCAAACTGATCGGCGAGGCGTTCGGCAACGACCCGACGATCGCGTTCGAAACCGACCCCGCCCTGATCGCCGGGCTGGAGCTGCGCGGTCCGCATCTGCTGGTCAGGAACAGCTGGCGGGCCGATCTCGACCGCATCCTCGCGGAACTCGCGCATGGCTGACGACGGCGACCGGGCCGACGCATGGCTGGCCGAGGCCCGTGCGGCGGTCGGCGCGGCGCGGCTCGGCCCGCAGGCCGAGCAGATCGGCCGGGTCGACGAGGTCGCGGACGGCATCGCGCTGGTCTCCGGCCTGCCCGACGTACGCCTCGACGAGCTGCTGCGGTTCGAGAAGGGTCAGTTCGGCTTCGCCCAGGTGCTCGAACGCGACCAGGTCGGCTGCGTCCTGTTCGACGACGTCGACACTATCCAAGCCGGCGATAGCGTTCGAGGCACGGGCGACGTGACTCGCGTGCCGGTGGGACCGGCGCTCCTCGGCCGCGTCGTCGATCCGCTCGGCTGCCCGCTCGACGGCCGCGGCCCGGTCACGGCCGACACGCTCGAGCCGATCGAGCGCCCCGCGCCCGCGATCATCGACCGCGACCTTGTGACGCAACCGGTGCAGACGGGCCTGCTCGTCGTTGACACGCTGTTCGCCCTCGGCCGCGGGCAACGCGAGCTCATCATCGGCGACCGCGCCATCGGCAAGTCGACGATCGCCATCGACACGATCATCAACCAGAAATCCAGCGACATCATCTGCGTCTATGTCGCCGTCGGCCAGAAAAGCTCGAGCGTCCGCCGCGCCATCGACGCGATCGCCGCGCACGGCGCGCCGGAGCGCTGCATCATCATCGTGGCCGCACCGTCCGGCTCGCCCGGCCTGCAATGGATCGCGCCCTTCGCCGGCTTCACGATGGCGGAGTATTTCCGCGATCGCGGCGGCCACGCGCTGGTCGTGCTCGACGACCTGACGAAGCACGCCGCCACCCACCGCGAGATCGCGCTGCTGACCCGCCAGACCCCCGGCCGCGAGGCCTATCCGGGCGACGTGTTCTACGTGCATGCGCGGCTGCTGGAGCGCGCGGCGAAGCTGTCGGCGGAGCGGGGCGGCGGCTCGCTCACCGCGCTGCCGATCGCCGAGACCGACGCGGGCAACCTCAGCGCCTATATCCCGACCAACCTGATCTCGATCGCCGACGGCCAGATCGTCCTGGACGAGCGGCTATTCCATGAAGGCCAGAAGCCGGCCGTCGATGTCGGCACCAGCGTCAGCCGGGTCGGCGGCAAGACCCAGGCGCGCGCGTTGCGCGAAGCGGCCGAGTCGCTTCGTCTCGACTACGCGCAGTTCCTCGAGCTGGAGGTGTTCACGCGGTTCGGCGGCGTGCCGGACACACGCGTGCGCACCCAGCTCGCCCGCGGCGCGCGCATCCGCGCGATCCTCGCCCAGCCGCAGCACGCCCCGCTTCGGCTCGCCGACGAGGTGGCCCTGGTGCTCGCCGTGCAGTCCGGCATGCTGGACGCGCTGCCGGTGCCGGACGTGGCCGCGTTCCGCCGGGGCCTTGGCGACGCGCTCGACCGCGACGCCCCGGCGGCCGTGCACATGATCGAACAGAACGGCACGCTGGACGAAGCAGGCAAGCGCACGGTTCTGCAGGCCCTTCATCTGCACATGCAGGCCGCCACACCGTCGCACGCCGGCAAGACGGACAGCCGGCCATGACCGAGCGGCTCGCCGAAACCACCGCGCGGCTGGAGGGCATCCGGCAGCTCGGCCTGATCGTCAACGCGATGCGCGGCATCGCCGCCGCGCGCGTCCAGGAGGCGCGCGAGCAACTCGCGAGCGTCGACATCTACGCGGGCACCATCGCCGCCGCTATCGCTCGCGCCTTCGCACTGGCCGCCGGCCCGCGCCCCGACGCCGGCAGCCGGCCGCATCGCTCCGCTTTGGTGGTGTTCTGCGCCGAGCAGGGATTCGCCGGAGCATTCAGCGACCGCGTGCTGGACGCGATCGCCGCAGACGCCCTGCGTTCCGAGCTGTTCCTGATCGGCACGCGGGGCAGCGCAGCGGCGGCCGAACGGGGCCTGGTCCCGCGCTGGCGCAGCGCGATGCCCGCGCATTCATCGGGCGTCCCGAAGCTCGCCGAGCGGATCGCCGACGCGCTCTACGCCCATATCGCCACGGGCGAGATCAACCGGCTGGACGTCGTCTTCAGCCGGCCGCAGCGTGGCCGCGGCATCGAGGTGGCGCGACAGCGCCTGCTGCCGCTGGACCTGACGGCGTTCCCCCCGCCGCCGGACGGGAATGCGCCGCTGGTCAACCTCGATCCACGCGCGCTGCTCAGCAACCTGGCCGACGACTACATGCACGCCCAGCTCTGCCAGGCCGCCCTGCACGCCTTCGCCGCCGAAAACGAGGCGCGCATGCAGGCGATGACGGCCGCCCACAGCCAGGTCGAGCGCCAGTTGACGTCGCTGCAGTCGTTGCAGAGGCGGGTCCGGCAGGAGGAGATCACCGCCGAAGTGCTGGAACTCGCCGCCGGCGAGCGGGCCAGCCGGCCGGGGGCCGCGGGCGACCCCGATCATTCCGGCGCGCGGGTGTATGACCCGTCACCGGGCGGGGTATAATGCTTGCCAAGACATTTGCAGGAGGACGCCATGACCGGGGAAGACCAGAAGAAGTCCGCATCCGGGCCCCCGGGTCGCACGAGCCTATCCGCTGGCGGGCTCCGCGCCGTCATGGAGGCGTTCACCAACGCCCGCGTCCACGGCACCGACGACCGGCGTCACGAAGCGGAACGCCACATCGAAGGCGTGCGCGCCGCGATCGAGCACCACACCGACGACAAGGTCTGGCGCGAGCTGCTGCACCGCGCGCGCAAGGCAGCGGCCCGGGCCGAGCACGAATCGCTGCTGCTGCACTTCCCGAGCGCGCAATGCACGGACGGCGGCCGCGCCATCAATATCGGCGAGAAGAACTGGCCGGCGACCCTGACAGGGGCGGCCCACGACATCTACCGGATCTGGCACGACCAGCTGCAGCCGAAGGGGTTCGGGATCGCGGCGCGCATCCTCGAATACCCGGGCGGTAATCTGGGCGAGGCGGGGCTGTTCCTGACCTGGGGCCAGCACACGTAACGGCCAGGAGCCTTCAGCCGGCCTCCGCCTGCAGGACGGCCCGGCGCACCAGGGTTGCGAACAGCGGCAGCTTGTAGCCGTTGCGGCTCAGCGGGGTCGCGCCCTGGATCGCGGCTTGCGCGGCCTCCTTCGCCAACGTCTCGTCCACGCGCCGTCCGGTCAGCGCGGCTTCGGCGCGGGCGGCCCGGTACGGCACCGGCGCCGCCGCGCCCAGCACCACGCGGGCGCGCTTGCAGACGCCGGCCGGATCGCGCTCCAGCACCACCGCCACGTCGGCCAGCGGCCAGTCGAACGACTCCTTCTGCCCCTGCTTCAGATACGCCATCCCCGCATCGGGCGACGCCGGCGGCAGATGGACGGCGATCAGGATCTCGTGCGGCCGAAGGTCGTTCTCGCGCTGCATGTCCTGGTCCGGGCCGACCAAGAAATCCTCCAGCAGAACGCGGCGCGTGGCACCGCCGGCATCTGCCAGCGTGACGCTCGCCCCGAGTGCCACGAGCACGGTCGCGGCGGTGGACGGATGCACGATCGCGCAGGCCTGGTTGTCGAAGATGGCGTGATACTGGTTCTCGCCGCCATGCGCGAAGCAATGGCCGCCGCCCTTGCGCAGGCACCGGAAGGCCTCGGCGCGGAAATACCAGCAGCGCGGGCGCTGCAGCAGATTGCCGCCCAACGTGGCGACGTTGCGGATCTGCGGACTCGCCGCACTGCGCAGCGCATCGGCCAGCGCCGGATAGCGTTGCCCGACGGACGCATCGGCGGCCACGCGAGCGAGTGTGGCCATCGCGCCGATGCGCAGCTCGCCCGCTTCCTCTGCTATGACATCAAGCCCGGGGATTTCCCGCAGGCTGACCAGGCGTGCGGGCGCCAGCAGGTTCTCCTTCAGCAGATCGAGCACGTCGAGCCCGCCGGCCTTCACGATCGCCGCCTCGGTCGGCGTCGCATCGGCCGGACGTGTCATCAGCTCCGCCGTGATTGCGGTCGCGGCAGCGGCAGCTTGCGACACGGTCCGCGCGCTCATCCAGGCGAAGCGTTGCATCGCTAGCTCCTCGCCGGCACCTTGCCGAGTGCCGCCAGCACCGCGGCCGGCGTCATCGGCAGAGCGCGCATGCGCACACCGGTCGCGTTGTAGACCGCATTGGCAATCGCCCGCGCGGTGGCGATGTTCGACGGCTCGGCGATGCCGTACGCGTCGGTGGCACTGTTGCCCTGATAGTTCTCCAGCACGACGACGTCGATCGCGGGCGCGTCGCGCGCACCGGCCAGCTTGTACTGCTCCAGGTTCGGGTTCACCATCCACCCGGTGTGCGGATCGAGCAGCCGCTCCTCGAACAGCGCGTACGACAGTCCCATCAGCACGCCGCCCTGCACCTGGCTTTCGAGCAGCAGCGGGTTCATCGGCCGGCCGCAATCCTGCACCGCCACCACCCGCTCGACCCGGATCACGCCGGTCTCCGTATCCACCGCGACCTCCGCGAACTGCACGCCGCCCAGGTCTTCATGCGCCAGCGCCGCGTCGCCCATCCGCCGCTTGAACCCGCCATAGTCGTCGCTGCGATACGCGACGGCACTGATCCGGTCCGTGCGCTGCCGCGCCGCCGCGGCGCGGAACTCCATCGCGCGCGCCGCATCGCCGCGTACCATGATGCGCCCGTCGCGCGCGACCAGATCGGCGGGGTTTGCGTTCAGCGCCAGCCCCGCCTCGCGCAACAGCACGGACAGCACCCGCCACGCGGCGGTGCGCGCCGGCGGCGTGACCGAGGCAGTGGTGCGGCTGCCATACGACGGCCCGCCGCCGGGAAACTCGGTATCGCCGATGCGCACCGTGATCGCCTCGGGCCGCAGCCCGAACACCTCGCCCACGGTCTGCGCCAGCACGGTGCCGATGCCGCTGCCGATGTCCTGCGCGCTCGACAGCACCTCCACCGAGCCGTCGCGCATCACCCGCACTTCGCAGCCGGCATTGAGCTGCACGTTCGCACCCCAGATCGACTGCGCCATCCCGAGCCCGCGCTTGACCGGCCCCGCATCGGCGCCCGGCGGGCGGCGCCGCTGCCAGCCGATGCGCTCGGCGCCGATGCGCCGCTCCTCGCGCCGCGCGCGGCTCGGGTCGATCCTGTCGCGCAGCGCCACCGGATCGAGCGACAGGCGCTCGGCCAGTTCGTCGATGGCCTGTTCCAGCGCGAACGCGCCCGGCGTGTTGCCCGGCCCGCGCATGGCGCAGCCGGGGCCGCCGTTGGTGAACACGTCGTGCTGCGCGGACTCGAAGTTCGGGCACGCGTACAGCGCCTGCGCGTTGTTGCCGACGCCGGCGCCGACCGTGACGCCCGCCGTGCCGTAGCTGACCAGCGAGATCGCCGTCAGCGTGCCGTCCCGCCGCGCGCCGATCCGCAGCCGCTGCCACGTCCCCGGCCGGTTGCCGGAATCCATCTGCTCCTCGTCGCGATGCAAGGCGATGCGCACCGGCGCCTTCGCCTGCCGCGACAGCACCACCGCGATGCGCCCATACGCGCCGAGCTGCGACTTCGACCCGAACCCGCCGCCCATTCCGTCGACCACCACGCGCACGCGGCCCAGCGGCAGACCGAAAGCCGCGGCGAGTTCCTGGCGCACACCGGCGGTGAACTGCGTCGACATGTGCACCGTCAGCCCGTCGTCGCGCCAGTCGGCGACGATCGCGTGCGGCTCCATGCAGCAATGGGTCTGCACCTGCGTCCGGTACTCGCCGTCCACGACCACCTCGGCCGCGGCAAAACCCTGCGCGGTGTCGCCGCGGTGATCGGTGGCCGGGCCGCGCACGTTGCCGTTCACCGGCAGATCGGGACGCGCCGGATAACCGGACGGATGGCCCGGCGGCGCCGCGCCCGGCGGATAGACCGGCGGCGCCGACGGCTCTCGGGCCGCATCCATGTCGGTGACGAACGGCAGCTTCTCGTAGTCCACACCGATCAGCGCCGCCGCCTCCTCGGCCGCGTTCGGCGAGACGGCGGCGACGGCTGCGACCGGCGCGCCGACATAGCGCACCACCGACGCATCCGGGTCGTCCGGCCGCGCGATCGTCAGGATCGCGCGAACGCCCGGATGGCGCGCGGCGGCGGCGACGTCGATCGCGCGCAACCGCGCGTGCGGCAAGGGCGAGCGTAGGATCCGACCGTGCAGCATCCCCGGCAGGCTGACGTCGACTGTGAAGCGCGTCGCCCCGGTCACCTTCGCCACACCATTGATGCGCGGAATCGGCTTGCCGATCAGCGCCAGCTCCGCGTTCGGCGGCAGCGGCGGCGGTTCGTCGGGCGGGACGTCGCGCTCGACCGTTCCCAGGCCGGCGCCCAGAATGCCGGCAGGGAAGGTTTCACGGCGAAGCGTCTCGTCGGTCATGCCTTCCGCGCTCCCGCCGCCAGCGTCGCCGCGACGACGTGCGGATAGGTGCCGCAGCGGCAGACATGGCCGCTGATCGCCGCCTTCACCGCGTCCTCGGTCGGCGCGGGCGTGCGCGCCAGCAGCGCCGCACAGCTCATCACCATGCCCGGCGTGCAGAATCCGCATTGCATCGCGTCGTGCTCGATGAACGCCGCCTGCACCGGGTGCAGCGCGCCACCCATCGCCAGCCCCTCGATCGTGGTGACCCCGCGAGTGCCGACCTCGATCGCCAGCGTCATGCACCCGCATACCGGCAACCCGTCGAGCCACACCGTGCACGCCGAGCAGGCCCCGTGATTGCAGGCGATCTTGGTGCCGGTCAGCCCGAGCGGGCCGCGCAAGGTCTCGGCCAGCGTGGCGCGCGGCTCGACACGCAGCGCGTGTTCCACGCTGTTCACGGTCAGCGTGATCGGCACCGCGTCGGGCCCCACGGCGGCCGCGCCCTGTTCCGCTGCTTCCTGGCCCGCTGCGAACGCGACCTTGGCCATGCCGATTTCCGTTGTCATCACCGCCGACCCGCGCAACAGCGCGCGCCGCGATAGTGGCCGCTGCACGATTCAGCCTCCGCGGCATATGTCCCGATACTTTATCAGGATTGCATCGCACCGCCGCACACGGCATTGACCTGTATCAACGCTGGTTCGAACGCGGCGCGGCCGTATCCGGCACCCAGCCGCTCGAGGAATGTCGCGTTGAGGGATGTCACCGTGCCGGATAGCCCGCCAGGGGACCGCAGCGCGACGCCCGCCTTGGTGATCGAAACCCAGGCGCTGTCGAAATCCTACGACGGGCATCTCGCGGTCGATCGTGTCGACCTTCAGGTGCGCGCCCGCGAAATCTTCGGACTGATCGGCCCGAACGGCGCCGGCAA
>DATEQV010000409.1:0-3766 GCA_035272265.1 Acidisphaera sp. | reverse complement strand
CTGTCGGAGTTAAGCACAAACCACGAACAAATCGGAGATTTCTTTCGATACTTCGCGGTTCTGCACAACAAGAGAATCCGCCGGTGGCCGTTGGCGACATATTCATCCGCAAAACTGCTAACTCCGACAGGCTGCTAGGCTGCTACGCTTCCACATCAGCATGCGCCGCTCCGAAAACCAGCCCTGGCGGTAGGGCCTCGTCGTACATGCTGACGCGATCGGATCTTTGGATCGGCATGAACTCTCTGATCTTCGCTGTTCGCAGCGGCGGCACGCCCGACTTCTCCAGCTTGCCGGCGATCAGGTTGCGCAACGGCTTGGGCACGTCGAGACGCCGGTCGCCGACGACCCGGGCTGCCCGCAGGAACAGCGTCTGCACCTCGAGCAGGTCGGGCCGCGTCCAGTCCAGGTTTCGCAACGCGGCATAGGCCTGATCGACGAAATCGGGCGAGACAACCATCTCCGGCCCCGCGTGCAGCGGCGCCCGGTTCAGCAGATGCCCGAGTGAAGCGAGATACGGGGCGCAGTCTCGCTTCTCCTCGGCGAGCGCCGCGGCGTGGTCGATGAACAGCGTGATCAACTCGGCTTTCGTGTCGATCGGTAGCAACTCGAGCGAGCCGGCCAGGCGCACCAGCTCGGGCGACGGCTTGCCGGCACGGATTTTTTCGATCTCTTCGGACAGGAGTTTGGCCTGTCGTTCTTGCGTCAGCCCGCCGGCCACGCGGCGCCACAGGAGGTACTCCTGGGTCTTGATACGGCGGCCCGGAAAGCGCGCGCCGGCATCGTGCGCGCGCCACAAGGCGTCCATCCGCAGATCGTCGCCGGCAACGCCGAAGCCGGGGCGCAGCAGGAAGCCTGCGAGGATGAGCCAAGCCTCCTCGTGATCCGCCGAAAGGCCGCGCCCGTCGCGCCGCTCGTCCAGTGCCGGCCATAGGGCGCGAAGCAGGGGCGCGTTCCACGCGCTCCTCGGCGCTCCGAGGATTTGCTCGAGCCCCTTGAACAAAACTCCCGAACTTGTCTTGACGGGCTTGCTGCCCGGTCGCGCAAATGCGCCGCCGATCCGGTTGCGCGCCGCGTCGATGGCCTGCGTCGCGGCATTTGGTGCGACGGTCGCGACGGATTTGCGTGACGTGCCGGCGCCGGGATCATGTGCGCGAAGATCGAACTCCAGCGGCCAGGACCGCGCGAGCGCGGGATCGGCACTGACGACCGAGATTTGCAGCAGGCCCAGCGCATTCATCTTCGCGACCAACCGCACCGGCACTGTCCGGCTTGCATCGTCGCGGGGCGTCTCGTCGGTCCGGGCGATCGTCTGCAATGGCGGCAGCGCGTGAAGATCGGCATCCGATGCGACGATGTCGCCCGCGTGGCTGCGGTCGCGGCGCGTCGACGAGAATGCCTGAAAGCGCACAAGCTGATCGGTCCGTAAGGCAAGCGGAGGTTCCGCGATTTCGAACGGTTCCTCGGGCAATGCGCCGTGCGGCAGGACGCACACCAGCGCGGGAGGCTGGTCCTCCATTGCGTCAGCCGGGTGGCTGTGCACTTCCAGGAACACCGCGTGCGCAGCGCCGGCTCCGATGTGCCGCGCATGCCGATGCAGCAGCGCGCCGTAGCGCGCGGCACCGCGCGCGACCGCCAGGGCAGGGTCGGCATTCTCCAGCACCAGCGGAACCTGGCCGTTCTGCCATGCGCCGACCTGTTCGCGGATGCGCTGCCGCACGATCGCCGGGCCGACGGATCCGCCGTTGAACAGGATCGCGTCGACGCGGGGGCGCTCGCGGAGAAAGTCGGCGAGATGCCGCGTGACGGCGCTGTCGGAGGCATAGGGAAGGCCCCACTCCTGCAGCGCGCCTTGCAGCCGGTGGGGCCGTGCTGCCGGATCGCAGGCCGGAAAGAACCCGTCGAGCAGCAGTCGCTCGATGCCCGACCGTGTCAGCGTCGCCGACTGCGCGCCGGCCATCATCGACGCCCCGCGTCCGGCCACGGCCACGACGAATCGCTCGTCCGGCGCTCCGTCGCGCGACAGGACGGTCTCCTTCAGGTCGCGGCACGCGGAGACCAGACGGTCCCACTGCGCGCCGGACACCTGCCCGCGTCCGCCGGGAAGGCTCGATTCGGCGAGGTGCGCGAGGGCCAGATCGATGTTGTCGCCACCGAGCAGGATGTGGTCGCTGACCGCCACCCGTGAGATGTCTGGTATGGGGCCGCCTGCGCTCGGACGCAGCTCGAACAGGCTGAAGTCCGACGTGCCGCCGCCGATGTCGACGACCAGCACATGCCGTGGCGCAACGTCGCCATCTTCAGCGCCCTGCCAGATCACGTTCGCGTTGTTGTCTTCGAGCCAGGAGTAGAACGCCGCCTGCGGCTCTTCGAGCAGTCGTACGCCGCTCGGGAAACCGGCTTCCTCGGCGGCTGCGATCGTCAGGCGCTGCGCGGCTGCATCGAACGATGCGGGGACGGTGACAGTGATGTTTTGGTCATCGAACGGATGGCCTGCGGCGGCGAAGCGGTTGTCCCAGGAGCCGCGAAGGTAGTTCAGGATCAACGCCGAGGCGCGCACCGGCGAGATCTTCTGCTCGGCCGCCAGATCGGTCGATCCCCACGGCAGGAACGACGCCGAACGGTCGGCGGCATGGTGGCAGAGCCAGGACTTGGCGGAGTGCACGACACGTCCTGGCGTCTCCGCCATCCGGTTGCGCGCGAGACGGCCGACGATCCACTCCCCGGCACCCGAATTCCGGGTGCGCAACTGCGCGGCAACCGCCTCTTCCGGGAGATACAGGAACGAGGGCAGGGTCGGCTGCTCCGCCAGCGCCGACAGACTCTCCCACTGCGGGACGAGCAGGACCTCCGGCTTGGCATTGCCGACCAGCGGCGCGAACGCGAGTGCCGAGTTCGTCGTGCCGAGATCGATGCCGATCGAATAGCGCGCGCTAGCCACCGTCAGGCACCACGCGCCGCGCTATTCCGTGCGGACCTGGAATTCGACCTTCCAGCGGCGATCCGAATTCGTGTGCTTCATCCAGAGTTCGAGCGTGCCGAGGGGTGTCACGACCGCGTCGATCTCTACCGGGACCGCCTGTCCCGCTTGCAAATCGTCGACCGGCGGTAGCTCGATTTCGAGCAGGCTGGTTTCCTGCAGCTCGCGTTCGGCGTCCGGGATGATCTGGCCAGGGGCGTCGCCGCTGCGTACGGCGGAGGAGAAGAAGCGGAACTCCGCCGGGCGGCCGGTGACGAGACCGAATTCGCGTCCTTCGATGAGCAGCTCGGTGCCCTCCTGCATCCCCTGCGGCACGACGCACAGCGCCTTCACGGGCGGACGGAAGCCCGGAATGGCCGGCATCGAGGTCTCCAGGCCGATGTAGTAGGACCGCGAGGTGCCCGCGCGGATGCGGATGCCGCGGCCGGTGGCGCGATGGCGGCCGTACACCGCGGCGCCTTTGGCGACGGCGAGATCGGGCTCGAACCCCTGCAGCTCGCGGACCGGCTGGCCGCCGTTCCAGTACGCCAGCAACTCCAGCACGCGGGCGCGGATCGACGCGGCCTTGAACACGCCGCCGTTGAACAGAACGGCGGTCGGCATCAGCGCGCGAGTCTCGGTGCGCGCGCCGACCAAAGCGGACAGCGTTTCGCTCGCTCGCACGTTCTGCAGGCTGCGGCCGAGGAAGCCGGCGAGATGCTTGCTGATGACCGGATCCGATGCGTAGGGCAGGCCGAATTCCTGAAGACCGCTTCGCCTTGTCTCGCGCGGGATGTCGTCGATGTC
>DATEQV010000408.1:0-9353 GCA_035272265.1 Acidisphaera sp. | reverse complement strand
GCAGGCAGCGGCTCAGCAGGCGGCTGCTCGGGCGGCGGCGGCACGAGAGGCGGCGGCTCAGCAGGCGGCCGCTCTGCAAGAGCAGATCCAGAAGGCTCAGGCCCTACTCGGACTCTCCGCAACAACTGCGCGTCGCACGTGGACCACTGGAGCCTGCAGCAATCCTTCGCAGACGTACTCCGCGGAAATCCGAGACGGGAACCTGATTTGGACCAGCGGAGACGGCAGTACTGATACGGAAAGGATCGAATTAAGTGCTGATAGTAGCCTCCGGACGACAACGACAAATTCGGTTCACGTCAGAGGCAAGCCGGAGAAAATAGGAACCGAATGGAGTTACTACGGGGAGAATAATACAATCATGGTCAATCGAGACAACAGACCAGCCTTCTCACTACTCAAGTGTCAATGACTCGGTCGGGGATCAATTCAGCCTCTCGGCGAAGGGCCGGTCACTGTCGGAACTAACCCGCCGCGCTGTTCTCCCTACACTCGCTGCGGACACTGGGGGACGCGACCGATGAAAGCCGGATCACCGAGCAGGACCGCTCAGGCCGTGGCCGTCCGTTGCGCGGCACACCAGTTGCTCGACTTCCCGCATGTGCTGGAAGACCCGATCGCCCTGCGGATCATCGGCTTGCGGGCGGCCGCATCGATCATGCTCCGGTTGCCGGCGTCCCAGCTTCCGGTCGCACGTTACCTGCGGGCGTTCGTGACGGCGCGCAGCCGATACGCCGAAGACCAGCTTGCGAGGGCGGTCGCAGCGGGAACCGCCCAATACGTGATTTTGGGCGCGGGGCTGGACACGTTCGCCTACCGCAACCCTTACCCGGCCGGCAGCCTGCGCGTATTCGAAGTCGACCATCCCGATACGCAGGCCTGGAAGCGCCGCCGGCTGGCCGAGACGAGCATACCGGTTCCGCCTGATCTGACATTCGTTCCCGTCGACTTCGAACATCAAAAGCTGGACGTCGAGTTGGAACGCGCTGGACTCAGGCTCGGCGAGCGCGCGTTCTTCTCTTGGCTGGGCGTGACGCCGTACCTGACGAATGACGTGGTGCTGGCGACGCTTGCATTGATCCACTCGTTTTGCCCGGACAACGCGATCGCGTTCGATTACGCGCTGCCGCGGCAGGGGTTGTCGGCTCCGGAAAAGCTGGCACATGACGCCATCCGCGTGACGGTGGGCCAAGCGGGCGAGCCGTTCCGCAGCTTCTTCAGCCCCGACGCGCTGGTCAGCGCGCTGACGACGATCGGCTTCCGGCGGGTGGAGAGTCTGACGACCGACGAGATCAACGCGCGTTACTTCCGCAATCGCCTGGACGGTCTGCAGGTTCGCGGCCGCCTGGGCGGATTGATGTGTGCGGAGTGAGGCGACCGCCCCGACCCTCAGGCCGCGGCTACGCGCGGTCGCCGGCCAGCACCATCAGCGTCGACGTGCCGTGCGCCAGCACCTTGCCCTCCGCGCTCAGCACGTTGGCGTCTGCCGAGATGATCTTGCGGCCCCGGACCAGCACCCGTCCTTCGGCGCGGACGCGGCCGATGTCCGCGGAGATCGGGCGGGAAAAATTCGCCTTCGTCTCGACCGTCGTATAGCGGACGCCCGCCGGGAGCACGGTTTGCGCGGCGCAGCCCGTGGCGCTGTCGATCAGGGTCAGCGCCCAGCCGCCGTGCACGCTTCCCATCGGGTTCAGCAGGTGACGGCCCGGCTCGCCCTCGAACGCGGCGAAACCGTCGCCGACCTCGACGAGCCAGAACGACATCGTCACGCCCATCGGCGGGCGCGGCAGTCTTCCGTCGATGATCGCCTGCAGGATTTCCCGGCCGGTCATGCCGTCCGTCTCGGCCGCGGTCGCCACGCGGTATCCAGCTTCCTCGGTCAGGTTCACCGCCCGCCCCTTCCATGCATCTGCAAACGATGTATATGCATGGACATGGGTTCCCCCCGGCAGCCTGGCAAGACTCTCCGAACCGACGCCCGCACCGTCGTCGAGACGTGCGCCTGTCTGAACGCGCGGCTGGCCGCACGGCGGATCACGCAGTTCCTCGAGCGCGAGATGCCGGGGGTCGACCTGACGGTGGCGCAGATGGGGCTGATGGCGCAGATCGCTGCGGCGCCCGATGACACGCTGGGCGCGCTGGCGCAGCGAACCGGGCTGGATCAGTCGACGCTGTCGCGCAACCTGCGCACGCTGGAGGGCGAGGGGCTGGTCGAGATCGCGGCGGTCGAAGGCGATCTGCGGCGGCGGATGGTCTGGCTGACCGAGGCCGGAGCACGGCGGCTGGAAGCCGCGATCCCGATCTGGCGTGCGGCGCATGACCGGCTGGCAAAGGTAGTCTCGCCCGACCTCGCCCGCGCGCTCGCGGAGACGACGGAACAACTGCGCGACTGAGCGAACCGAAAACAAACCGCCGCGGCCCTTGCGGACCGCGGCGACTCGTCAGACCAGGGTTTCCTCGAAGCTTAGCTTACTTCACGGCCCATTCGTGGCTGTGCACCAGGCCGTCGTCGAAGTCGTGGTGCTCGGACGGCTCCGTTCCATGGCCGCCGTGCTCGTCGTGGAACTGCTCCGTCTCGGTGCTGCCGGCCAGCGCCGTGGTGCTGGACTTGCCGCCCGAAATCGCGGTGGCCACCGCGTCGAAGTAGCCCACACCAACCTCGCGCTGGTGGCGCGTGGCGGTGTAGCCCTCGGCCTCGGCCGCGAACTCCGCGTTCTGCAGCTCGGAATACGCCGCCATGCCGCGCTCCTTGTAGCCGCGCGCCAGCGTGAACATCGAGTAGTTCAGGCTGTGGAAGCCGGCCAAGGTCACGAACTGGAAGCGGTAGCCCATCGAGCCGATCGCGCGCTGGAAGCCGGCGATCTTCTCCGGCGACAGCTTCTTCGACCAGTTGAAGCTCGGCGAGCAGTTGTAGGCGAGCATCTTGCCGGGGAACTGGCGATGGATCGCGTCGGCGAACTGCTCGGCCTCTTTCAGGTTCGGCTCGCTCGTCTCCCACCACAGCAGGTCGGCATACGGCGCGTAGGCCAGGCTGCGGGCGATCGCGTACTCGACGCCCTTGCCCTTCTTGATGCGGAAGAAGCCCTCGGGCGTGCGGTCGCCACCGATGAACGGACGGTCGCGCTCGTCGACGTCGCTGGTCAGCAGCTGGGCGGAGTGCGCGTCGGTGCGGCACAGCAGCACCGTGGACACGCCCTCGACGTCGGCGGCCAGGCGCGCGGCGTTCAGCGTGCGAATGTGCGTGGCGATCGGCACCAGCACCTTGCCGCCCAGATGGCCGCACTTCTTCTCGGAGGCGAGCTGGTCTTCAAAGTGCACGCCCGCGGCGCCCGCCTCGATCATCGCGCGCATCAGCTCGTAGGCGTTCAGGGGCCCGCCGAAGCCGGCCTCGGCGTCCGCCACGATCGGTGCCATCCAGTATGTGCCGTCGCGGCCGCCTTCCTGCTTGGCGATCTGGTCGCAGCGGCGCAGCGCGTTGTTGATCCGGCGCACCACGTTCGGGACGCTGTCGACCGGATAGAGCGACTGGTCGGGATACATCTGACCGGCGGTGTTGGCGTCGCCCGCCACCTGCCAGCCGGAAAGGTAGATCGCCTTCAGGCCGGCCTTGACCTGCTGGACGGCCTGGTTGCCGGTCAGTGCGCCGAGCGTGTTCACGTAGGGCTCGGTCTTCAGCAGGTGCCACAGGCGCGCGGCGCCCATCTCCGCCAGCGTGTGGCGGACGCGGAAGGAGCCGGACAGGCGCTCCACGTCTTCCGGCGTATAGTCGCGCTCGATGCCGTAGAAACGCTCGGGATCGCCGCCGGCGCTGGCCATCCCGTCAGGCAGCCAAGTACGATTTGAGCTCGGTCGCATGGGCGTTAGGTCTCCCTGGGTGAGGTCCCTGGATAAGGACTGTGTATGCCGTCAATAATTCACATTGCAGGTGCGAAGTTGAGGGAAATCGGTCGAGTCCGACTCGCAATCCGGTCGAGGTCTTCACGGCCCGGCCTGTAAATGTGTAAAGTCTGTGAATGTCCTCCCGCGCCTTGATCGGCCGAGCCGTCCGCCGCCTGCGCCTGGAGCGCGGCATGACCCAGCAGGCGCTGGCTGTCCGGCTCGGGATTTCAGCCAGTTACCTCAACCTGATCGAGCATGAGCAGCGGGCGGTCACGGCGAGCCTGCTGATCAAGCTCGCCGAGATCCTGCGCGTCGACCTCGCGACCCTGTCGGGCAGCGAGGAGCGCGAGCTGGAGGTCGGGCTGAAGGAGGCGTTCGCCGATCCGCTGCTGGGCGAGGAGGTGGACGACGAGGACGCGGCGCTGATCGCGGGCTCGGCGCCGAATGCCGCGCGGGCGATCCTGGCGCTGTATCGCGCGTGGCGGGTGGCGCGCGAGGATTCCGGCGGGCTGTCGCTGCCGTCCGGCCGGCGCATCCTGCTGCCCAACGAGGAGACGCGGGACTTCTTCAACGCCGCGTCGAACCATTTCCCGACGCTCGAGCAGGCGGCGGCCGACATTCAGCGTGCGCTCAATGCCGCCCCGCACGAGATGAACCATGCACTGGCCGAGCGGATGCGCCGCCATCACGGCCTGACCGTGACGGTGCAGCCGCTGGCGACCGCGTTGCGGCGATACGATCCGGCGGCACGGCTGCTGGTGCTGTCGGAAAGCCTGCCGCGGGAGTCTCGCGGATTTCACATGGCGTTCCAGCTCGCGCTGCTGGAGGCGCGCGAGGCGGTGGAGGCGATCGTCGGCCCCGCCTCGCCGTCCACGCCCGAGGCCGCGGCGATGATCCGCGTGGGCCTGCTGAACTACGTCGCCGGCGCACTGATCATGCCGTACGACGATTTCCTGACGGCGGCGCGCGAGCTGCGCCACGACATCGAGGCGCTGGCCGCGCGGTTCGGCGTTTCCTACGAACAGGCGTGCCACCGGCTGACGACGTTGCAGCGCGAGGGCGCGCGCGGCGTGCCGTTCTTCCTGGTGCGCACCGATCCGGCGGGCAACGTGTCCAAGCGCTTCTCGGTCGCCGGGTTTCCGTTCGCGCGCTACGGCGGATCGTGCCCGCGCTGGGTGGTGAACACGGCCTTTTCGACCCCGGGCGAGGTGTGCGTGCAGATCGCCGAACTGCCGGAGGGCGACACCTTTCTGACCTTCGCGCGCACGATCCACGGACCGCCGGCGCATTGGGGCGACCCGCCGCCGGTTCACGTTGTCGCGATGGGCTGCCGCGTCAGCCACGCATCGGAGGTGGTGTACTCGGACGGCATCGACATCGACCACGCCCGCGTCGGCATCGGCCTGTCATGCCGGCTGTGCGACCGCCCGGACTGCCGCAGCCGCGCGTTTCCGCCGCTCGAACACCGGCTGGTGCTCGATCCCAACGCCACCGGCGCGAGCCCCTTCCGCTTCGAGGTTCGCCCGCGGCCGAAGCGGGCCGAGAGTGGCGAGGGCGGCGCGTCCGCCCCGGCCGAGGCCCGCGCACTCCGCCGCTGAGCGCCTCCGGTCGCGTTGCGCCGATTTGCGTGTGCTGCGCCGGCGAGACGACAACCGGGAGTTATGGAGCACGGCGAACTCGCGTCTGAGTCGCTTGCGCCCCGGTTCGATGCGGCCCGAGAATGGCGGCGTAGGCCAGCCTAGGAACGGTGCAACATGCCCGGCAACCAGTACACCTGGGACACGAACTCCGGCACGTGGGATCTCGGAACGAACTGGACGCCGACCGGCGGCCCGATGAGCCCCGACCTGGGGGAGTTCCTGACCGGCTCGGGGACCATCACCCTGCCGGGGACGGCCAGCAACGTCTTCGTCGCCGGCGCAGGCGGTCCGTGGACGTTCACCGGCGGCACGCTGTCGCTGACGGATGTCACGCAGACGTTCGCATCTACGTCCTCGTTCGCCCTCGACGTCGCGGGCACCCTGTATGTCAGCGACGCCACGATCGACACCTGGAACGGCGGCACGGTCGGCGCGCCGGTCGGGGTCGGGCTCGGGACGGGCGACGTCAGCTATCTCGAGGTCGACAGCGGCGGAACGATCCTCGCCGGCACGACGAACAGCAACAATGAGCTCCCGTTTCTGATCGGCAATCACGGCGACGGCACGCTGAACATCAACGGCGGCCTGGTCGAGACCTACGGCGGGCTCGTCGACGGACGCGGCGGCGCGGGCGCGCTGATCGTGGGACCCGGCGGCTCGCTCGCCGTGCTTCTGGACGAAACCGGGAACGCGTTCCTGCAGATCGGGCGCGGCAGCAACAGCACCAGCACCCTCACCGCGCGCGGCGGCACGGGGCTGGGCATCGTCAACGACGGCTCGGTCAGCTCGCAGGACGGCGTGGCGATCGGCGGCCGCGGCGTCACCGGCACGCTGGTCATCGAGAACGATGGCCAGGTCACGTCGAACGTTCTTGCCACCGGCACGAACGCCAACAGCGGGCTGGTCGTCGGCAGCACCTTCGTCGCGAACGGGACGACGTATTTCGGCACCGGATCGCTGGAGATCGATTCCGGCGGCACGTTCGACGACAGCGCGGTCGCCGACGAAACGTCGGGCTTCGCGTCGCAGATCGCCCCCACCGGCACCGCCTGGGTGACCGTCAACGACGGGCTGCTGAACGCGGGCAGCGACGGCCTGGGGATCGCGCTCGACCTCAACAGCAGCGCCACGCTGACGCTGGAGAACGCGGCCACCCTCGATACCGGCAGCACGAATTCAAGCCAACTCGCCGGGCTTGCCATCGGGCGAGGCGGGGCGGCAACCCTATGGGTGTCCGGCGGCTCCAATATCACCGACCACGGCGGCATGTTCGTCGGCCGCGCCGGAGCCGCACAGGTCAACGTATCAGGCAGCTCCGACGTCCGGATGACCGACCCCGCCGGCAACCTCGATATCGGCGTCGGCGGCGGCAACACGGAGTTCTACACCGGCGCCCCAGGCGTCGGCGGCCAGGTCTCGCTCAGTGGCGGTAGCACGCTTTACAGCGCCGGCCGGATCGATGTCGGCGGCGACGGCGTCATCGGCAACCTGCTCCTCCAGACCGGTGCGACCGCCGCCGCTGCGGGCGACATCGACATCGCGAACGGCATCAGCCTCGCCGCCGGGACGACGGTCGTGTCGCCATCCGGCACGTTCACGCTCGGGTCGGGCACCACCTACGCCGGCAACGGCGGCATATTCCTGTACACCGGAAGCACGCTGGTATCCGGCGGCACGATCTACGTGGGCGACCGCAATATCGCCAACTTGGACTCCGGCCTGCTCGACGCCTTCCAGTCGAGCGTGATCGACGCATCAAGCGTGGTCGTCGGCCCGCTCGGTGGTGCCACGCTCAGCCTCGGCTCCGGTTCGACATTGAACGCAACCCAGTCGGTGGTGTTCGGTACCGGCGGCGGGATGAATCTTCTCGGCGGCACGATCGTTTCGCCCATCGTCAACCGGCACCTATTCTTACGGATACGGAACCATCGAAAGCTCGGTCACCGCGACCGGCTTGTTCCTCATCGGCAAGCTCGGCTCCGCCGGTTCGTTGGAGATCGACGGCCCGATCACCGGCACGGGCGATTTCCAGCTGGGTGTGCCGGGGGAAATCCTGTCGACCTCCAGCGCCGTCGGGTCCGGGATCACGATGAACTTCACCACTACCACCGGCGGCGGCGGTGGGTTGCCGCCGGATTCCGCGGTCATCGTCGCGGACGCGAGCGGGTTCGCCGGGTCGTTCACCGGGTGGACGGAGGGCGACACGGTCGATCTGACCAACGTGCCATCGCTCGGCGCGACCGAAACCTACGACCCGACGACCGGGCACCTGACGCTCGACACCTCTGTCGGCACCTTCGACCTGAATTTCGGGGCCGGACTCACGCAGTCGCAGTTCGGCCTGGAGCCCGACGGCCACGGCAGCCTCGACATCGTCAGCCCGCCGACGATCTATGTCTGGAACACCAACTCCGGCACCTGGGGCGCCGTCGAGCACTGGACGCCCCCGGGCGGCCCGCCGGGCGACCTGAACCTCGCGGAATTCCTGAACGGTTCCGGCACGATCACACTGCCCGGCACGGCCAGCAACGTGTACCTCGCCGCCGAGACAGGGCCATTAGCGGGACCCTGGACCTTCACCGGCGGCACGCTCTCGCTGACCGATTTCACGCAGTATTTCACCCCGACCGGCTCCTACGCGCTCGACGTCGAGGGTAGCCTGTATGTCGCCGACGCGCTGGTCACCACCTTCAACGGGAACACGGCGGGCGCGCCGATCGGCGTGGGCCTGACCCCAGGCCACGTTGCCTACCTGGAGATCGACGCCGGCGGCACGGTGCTCGCCGGCTCCCCCGACCCCGCCACCGAGGACGGGGCGGACATCGGCGTCGGCGGCACGGGCGACGTGACGGTCAACAACGGCACGTTCGAGACGAACGGCACGATGTATGTCGGCGCCGGCGGCCTGGGGACGCTCACCGCGCTCGGCACGGCGTTCGTCGCGGCGATCGGCGCCGTCGTCGTCGGCAAGATCGGCGGACACGGCGTCGTTGATCTCGGGTCGAACGCCGTGCTGACGTCGTACGGATCGGTGGAGTTCGGCGGCGGCGGCACACTCGACCTCACCGGCGGGATCATCAGCCCGCCGCTGGTCGACTTCGACAGCGGTAGCTCGCTGCAGGGCTACGGCACGATCGAAAGTGCTGTCGTCAACAACTCGACATTCGATGTCGGGACCGGCGACCTCAGCATCCTCAACGGCGCGATCAGCGGCACCGGTCTGTTCCAGCTCCAGGCCGGGAGCACGCTGACAGCCGGCAGCACGGTCGGCGCCGGCCAGACGATCGACTTCGGCACCGGCGCGCAGCCCCGGGAGCTGGTGATCGACTCGCCGTCCGGGTTTGCCGCGACGATCGACGACTTCAACGCCGGCAGCACGATCGAGGTCGCCGGGTTCGTGGCCACCGGCTCGCACTACGCCAGCAACCACCTGACGCTCGTCGGAGGCGGGTCGCTGACGCTCGACATCCCCGGCCTGAACACCCAGGACCTGCTGGTAACGACCAGCGGCGGCAACACGTTCGTCTCCCTCGATAACGGGCCGACGCTGGTGCCGTTCCTGAAGGACGTCGGGGTCACGAAGGACGTCGCGCTGACCATCGGGATGTACACCGATCCGGTGCCGCTCGCGACCGGCAATCCGATCGTCATCGACGCGCCCGCGCGGGGCACGCTGACGGCCTCGCACGGCCGGGTTTACTACACCGAGACGCTGAACCCGACGCTCGACCGCTTCAGCTTCGACCTGACCGACAAGGACGGGGTGTCGAGCCCGGTCGAGACCGGCATCATCGGCGCCGGCGGGACATACGCGATCACCGGCGCGGCGAGCGG
>DATEQV010000407.1:0-5238 GCA_035272265.1 Acidisphaera sp. | reverse complement strand
GCAGGCGGCACTCGGCGGATTGCTCGCGGGTGCGAGCCGTTCGGGCAGCAACTGCGTCGTCGTGTCGCCCGCGCACAGCGCCACGGGGCACGCGCTGCTCGCCACCGATCCGCATCTGGCGCTGATCCTGCCGAATTTGTGGATCCTGGCCGGCGCGCGGTCGCCGTCGTTCAACGTGGTCGGCCTGATGCCGGTCGGGCTGCCGATCTTCGGCCTCGGCCGCACGCCGGCGATGGCGTGGGGCGGCACCAACATGCGCGCCGCCGCATCCGATCTGTACGACGTGACGGGCGAGACGCTGACCACCGAGACGCAGACGCTGCGCACCCGCCTGTGGTTCGGCGACAGGTACGACCGGCGCCGTTCCGAGCTCGGCCCGATCATTTCCGACAGTCCGCTGTTCCACGGCCCCGAAGGCCGCGACATCGCGCTGCGCTGGATGGGCCACGAGGCGAGCGACGAGATCACCGCCTTCCTCGACGCCAGCCGTGCCACCACGCCCGAGCAGTTCCGCGCCGCGTTCAAGACCTACGCCGCCGGCGGGCAGAACATGCAGTTCGCCGATGCAAGGGGGAATATCGGGCAGATCATGGCGGTGTGGCTGCCGAGGCGTCAGCGCCGCGTGCCGCCGGACGTCATCCTCGATCCGCACGATCCGCTTTCGCTGTGGCAGGGGCACGAGGACGCGACGACGCTGCCCTGGGCGCTGAATCCGCCCGAAGGGTTCCTCGCGTCGGCCAACAACGTACCGACCACGGCCGACGTGCCGGTCGGCTACTTCTACATCACCGGCGAGCGCGTCCGCCGCCTGCAGCAGCTGCTCGCGTCCAAGCCGAAGATCGGGCTGGAGGATCTGCGCGCGCTCCAGGTGGACGTGACGTCGCTGAACGCCATCGCGCTGCGCGACGGGCTGGTGCAGGCGATCGAGCGCGAAGGGCTGGCGGAAGAGAAGCCCGATTTCCTCGCCGGGCTGCGAGCCTGGAACGGCAGCTACGACGCCGGGGCGAACGGACCGGTGCTGTTCGAGACGCTGCTGTATCATATCGCCATGCCGCTTTCGCGAACGCCTGCGAACCGCCGCTTCGCCACCGACTGGACCTGGACCGCCACCTACCTGCTGCCGACGGTCCAGGCGCTGCCGGACGCCGACCGGCGCACGCTGCTGCGCGACGCGCTGGACGCGGCGGCCAAGGACGCGGCGGACTTCCCCACCTGGGGCGACATGCACCACATGCGCGTGCGTTCGGTGTTCGGGTTGATCCCGGTGATCGGTTCGCGTTTCGTCATCGAGGACTACGCCACATCGGGCTCGCGCGAGACGGTGATGAAGGCGGCGCATGGGCTGGTGCGCGAACGCCACTACGCGACCTACGGCTCGCAGTCGCGCTTCCTCGCCGACATGGGCGATGACGATGCCAACTGGTTCGTGCTGTTCGGCGGCGAGGACGGCTGGATGGGCAGCGCCAACTTCGCCGACCAGATGCCGCTCTGGCGCGAGAACCGCACCATCCGCATGCCGCTGCGCCCCGCGACGATCGCCGCCGAGTTCCCCCACCAGCAGACGCTGACGCCGGGCCGGTCCGGCAGCTGATGCACCGGCTGCCCGACGCGACGCCGATCCTGCGCGCGTACGCCTCGCTGCGCCTCCGCCGCCTCGCCGCCGAGGACCCGGTCGAACGCCAGCGCACGCAGCTGCTGCGGATGCTGCGCCACGCGGCGGAGACTCGCGTTGGCCGCGCGCACGGGTTCGAGCGGGTGCGCGACGTCGCCGACTACCAGCGCGCGGTTCCGCTGCGCGGCTACGAGACGATGTGGCGCGACTTCTGGCAGCCCGCGTTTCCCGACCTGTCGGATGTCGGCTGGCCGGGGCGCGTGCCGTTCCTCGCGGCGTCGTCCGGGACCAGCACGGGCAGCACGAAATACCTGCCGATCACGCCGGCCATGGTGCGCAGCAACCGGCACGCGGCGCTCGACGTGCTGACGCACCACCTTGCCAACCACGCCGGCTCGCACGTGCTCGGCGGCCGGAATTTCGTGCTCGGCGGCACCACCGACCTGAAGCAGGAAGCGCCGGGCGTGCGGAGCGGCGACCTGTCCGGCATCGCCGCCGTGCGCGTGCCCGCCTACGCGCGCGCGTGGTATTTCCCGCCGCCGCGCCTGGCGCTGATCCCGGACTGGGAGACCAAGATCGATCGCCTCGCCCCCGCGTCGCTGGGCGCCGACATCCGCACGATCACCGGCACGCCGAGCTGGCTGCTGCTGTTCTTCGAGCGCCTCGCCGCACTCCGCCCGGACCTGCCGCGCCGCCTGGCCGCGTTCTACCCGCGGCTCGAGCTGCTGGTGCACGGCGGGGTGTCGTTCGCGCCGTATCGCGATGCCTTCGCCGCATGGCTGGGGGATGCTCGCGTCGACCTGCGCGAGGTCTATCCCGCCAGCGAAGGCTTCTGCGCCGTCGCGGACGGCGCACCCGACGCCGGCCTGCGGCTGATCCTGGACCACGGCATCTTCTACGAGTTCGTGCCGACCGAGACGCTCGACGCCGCCGCGCCCGTCCGCCACTGGATCGCCGATGCCGAGACGGGGACGGAGTACGCGCTGATCGTCAGCACCTGCGCGGGCCTGTGGTCGTATGTCGTCGGCGATACCGTGCGTCTGGTATCGCGCACGCCGCCCCGCCTGCGGGTCACCGGCCGGACGTCGTACTGGCTGTCCGCGTACGGCGAGCACCTGACCGGGGAGGAGATCGAGCAGGGCGTGCTGGCGGCCGCGGACTCGCTCGGCGCGGCCGTCGCCGACTACGCCGTCGGCCCGGAGCCGGCCGAGGGCGGGCGCGGCCGCCACGTTTTCGTGATCGAGCTGCGCGCGCCCGCGCCGCCCGATGCGCCGGCCCGGATGGCGGCTGTCACGGATCGCACGCTCGCTGGTCTGAACGACGACTATCGCGCGCACCGCGACGGCGGGCAGATGGACGTGCCCCGGATCGTGCTCGCGCCCCCCGGCAGCTTCGCCGCCTGGATGCGCGCGCGCGGGCGGCTCGGGGGCCAGAACAAGGTGCCCCGCGTGATCGCCGATCCCGGCCTGCTCCGCTCGCTGCTGGAGAGTGCGCAGGCCTGACCCATATCCGGCTCGAGGAGGACCCGACATGACTTCAGGGACCACAAAGGAAATTGCGACGTTGGGCGGCGGCTGCTTCTGGTGCACCGAGGCGGTGTTCAAGGAGCTGCGCGGCGTGATCAGCGTGATGCCCGGCTACGCCGGCGGGCTAATTCCCAACCCGACCTACAAGCAGGTCTGCTCCGGCCGGACCGGCCACGCCGAGGTGGTGCAGGTGACGTTCGATCCGGCGATGGTGTCGTACGCCGACCTCCTGCGCGTCTTCTTCACCACGCATGACCCGACCACCAAGGACCGCCAGGGCAACGACGTCGGCCCGCAGTACCGCTCGATCATCCTGACGAGCAGCGAGGAGCAGGCGGCGACCGCGCGCGCGGTGATGGACGAGATCGCGAAGACGGGGATGTGGGACCGCAAGCTGACCACGGAGATCGTGCCGCTCGGCGTGTTCTTCGAAGCCGAGCCCGAGCACCACGACTACTTTGCCGAAAATCCGTGGTCCGGCTACTGCCAGGCGATCATCGCCCCGAAGGTCGCCAAGTTCCGCAAGCAGTATGCGGACCGCCTGAAGGCCGCCTGAGACGCCGGCCGCGGTGCCAGCCCCGGCCTAATTGCCGGGGCCGTAGCTGCAGTCCGCGCCGCCGCCGCTGCCGATGTCGGCGGGCTTGATCGTGCAGGCCAGCGCCGTCAGCGCCTCGTAGATCTTCCCCGCAGCGCCGTCCGAGGGAACGCCCGCCTCGACGAGCGTCGCGTAAAGTTCATGCGCGCGGCGCCCCTGCAGCGTCACCGTTCGCGCACCAAAGGTGAGCGTGCATTCGTGCACGGTGATGTCCACGTTGCCGGCGAGGCAGACGATCTTGTCGGCCTTGACGGTGATGTTGGCCGCGTGCGCTGGGACCGTGCCGTCGAACAGGGTCGCCAATTCGTTCTTGGCCGGCGCGGACATCATGGGCGAATAGCCGCCCACGATGGCCGCCAGCGCCAAGGCGACGCTGCCGCTGGTGTTCGCAGGTGCGGCAGCGCAGAGCGCGAGAGTTGCGGCGAGAAGGCCAATACGACGCATGCTCATTCCCAATAACGATACGCGGCCCTTTTGTCGGCACATGCTATAACAGGAAAGATGCACATGGCGAGCATTTCATTGCGACCTTGACCCGACGAGTGATCGAGACCTACGGTCCGCGCGTCGCCGCACGCCGCGTCCGTCCAACAGGGGAGCCGAACAATGTCGGATGTGATGACTCGCACGCAACAGTCATCGAAGCCCTCCGGCGCGACACCCGAACAGGTCGCCTGGCTCGAGGCGACATTCGGGGTTACGCTGCGCGCCGACGTGTCGGCCGGCAAGAAAGGTCAGACCGCGCGCATCGATACGCCCGGCAGCGATACCACGACCGCGCCGACGACCGGCGGCACACCGCCGACGCCGACGGGCCCGACCCCGACCCCGACCCCGACGGCAACGGCGCCGACGCCGACAGCCGCGACCACCCCGACCCCGACCCCGACCGCAACGACTCCGCCCACGGCCACGCCGGCGCCGACGGTCCCGTCCGGCGAGTTTGCGGCGAAGGCGAGCGCGATCGAGGCCAAGATCACCGCGCTGGAGCAGCACGCACAGCACGTCCATGTCGCGGGCGAGATCGCAACGGCGAAATCGAAGCTACAGGAGGCCCGCACCAAGGCCACGGCCGGCGACGAACCGGGCGCGCAACCACTTCTGGTAGCCGCGGAGAAGGCGGCCGACGACGGCAAGGGGTTTGCCGACCGCTACGCCGTGCTCGTCCTGCTCGCTGCGAACGCGAACCGCATGCTGAACGGCCTGAAGGTCGTCGACATCGTCAAGGACGACGTCAAGATCGCGCGCCTTGCGGTCAAGGCCGCGCTCGAGGAGGAGGCAAAGCCTGCCAAGCGGAAATACGATGAAGCGGAACGGGACATCAATAATGCGATCACGCCGCTCAAGGACAAGATGAAGCAGTGGCCACGATTCCCGAACAGATCGCAGGTGGTGCAGAACTCGGGCTGATCTGGGGGCCCTGCAGGCCGTCTCACGTCAGGATCGCGAGTTGATCGTCACCCCTGTTTGTCTCTCTGCACCCATGGCGAGTCCCGCCTTCACGT
>DATEQV010000406.1:0-6325 GCA_035272265.1 Acidisphaera sp. | reverse complement strand
CATCTCAAGCAGCGGATCGAGGCGTTCATCGCCTACTTCAACCAGACCATGGCCAAGCCCTTCCGCTGGACCATGAAGGGCCGCCCTCTCACCGTGTGAGACATGCTAAACCGGGTGCCGACTTCCGGCGAGGTGTACTAGGCCCCCCTGGCCCCGCGCTCAATCGAGGCGGAGCCGGCCGCCGCCCGCTGGCCGTCCGCCACCACCTCGCACAACCGTCGGTGCAGGTGCTGGTTGGCGGCCACCACGTCGCCGCTGTTGCGCGGATCGCCTTCGCCGTCCGGCTCGGTGGCGTAGCCGCCGGCCTCGCGCACGAGCAGCAGCCCGGCCGACATGTCCCACGGCTTCAGGCCGAGTTCCCAGAACCCGTCGAACCGCCCCGCCGCGACCCAGGCGAGGTCGAGTGCGGCGGCGCCGAAGCGCCGGATGCCGGCGACCACCGGCATGAGCTGGCCGAGCGTGCGGGCGCAGGCGAGCCGGTGCTGCGGGGCGACGGAGGCGAAGGGAATCCCGGTGGCCAGCACGCTGTCCTTCAGCTCGCGCCGCGCCGCCACCCGCAGGCGGTGGTCGTTCACCCACGCGCCGGCGCCCTTCTCGGCCCAGAACATGTCGTCGCTGGCGGGGTTGTAGATCAGGCCGGCGGCGATCTCGCTGTCGCCGTCGGGCAGGCGGCGTTCCAGGCCGATGCTGATCGCCCAGTGCGGGATGCCGTGCAGGAAGTTGGTGGTGCCGTCGAGCGGGTCCACCACCCAGCGCCACGACCAGTTGTCGCCGCCCGAGGCGCCGCTTTCTTCCATCAGGAAGGCGTAGCCGGGGCGCGAGCGGGTGAGTTCCTCGCGCAAGGTCGCCTCGGCGCGCAGGTCGGCCTGGCTGACGAAGTCGGACGGCCCCTTCACCGCGACCTGCAGGTGCTCGACCTCCTTGAAGTCGTGCACCAGCTGGCGTCCGGCCTTCTTTGCCGCGGCCTGCATCACGTGCATGTGCGGCGACAGACGCGGCGCCATGATCCGGTGTTCCTTTCGATAGAGCGGTTCCAGCGTGTGTGGAATCGCGCAGCCGTTCCGCAACCGTCATGGCCGGGCTTGGCCCGGCCATCCACGACTTCGCCGGCGCTGGAAAGCAGAAAGTCGTGGATGACCGGCACAAGGCCGGTCATGACGGGTAAACTCCGTGCTAGCCCTTCGCGCGCTCGACGTAGCTGGCGTCCTCGGTCTTCACGACGATGCGCTCGCCGGTCTCGATGAACGGCGGCACCGAGGTCTTCACGCCGTTCGACAGCAGGGCCGGCTTGTAGCTGCTCGCGGCGGTCTGGCCCTTCACCACCGGATCGGCCTCGACCACTTCCAGGATGACCGTCGGCGGCAGGTGGATGCCGACGGGGTCGCCCTCCACCAGGTCGAGCGTGACGTGCATGTTGTCCTGCAGGAACGGCGCCATGTCGCCGAGCAGATCGAGCGGCACCATCGTCTGCTCGAAGCTCTCGGGGTCCATCAGCACCATGTTGGTGCCGTCGGTGTAGGAGTAGGTGTATTCCTTCTCCTCGGTCATCAGCCGCTCGACGGTGTCGGCGGTGCGCCAGCGTTCGTTGGTCTTGTTGCCGGTCTTGAGGTCGCGCATCTCGACCTGGATGAAAGCGCCGCCCTTGCCGGGGGTGATGATCTGCTGCTTGAGCACGGTCCAGCGGCGGCCGTCGTGCTCGATGACCTGTCCGGCGCGGATCAGGTTCGCCTGCTGCTTCATGGCGGGGAACTCGCGAAAAATCGGGGAGCCGGGGTTCTAGAGCGGGGCAGCCGGGGCGGCAAGGCAAAGGGGACACGGGATGGAGCCGGAGCAGGAGCAGACCCTTCAGCAGGAGCAGGAGGCGGCGGCGTGCCCGGCGTGCGGCCGGCCGCACGCCGTCGAGGCGACGGCCCTGCGCGCCACCGGCCTGTCGTCCGGGGTGGCGATGGCGCTGGGCGCGCTGTCGGTCGGCGCGCTGGCCTTCGGGGTCATCGCGATCGGCCGGCTGGCGATCGGCGGCCTGGGGGTGGGACGCGCGCGCATCGGGCGGCTGGAGATCGACGAGCTGGTCGTCCGCCGCATGGGCGAGGACCGCGAGCGCCGCAGAACGTAAGCGCAGCCGCATCCGGGGTTGCGGCAGGTCAATTCGTTCCCGGGCTGGCGGGCGTAGGGTGATGCGAGCAGTAAGGGCGCATCGGCCGTGGACACGCCAAGCGGGCGCAAGAAGCATGCGCTGATCACCGGCGCATCGTCCGGGATCGGCAAGGAGATCGCCAAGGCGCTCGCCGCCGAGGCGTACCAGCCGATTCTGGTCGGCCGCCATCGCGACACGCTGGAGCAGGCGGCGCACGAGATCCTCGGCGAGCGCGGCGCCGACGCCATCATCTGCCCCGCCGATCTCAGCGAAGCCGACGCGCCGCAGGCGATCTTCGATCACCTGCAGGAGCGCGACATCGCGGTCGACCTGCTGGTGAACAACGCGGGCCTGGTGTTCGAGGGCGAGTTCGCCGCGATCGCGCTGCGCGACCACCTGCAGCTGCTGCACGTCAATGTCGTCGCGCTGACCGCGATGACGCGGCTGTTCATCGAGCCGATGCTCCGGCGCGCCGACGGGCGCATCCTGAACGTGGCCTCGGTCGCCGCGTTCGCGCCGGTCCCGACGGTCGCCGCGTATGCCGCGTCGAAGGCCTACGTGCTCTCGCTGACCGAATCGATGGCCGAGGAGCTGAAGGGCACCGGTGTGACCGTCACCGCGCTGTGCCCCGGTTTCACCGACACGCCGATGATGCACCGCTCGCCGCGTACCGAGCATCTGCCGGCGGCCATCGTGATGGACGCGGAATCGGTCGCCAAGCAGGGAGTCGCCGCGTGCCTCGCCGGCGACACCGTGTGCGTGGCCGGCATCTACAACAGCCTGCTCGCGCGCGGCGTGCACCTCGTGCCGCGCGAAGTGACGCGCACCGTCGCCGGGTACATGGCGAGGCAACTGCGATGACGCCGATTTCGGCTGGAGGCTGACATGCGACGCCTCACTGCACAGGACGCGGCCTTTCTGTATCTGGAAACGCCGAAGACGCCGATGCATGTCGGTAGCGTGACGCTGTTCGGGCCGACCGACGTGTCGGCCGACGTCATCCACGAGCGCTTCCGCGTCTATACCGCCGCACGCATCGACCTGCTGCCGTCCTACTGGCGGCAGCTGCAGACCACGTACGGCGTGACCCAGCCGTTCTGGGTGCATGCGCCGACGGTCGATCTCGACTACCACATGCGGCGCCACACGCTGCCCGCACCCGGCACGATGGAGCAGCTGCGCACCATGGTCGCCGAGCTGCACGCGACGCCGCTCGACCGCTCGCATCCGCTGTGGGAGTACCACCTGATCGAGGGGCTCGAGGACGGCGGGTTCGCCGTCCAGATGAAGGTGCACCACGCGGTGATGGACGGCGTGATCGGCACCGTCGCCCTGTCGACGATTCTCGAGACCACCCCGACACCGGCTCCGGGCCGGCCGCATTCGCCGTGGGAGGAGCACGAGCGGCCGGGCGTCTGGGCTGCCGCCAACAGCCTGATGAACGCGTTCTGGCAGCAAGGCGTCGAGCTGGCGCGGCTGGGGCCGAAGCTGGCGACGGCGGTTGCCGGTTTCGGACAGAACCGCAGCGCCGTTCGCGAACTCTTGCGCACGCTGCGGATTCCGCCGCGCACGCCGCTGAACGTGCCGATCTCCGGCAACCGCGGTGTGGGCCTGTCGTCGATTTCGCTGGGCGACGCGAAGTGGGTCGCCAAGGCGCAGCGCGTGACGGTCAACGACGTGGTGATGGCGGTGTGCGCCGGCGCGCTGCGGCGCTATCTGTCGGAGAGGAAGGCGCTGCCCAAGCAGCCGCTGGTCGCCGGCATGCCGATGACGCTGCGGCGCGACCCGAGCGACCGGGACTACAGCAACCGCACGGCCGCGATCCTGTGCACGCTCGCGACCGATGTCGCCGATCCGATCGAGCGGCTGCGCGTCATCGCCGCCGGGTTGCACACGATGCAGGACCAGTTCCGCCGGTTCCGCGACATCTTCCCGGTCGACCTCGTCTGGCCCGGCGTGCCGCTGCTGATGAACGGCCTGTTCCAGTCCTTCGCGCGCGCGGGGGCGTCCGGCGTGCTGCCGCCGTTCATGAACCTGGTGATCTCGAACGTGCCGGGGCCGCGCAAGACGATGTACTGCGCGGGCGTGCCGGCGGTGCGGCACTTCCCGCTGTCGATTCCGTACCACAACATGGCGCTGAACATCACCGTGGTCAGCTATGTCGACGAGCTCAACTTCGGCCTGACCGTCTGCAGCGACGCGGTGCCGGACGTGCAGCACGTCGCCGAGCTGATCGTCGAGGAGTTCGAGGTGCTCAAGCATGCGGTTGCGGCGTTGCAGGCAACCGATGTCGACATGATCGACATCGGCGAAGAGCCGGCGCGCGTGCCGGAACTGGCCGCGCCTGCACCCGTTTCCGACGCGCCGCCGGTGCGGCCGCGGCGGCGGCGCGCAGCGGGCGAGCGCGTCATCGAGGCCGAGGCCTGACGCGCGACATTGATCTAAATCACCGACAAGCCGGATGGGGGGTCTAATCTGTGCACTCCCCGACCGGCGAAGGCCACAGCCCAGGTGCGCCTCCCCTCCAGGATCATCGACCTCCGCCGGGCGGGGAACCTGCATTATAACGCACGAGCCTTCCCACCCGCGCCGGCCGCCGGCCGCGGCGGATCCGCGTTTGTTTCGGATGCATCGATCGGCGGCCCGTGCACGCCTTGCCTCTCGGAGGATGGGAATTCGGCTCGACCGGCGGCGCTCGCCGGATGCGGTGACGACGCGGGATCGTTCGTGTCGATGGCGGGATGGTCCGGCTGACCTGTGCGGTCGACGCCGCCGCGCAGGGCGGCACGGTCGGCGCTTGCACGGTCGATGTCGCCGCCGGCATCACGCTGATCAACGGCCTGGCCGCCGATCCCTATGCCGTCGATCGCGGGGCGGGGGCGAGGCTGAAGATCGAGGGCGGCGGCAACATGCGCGACGGCGGCGGCCTCGACGGTGGCCTGGCCGAGGGACTGACGGCCGAGAACTACCTCGACACCGGCGACCGCGACACGTTCGAGAACGGCGGGGCGGTGCTGCGGCTGCATCCGCAGTTCGCCATCCGAACCTGGGAGGCCGCCGGCTGCGCCCCGCTGGTCGTCACCGGGCCGGAGGTCGAGCGGACGCGGGCGCTGATCGCCGCGCGGCGTGCGCGTGCCGCCCGGCGCAGGGCGCGGCGCCGCGTCGCCTGACGCGGTGGTCGGGCGATCCCGGGAGGCGCGCGGCGGCGGGATCGTCGGGCGCGCGGCGCCGATCTTGATGTCGGTCGGTTTCGGCGGCTTGTGCCGCGAGACCCGCATCGGGTCCGGCGCGGGCGCGGTGTCGGCGGCATCGGCCGAAGGGGCGGCATCGGCCGTCGGCTCGGTTGCTCCGGTCGCGTGTGCATTGCCGTCGCGGGCCGCCTTTCGGCGGCGTGGCGATCGATGGCCGGCAGGCAGGCGCTTTTCGCGTTGCCCTGGGTCGCTACGGCGCTTCGCGCCTCGCGATGACGACGTACCGGGACTGGCATCAGGCTGAGCGGCGGCACGGAGAGCTTCGCCGGCTCCGAGGTCGCGCAGGCGTTCTTTACGGCGCTGGATCTCGCGGCGGAGATGGCGGGCGTGGGCGCGCACGAGGCCGCGCTCGACCTCGCGGCGGTCGCGATGGTGCCAGGATTCGTGCGAGCCGCGATGGGCGATCATCGGCCAGAGCTCGGGCTCGAACTGCGGCGGCATCGGCTCCGGGCCGTTACGGGCGACGTGTTCGCGATGGCGCGCCCAGAACTGCCGGCGGCTTTCGCGATATTGGCGGCGCTCGGCGAGCAGGCGCACCGCACCGCGTCGGGCGAGCTTGTAGAGCGCGACCTCGGCCTTCCAGTCGCCGTGATCGCGGGCGGCGATGTAGTGGGCGCGGGCGGTCTCGCAGTGGTGGCAGCGGGGCTTGCGGCGATCCGTCCAGCTGTTCGGTGCGTCGCACCACGAGGTGAGGTCGCGGCGCCACGGGTTGGCGCGGAACAGCTTCTTCGGCGGCGGGCGGTGCTCGCAGAAGGCGTCGTAGGCGATCTCGAGCCGGTAGTGGCGCGCCTGTCCGGAGCTTGGCCGCTCGTCGTCCGGCGGGATGGGCCGGGGGCGGGTCTTGCGGGCGTAGGGGACGGCGTTGGCGAGGCGTTGGTAGAGGCGGATCAGGGACGGTGGGAGCCAGCGCAGCATGTTGGCCCTCCTTCGGCCCGGGTTG
>DATEQV010000405.1:0-2747 GCA_035272265.1 Acidisphaera sp. | reverse complement strand
ATCGGGTGCAGTCCCTCGAAGTCGCCGCTCGGGTATTCCTTTTGGGCTACGAACTTACGCGGCCCGGTCTCCGGCGCGATCAGTGCCAGACGCGTCGTGGTTCCGCCGATATCCCCGGCTAGCAACATCGCGTCCGCTCCTTCTGCGCAGCGTATGCACAATTATCGCCTTGGCATTTCTGCCGGCTCGGGGCCTCAGCGCAAGATCTGAATCCCTCGCAGGCGCACGACTCGGGTCTTTCTGCAACAACTACGCGATCGTCATCCGCGGGTCGGGCGCCGGGTTTTCTTGTACGTCCCGTTATCCGACTCTGATCCGACCGAGGCGTTACTGCGCCATTTCCGCGGCCGTTACTGTCACATCTTGCGACTGGCGGCGTCGGCCTTGTGGCGCCGCACGAAGGCGCATCCAGGGGGTCGCATGAACGAAGCGGTACGCGCGTGGCTCGCCGCGTGGTTCGATCCAGTACGGACGCTCGTGCGGCTGGCGGCGGGGCCGGCCGATCTTTTCGTGCGGCTCAGCCTCGCGCAGGCGATGTTCGTCTCGGGCATGACCGCCGGCCACCACGCGATGCTGGTCGTGACGCTGGTGCTCGGCCCGGCGCTGCTGGCGGCTGGATTGCTGGTGCGGCCGACGGCGCTGGCGCTACTCGCGCTATCGCTGGTGATGCCAGCAGACGTCCGGCCGCACGACAGCTACCTGCTGCAGGCCGCGTTGTTCGCCTGGTACGTGATCGAGGGCGCCGGGCCGCTTTCGCTCGATCGCCTGCTCGCGAAGGGCCTCGCCGCCAGCCCGCTGCCGCTCGCGACGCGCGCCGTCGCCGCCGGACTCTGGGTCGAGGATGTCATCGGACCGGCGTGGCGATTAGCGCTGCGCGTGTGGCTCGCGGTGTCGCTCATCGCCCCCGCCGTAGGCGCAGCCTTGCCCGCCGGGGCGTTCCTGACGGCCACGGCGGCGATGGTCCCGCCACCACTGGCGCTGGCTGCCGGCGTACTGCTGGGGCTCGGCCTGGCCACGCCGCTCACTGCGCTGGCGCTGATCTCGGCCGCTACGGGCATGGCGATGATGGCGCCGGGTCATGTGATGACGCTGTATGCGCCGCTGCTGCTGGCGGTGCTCGGCACACGTGGTGCCGGATGCCTTTCTATCGACGGCCTGCTCGTGCGCGTGCTGCATCGTCCGGTGCGCCAGGACGGCACCGAGCCGCACGTGGTCATTGTCGGCGCGGGCTTCGGCGGCATGGCCTGCGCAGCGGAGCTGCGGCACGAGCGTGCGCGCGTCACGCTGATCGATCGGCGCAACTACCACCTGTTTCAGCCGCTGCTCTATCAGGTCGCCACTGCCAGCCTTTCGCCCGGCGACATCGCCACCCCGATTCGCAGCGTCTTCCGCGACGATCCACGCATCCGCGTGCTCAACGGCACGGTCACTGCGGTCGACTCCGCTCGTCGCCTCGTGCACGTCGATGACCAGGCGCTCGCCTACGACTACCTCGTACTCGCGACCGGCGCAGAACATGGCTATTTCGGCAACGAGTCCTGGGCTGCCTATGCACCTGGCCTGAAGTTCGTCGAGGACGCCGTCGCCGTGCGCGGCCGCATCCTCGCCGCCTTCGAGCGCGCCGAGGCGACGGACGATGCGGCCGAGCGAGCGGCGCTGCTGACCTTCATCGTCTGCGGTGGCGGACCGACCGGCGTGGAGCTGGCCGGCGCGATCGCGGAACTCGCGCGCCACGGCCTGGAGAAGGAATTTCGCCGCTTCGACCCGGCTTCCGCGCGGATCATCCTGGTGCAATCGGCGCCGCGCGTACTGCCGCAGTTCCCCGATCGCCTTTCGGCGTTTGCGCAGCGCTCACTAGAGTCGCTCGGCGTTGAGGTATGGACCGGCAAGCGGGTCGAGCTGATTGACCGGGACGGCGCGGTTGTCGCCGGCAAGCGGGTCGCCGCGGCGACCGTGCTATGGGCCGCTGGGGTCATGGCCTCTCCCGCGTCCGCCTGGCTTGGCGCGCCCGCCGATCCGGCCGGGCGGCTGATCGTGGCTTCCGACCTGTCAGTTCCCGGCCACGACCGTGTCTTTGCCGTCGGCGACACCGTTTTGTCGCTGGCCTGGAAGGGCGAGGCCGTGCCGGGGCTCGCGCCGGCCGCCAAGCAAGGCGGAGCGCATGTCGCTGCGGTCATCGCCGCTAGCCTGCGCGGACACACCCCGCCGCCGCCGTTCCGCTACCGCCATCAGGGCAGCCTGGCGACGATCGGACGCAAGAGCGCCGTTGTTCATTTCGGCTGGGTTCGGCTGTCCGGTGCGCCAGCCTGGTGGCTGTGGGGGCTGGTACACGTCCTGTTCCTAGTCGGCGTGCGCAATCGGATCGCGGTGATCGTCGGCTGGGCGTGGTCGTATTTCACCTACCGCCTCGGCGTCCGCCTAATCACCGGCGACCCAGTCTTCGCCGCGGGCCGCAACAGCTTCCGTATGCGCGCGCGAGAGACGGCGGAGTGATGCGTGTGGGAACAGCGATCGGAGAGCGAAACCTGGACCGGCTCCAATCAGGCTAGGGCTCGTATCGCGCAGACGCAAAGCGTGATCGCGCGCACCTGCGGCGTCAGCTTCATCTAGTACACCTCGCCGGAAGTCGGCACCCCGTTTAGCATGTCTCACACGGTGAGAGGGCGGCCCTTCATAGTCCAGCGGAAGGGCTTGGCCATGGTCTGGTTGAAGTAGGCGATGAACGCCTCGATCCGCTGCTTGAGATG
>DATEQV010000404.1:0-16255 GCA_035272265.1 Acidisphaera sp. | reverse complement strand
CCGCCGTGCCAGCCCCCCCAGCCGCCGTGCCAGCCCCCCCAGCCGCCGTGCCAACCACCGCCCCAGCCACCGCCGTGCCAGCCGCCGCCCCCGCCGCCGCCGTGCCAACCGCCGCCCCAATACGCTTGGGCAGGTCGAGGCGCAGCAAGCGGGCCGAGCAGAGCGGCCGCCACGAGGGCGGACAGCAGACCGGTGCGCAGGCGCATCGCAGGTCTCCTCGATGAAACGATGACGGGCCCGCTCAACGGCGGGTGTGTCGCAAAGATCTAGTGCCGATCGGCCTCACACACTGTTTCTTAATGTATCTCGCCCGAGCGGAGGATCGCCTCGCGCAGCTTGGCGGGCGTGAAGTCCGGCGCGTGGCAGACGTCCAGGATCACCTTCTCGCGCCGGGCGATCAGCTCGATGGCCGCCGGCAGCTTGCGCACGGCCTCGTCGGGGATGACCACCGCGCCGTGGCGGTCGGCGTGCACCACCTCGTCGTGATCGACTTGCATGCCGTACACGTTCACCCCGTGGCCGTGCGTGACGAGATGCACGTGGGCGTGGCTCGGCCCGATGCGCCCGCCGAGCATCTGGAAGCCTTTCGCCCACGGGTCGATGTCGCGGAAGCTGCCGTTGGTCACGCAGCCGAGCGCGCCGAGCGCCTTGTGCACCGCCGAATGCACCTCGCCCCAGAAGGCGCCGTAGCCGGGACGGTCGTCGAGATCCTGCAGGACGACGATGGTCGGCATGTCGGACTTTGCGACGTAGTCGTACCAGTCGAGGCGCTGCGTCACCGTGCCGCGCGGCGGCTCCTTCGCGCGGATGGTGCCGGTGCGCGCTAGGCCGATCATCGGCGGCAGCGACGGATCGATGCAGACCATCGGCTCGACGGTGAAGCCGATGGCGCGCCGGTCGGGCACGACCAGTTCGAGTCCGTTGCAAATTGTCGGCGTGTCGTACTGGCGCAGCGCTTCCAGATCCGACCAGGTGAAGGGACGTTCCATGATTTCCTCCCGCTCGTTCATCGCGCCGCGAGGCGCGTCTCAGGTCATCGCGCCGCGCGCGGCGATCGGCCACAGGCATTCAACCACGCCGCGGCGCACGCCCACGTACCAGTCGTAGCGATCGACCGCCGGATCGCAGTGCCCGGGGATCAGCCGCAGCTTCTCGCCGAGCCTCGGCGCCGTCGTCTCGCTGCCGTATTCGAGCTTGCCGTGTTCGTCGGACGCGCTCGTGTAGCGGATGTCCGGCCGCTGCCAGACCAGCGGCATGCCGCTGTCGATCGGCACCGCCTTGTGCCCGGCGTCGAGCACCGCGACGCCCGCGCGCGGCGCGCTCATCACGCTGGCCAGCACGAACAGCGCGTGCGCGAAGCCGGCGTGGTCCCGGTTGGCCGCGTAGTCGGCGTCCATGAAGACGTAGCTGCCCGCCTGGATCTCGGTGAAGACGCCCGACGCGACCTCGTGCTCGAACGTGCCGGTGCCGGCGCCGCCGACGATGGCGCAGGCGAGGCCCTGCTGGCGCAACTGCTCGACGGTGCGCCGCGTGTGATCGGCGACCTGCGCGATGGCGGCCGCGCGGGCGTCGCGCGTGCGCAGGTGCTGCGCCGAGCCGTGATACGCCTGCAGCCCGCCGAAGACCAGGTGCGGCGATGCCGCTATGTGCCGCGCCAGCGCCACCGCGTCGGGGCCGGGTGCCACGCCGCAGCGGCCGGCGCCGACGTCGATCTCGACCAGCACCGGCAGGCGCACGCGCGCGTGCTCGGCCGCCTGCGCGATCGCTTCGACCTGGGCGGCATCGTCGGCGCAGACGGCGACGCGCGCGATGCGGGCGAGGGCGGCGAGCCGGGCGAGCTTCGCCGATCCCACGACCTCGTTGCTGACAAGGATGTCGGGCACACCACCCCAGGCGAGCGCCTCGGCCTCGCCGACCTTCTGGGTGCATTGGCCGACCGCGCCGCGCGCGATCTGCAGGTGCGCGATGACCGCGGATTTGTGAGTCTTCGCGTGTGCCCGCAGCTTGACGTCGGTGGGCGCGAGGAAGGCCGCCATGCGGTCGAGGTTCGCCTCGAACGCGTCGAGGTCGAGGATCAGCGCCGGGGTGTCGATCTCGTCTTCGCGCTGACCGGGCTGGGCGGGCGGCGGCTGCATCATGCGCGAGGTTCCGGGTTCCAGGGACGCTGCGTGCCGCCGGGCGCGATCCAGGCGTGCACCGCAGTTTCCCCTTGCGCGGTCGCCACGACAAGCCGCGTCAGCCGATAGGCAGGTCCCTCGTAGGCGACCAGCCGGCGCAGCGCGGCGGGGCCGACGTCGACAACGACGCCCGGTGTGCGCGTGCCGCGGGCGGGACGCAGCGTCGGGTAGGGCGAGCCTGCGAGCGCGACGCGCCGCCAGCCTTGCAGCGCGGCGGGACGACATCGTGCGGGCAGCCGGGGGTCGCCGCTGCGCGCGGCGAGCGTGGCCGGGTCGAGCAGCGTGCCGTAGAGGAAGACGCGCATGTGTGCTCCAGTCGCGCCAGCATCCGTAACAGGAGAGCCGGATGACCGCACGACCGCCGCTGCCGCCGTTCACGCGCGAGACCGCGGCCGAGAAGGCGCGCAAGGCCGAAGACGCCTGGAATTCGCGCGATCCCGAACGGGTCGCCGGCGCCTACACCGAGGACAGCCGCTGGCGAAATCGCGCGGAGTTCTTCGCCGGCCGCGAGGCGATCATCGCGTTCCTGTCGCGCAAGTGGATCAAGGAGCTCGCCTACCGGCTGATCAAGGAAGTCTGGGCCTACACCGGCGACCACATCGCTGTGCGCTTCGTCTATGAATGGCACGACGACAGCGGCAACTGGTTCCGCAGCCACGGCAACGAGCAGTGGGAGTTCGACGCGAACGGCCTGATGCGGCGGCGCGAGGCGAGCATCAACGACGTCCCGATGCGTGAAAGCGAGCGGAAATTCCACTGGCCCGCCCCGGGCCCGCGGCCCGAGGGACATCCGGGCCTGTCGGAACTCGGGCTGTAGCCCGCCCGCCGCACCGGCAACCGGAGAGACCGATGAGCGGATCGCAACAGGATTTCGTCGCCGCGCAGTATGCGCCCCGCGCGCAGGACTATGTCTCCAGCGCGGTGCACAGCGCCGGCGCCGACCTCGATCACATCGAGGACGTTCTGCGCGGACGAGGGCTTGCGCGCGTGCTCGATCTCGGTTGCGGCGGCGGGCATGTCAGCTACCGCGCCGCGCCGCATGTCGGCGAGGTCGTCGCCTGCGACGTCACGCCGGCGATGCTGGAGGCGGTCGCCGCCGAGGCCCGCGCGAGGGGGCTGGCCAACATCCGCACGCAACTCGCGCCGGCCGAGAACCTGCCGTTCGCCGACGCCACGTTCGATGCGGTGCTGTGCCGCTTCAGCGTGCATCATTGGCACGATATGGAGGCCGGGCTGCGGCAGGCGCGGCGTGTGACCAAGCCGGGCGGGCTGGCGATCATCGTCGACACGATCGCCGCGGCGGACCGCGTGCTGGACACGTATCTGCAGGCGATCGAGCTGCTGCGCGACGTCTCGCACGTGCGCAACTACAGCATGGCGGAATGGGTCGGCGCCCTGTCGCGCGCGGGCTTCGAGCTGACCGGCGTCGCGGTTCGTGGGCTGCGCATGGAATTTCCCATCTGGATCGCCCGCACCCATCCGCCGGCGAGCCATGTCGAGGCGATCCGGTCGCTCCAGCGGGGCGCGCCCGAGGCCGTCCGCCGGCACTTCGCAATCGGCGAAGACGGCAGCTTCGACCTGCACGGCGCGCTGTTCGAACTGTATGCTGCATAGGCGAAGCGATCGTCGACGTGCCCAAACGGTTCAAATGACAATCGCCTGAACTCCGCGTAACCTTCGGCGCAAGCGCATCGGCGGGTTTGTGAGTGCGCGAAACAAACGAGTTCCGAGACCGGGGGGACACGGCGATGCTGCGATCGTTGATTCTGTCGGCTTTGTTGGTGGCGCCGCTAGGCGCGCGCGCGGCGGACCTGCCCAAGCAAGGCACGGATTCCTATACGACTGTCTACGTGTCGATCTCGTCGGTCACGATGAAAGTCGGTGACCGTACGATCCGGAGCTACGAATCCGCCGGCGTGAGCCGCAACGACAACGGCGGACCGATGTTCAACGACATGGGCGTGCGCTGCGTCGGTACCGTCGAGATCGCCGGCAACCAGAGCACGAACCGGGGCGCCTGTGTCGATACTGACAAGGACGGCGACGAGATCTTCTCGAATTACGAGGCCAAGGGCATGGCCGGCTCGCACACGTTCGTCGGCGGGACGGGCAAGTATGCCGGGATGACCGGCACGGCTGAGTATACGGCTGAGCCGGTCAAGAGCCCCGACGGGAGACCACTGTCCATCGTCCGGCACAAGGCGAGCTGGAAGCTACCGTAGGACGCGCCTGGGCTGACAACCAGCATCGCTGTATCCGCAAGGGTGGCGTCGGGATCATCGACGAGGCGCGGAGCGGCGAGCTACGGATGGCGGCCATGAGCATGAGCTTCGTGCGCGAATTCGTACGTGACCCGGCCGCCGTCGGCGCCCTTGCGCCGAGTTCGCGGGCGCTGGCGCGCACGATCGTCGATGCGGTCGATCTCGAGAGCCGTCACGCGGTCCTGGAACTCGGTCCCGGGACGGGCGCGTTCACCGCCGAAATCCTGCGCCGTCTGCGGCCGGCCCAGCGTTACCTCGGCATCGAGCGCAATCCCGCCTTCCATGCCGCGCTGTGCGGCCGCTTCGGTGCCGAGCGGGTGGCGCTCGGCGACGCTGCCGACCTCGATCGCATGCTGCGCGCGCACGGCATCGCGCATGTCGATGGCGTGGTGTGCAGCCTGCCCTGGGCGTCGCTGCCGGCCGCGGTGCAGGATCGCGTCTTCGCCGCGCTCGGCCGCGTGCTGACGCATGGCGGGCTGTTCGCGACCTTCGCCTACCTGCAGGGCACGCTGCTGCCGGGCGGACGGGTGCTGCGGCAACGCCTGTCGCACGAGTTCGCCAGCGTTCGCCGCAGCGAAATCGTATGGGCCAACCTGCCGCCAGCGTTCGTCTACATCTGCCGGAAGTAGGCGGTCAGCTTCCCTCCATCCGCCCGATCTTCCGCAGCGCCTGCTTGAGCGCGATCAGCTTGCGGTCGCGTTCCTGGAACAGATCCTCGGGCGAGCGGCCGCCCCAGTCGAAGAAGCCGCGCCCGGCCATCACGCCGGTGCGGCCCTCGGCCACCAGCCGGTCGATCGTGTCGCTGTGGTCGCGCGGCGGCGGCGGTGTGTAGGTGCGGTTGCGCAGCGCGTCCTGCTGCAACGGCAGCCCGGTGAAATCCGCCTTCGCCAGCACCGCCACGATCGGCATCCGCAAGGCAAGCCCGTGGATCACCGACTTGTCCACGTCGTCCGGCGTGACCAGGCCCTCGTCGAGCAGGCGATAGACCTCGGTGGTGATGGCGGACTGGATGCGGTTCGCGACGTAGCCCGTGACCAGTGTGCGAAACCCGATCGGCACCTTGCCGAGCGCCTCCACCATCGCGCGCATGTGCTCGACGACCGCCGGATCGGTGTTCGGACCGGGCGCGATGTCCACCAGATCGACGAGGTAGGGCGGGGTGTACCAGTGCACGATCACCGTGCGTGCCTGCCGGCGCTCGGGCACCAGCGGGAAGACGTCGAGATAGCTCGTGTTGCTGGCGATGATCGCGTCATCGGCCAGCAGCGCATCGAGCTGCGCGTACAGCGTGCGCTTGGCCTCGGGCTGTTCGATGATCGCCTCGACGACGACGTCGACGCCGCGAACGGTGTCTTCCAGCGTCGCCGTGCACGCGATGGCGTCGGCGATGCGGGGCGCGGACCATGAGCCGTCGATCTCGCCCGTCTCGGCGAGGGTCGCTCGTGCCGTTTCGATCAGCGCCGGCGCGCGCGCGAGCGTCTGCGCATTCGTGTCGGTCAGCCGGACCCGGTGGCCGCCAAGCGCATAGACCAGCGCCAGCGCGTGTCCCATCGTGCCCGCGCCGATGACTGCCACCGTGCTCATCGCTGTTCCCTCCTCTTGCGATCCAGGAACGCCGTCATCATACGGCGCGGCTCGTCGCTGCGGAAAGCATCGGCGAAGGAGTCGATGCCAGCTTCGATCGCCCGCGCCGGCGGCAGGTCCTCCCATTGCCGCATCAGCCGCTTCTGGGCGGCCAGCGCCGCCGGGCCGCACGCCGCGATCATCGCCACCGTCTCGTCGATCGCTCCATCGAGCGCGTCTGTCGCGACGACCCGCTCGATCAGCCCCCAGCGCTCGGCCTGGTTCGCGTCGATGATGTCGCCGGTCATCAGCAACCATCGCGTGCGGCCCCAGCCGATCAGCATCGGCAGCAGCGCCGCCTCGATCACCGACGGGATGCCGACGCGCACCTCCGGCATGCCGAAGCGCGCGTCTGTCGCGGCGATCCGCAGGTCGCAGGCGGCGGCGATCTCCAGCCCGGCGCCGAGCGTGAAGCCCTGCAGCCGCGCCATGACCGGCACCGGAAGCGCGCGCACCGCGGCGCAGCAATCGTGCAGCCGGGTGATGAAGCCGCGCGCGGAGACCGGGTCGAGGTCCGCCATCTCGCGAATGTCCGCGCCGCCGATGAACGCCCGATCGCCCGCGCCGCGCAACACGACCGCCCGCAGCCCCGGCTCGGCAGCGCAGGCGGCGAGCGCGGCTTGCAGGTCGCCGAGCAGCGCGGAGCCCACGATGTTCAGCTTTGCTGCATTGTCGACGGTCACCGCGGCGACCCGTCCGCCGCCCGGTGCTGCGGACCAGCTGGTATGCACGGCCTGCGTCACGCGTTCCTCCCACCCGGCCCGTGCGCTGGCCGGCGCCCGGGAAGGTGCTACATCGCCGGGGAGAGTTGAACCCGGACAATGGCAGATCCACCGCTCACGCTGTTGCTTGGCGGAGAGAGCCTTCTCGGCCGCCGCTCCGGCATCGGCCGCGTAACGCTGCAGATCGCGCAGGCGCTTCGCCACGATCCGCGGATCGCCGAGATCCGCTTGCTGCTCGGCAGGACCAGCGAGCCGGTGTCGATGATCGACACGCTTCCGTCCGACTCCTCGCCGCCAGTCCGGTCCGCCCGCCTCGCGGCGATCATCCACGCCGTCCCGCCGCTGATGGCGTTGCGCCGGGCGATGGTGCGCCGGCAGCTCGAGGCGCATCTGGCTCGCGTGCTCGCCCCCGGCGTCAAGGCGGTGATCTACCACGAACCGAATATGATCGCGCGGCCGTTCAGCGGGCCGACCGTCATCGAGATCAACGACCTGTCCTGGCATCATCACGGCAGCTTCCACCCCGCCGAGCGCATTGCCTGGATCGAGCGAGGCCTGCCGCGCAGCCTGAAGCAAGCGCAGCGAATCGTCGCGATTTCCGAGTTCACGAAGGCCGAGATCGCAAAGGAGCTGGGGCTGTCGCCCGCGATCATCGACGCGGTGCCGCTGGCACCCGCCGCCGTATTCCGCCCGGCGAGCGCGGAGGCAGCGGCGGCGGCCCTCGCCCAGCACGATCTAGACGACCGCAGCTACGTCCTGTCGGTCTCGACGTTGGAGCCGCGGAAGAACTTCGACGGCCTGCTCGCGGCGTACCTGAAGCTGCCGGAACGGGTGCGCGAGCGGGTGCCGCTGGCGATCGTCGGCGGTGCAGGCTGGGGCGACACGCTCACCGATCGCGATGCGACGCGCGCGGTCGCGGCGGGACAGTTGCGGCTGCTCGGCTACGCATCGGACGAGACGCTCGCGATGCTGTACGCCCGCGCCGCCTGCTTCGCCTTCGTCAGCCACTACGAGGGCTTCGGCTTGCCGGTGATCGAAGCGATGGCGAGCGGCACGCCGGTGGTCGCGTCATCGACGACGGCGGTGGGCGAGACGGCGGGCGATGCGGCCGAACGTGTCGACCCGGCGGATCACGTCGTGATCGCGGCTGCGATCGCGCGCGTGCTGGACGATCCCACTCATGCCGACGCGTTGCGCGCTGCCGGGCTCGCGCGCGCCGCCGCCTACACGTGGGCGGATGTCGCCGATCGGCTGATCGACTGCTGGCGCGCGGCGCTGGCGGGATGACGCCGACCTCGGTGGCAGGAACCTCGACACACAAGCGCACGGCGGCTTAAGTCGGTCGCCGGACCGCGCAGCAGCGTCACGCGTTTCGAACCACTCGGGAGACTCCGGATGAAGTCACTGTCGCGACGCGGCCTGCTTGCGACGACGGCCGCCGGCGGCGCCGCAGTGGCGGCGACGGCGGCACGCGCCGCCTCCTTCGGCAATCCGGACCTGCCGCCGGAAGGGGCGGTCAACGTCACGAACCCCGACGCTCTCAAGATCCCCGGTCCGCACGACTCAACGCTCGCGGACACGATGCCGGCCTTCCTCGATCCGCCGCCCACCGATGTCGGCGGAATGCCGGTGTTCTGGGCCTCGTTCAACCTCGCACCCAGGCGCATCCAGGACGGCGGCTGGGGGCGGCAGGTGACGCAGGCCGATTTCGCGATCTCGCGCGAAATCTCCGGCGTGAACATGCGTCTGTCCGCCGGCGGGACGCGCGAGCTGCATTGGCACCAGCAGGCCGAATGGTCGATCGTGACCTACGGCAACTGCCGCGTCACGGTGCTCGACGCCCGCGGCCGTCCGTTCGTCGCCGACGTCAAGGAAGGCGACCTCTGGTACTTCCCGCCCGGCCTGCCGCACTCGCTGCAAGGGCTGGCGCCCGACGGAGCGGAGTTCGTGCTGGCCTTCGACAACGGCGCGTCGTCGGAGTTCAACACCCTGCCGGCGACCGACTGGCTGGCGCACACGCCGCCCGAGGTACTGGCGAAGAACTTCGGCGTGCCGGCCGAGGCGTTTCGCAACATCCCGCTGCAGAACCGCTGGATCTTCCAGGGCAAGGTGCCGGGGCCGCTGGCCGAGGCGCAGGCGACGGTTGCGTCCAAGGCCGGCGCGCCGGAATTTCCGATCGTCTTCTCGCTCTCGGGAGTGACGCCGAGCAGCGTCACGAGCGGCGGGCAGGTGCAGATCGCGGACAGCTCCAACTTCCGCGTCTCCAAGACCATCGCGGCCGGGCTGGTGACGGTGAAACCCGGCGGACTCAGGACGATGCACTGGCATCCGAACGCCGACGAGTGGCAGTACTACATGAAGGGCACCGCTCGGATGACGGTGTTCAACGCCGGACCGTCGGCCGCGACCGCCAACTTCCATCCGGGCGACATCGGCTACGTCAAGAAGGGCCTGGGCCATTACGTCGAGAACACCGGCTCGACGGATCTGGTGTTCCTGGCCCTGTTCCGCTCCGACCGTTACGAGGAAGTCTCGCTTTCGGACTGGCTGGCGCACACGCCACCCGAAATGGTGGCGGCGACCTTCAATCTCGACCCTGCGGTGATCGCGCAGTTTCCGAAGGATCGTCCGGACGTGATGCCCGAATAGGCGCTGCCGGGCGCGCCGTCAGCAGCGCCGCCTCAGTTGGCCGCTTGCAGCAGCAGGTCGGACGCCTTCTCGCCGATCATCGCGCTGGGCGCCTGCGTGTTGCCGCTGATCAGCGCCGGCATGATCGATGCGTCCGCAACCATCAGCCGGTCCACCCCGCGCACGCGCAGTTGCGGGTCGAGCACCGACGTGGGATCGCTGCCCATCCGGCAGGTGCCGACCGGGTGGTAGATCGTGTCGGCGTATTGCGGGATCAGCTTGCGAAGCTCGGCCTCGTCCTTGAAGTCGCGGTCCCGCAGCGGCTTGCCGCCCAGCGACGCCAGCGCGGGCGCGCTCATGATGCGGTGCCCTAGCATCACCCCGCGCACCATCGTTTCCATGTCTTCTGGGTCGCTGAAGAACGCAGGGTCGATCACCGGTCTGGTCGCGATGTCCGGCCCGGCGAGCCGCACCGTGCCCCGGCTTTTCGGGCGCAGCACGCAGACGTGCAGCGACATGCCGCGCGGGAAGTGCCGCCGGCGCCCGTGATCGTCCACCATTGCGATGCAGAAATGCAGCTGCACGTCCGGCCGCCCTGGTTGCGTGCACAGGAAGCCGCCCGCCTCGCCGATGTTGGTCGTCAGCATGCCGCGTCCTTCGTTGCGGAACTGCTTCCACTCGCCAATCAGTTGCGGGATCGCCGACAATCCGATCAGGTTGCGATTGTTCACCTGCACATGCAGCACGAAATCGGGGTGATCCTGCAGGTTTGCCCCGACCTCGGGCGAGTCGTGCACGACCGTGATCCCATGCTGTTTCAGATGCTCTGCCGGACCGATGCCGGAGACCATCAGCAGGTGCGGCGAGCCGAACGATCCGGCCGAAATCACCACCGACCGCCGCGCCGAGATCGAAGCCACGCGGCCGCCGGCGAGATACTCCACGCCGGTCGCGCGGCGCCCGTCGAACAGGATCCGGCGCGCCTCGGCGTCTGTGATGACGGAAAGGTTCGATGGCCGGTTCTCGCCCAGATAGGCGCGTGCGGCGTTGAAGCGGCGACCGTTCTTTTGCGTGACCTGGTAGAACCCGATGCCTTCCTGCTGTAGCCCGTTGAAGTCGGGATTGAGTCGAAAGCCGGCCTGTGCGGCGGCGTCGAGGAAGGTGCGAGAGATCGGGTTGGAATCACGCAGGTCGGCCACGTTCAGCGGACCACCTGTGCCATGCAGATCGTCCGCTCCACGCTCGTTGTTCTCCGAGCGCTTGAACAGCGGCAGCACGTCTTTCCACGACCATCCGTCGCAGCCCGCGGCCGCCCAGCCGTCGTAATCCTCCCGCTGGCCGCGGATGTAGATCATCGCGTTGATCAGCGTGCTGCCGCCGAGCCCTCGCCCGCGTGGCTGATAACCCGTGCGACCGTTCAGGCCCGGCTGCGGCACGGTCGAGAAGGCGTAGTTGTACGCGGTGCGAGACGGCCGCATGAACGCGAAGCCGATCGGTATGTTCGAGAGCGCGTTGGCCTTCGCGCGTCCCGCCTCGATCAGCACCACGCTCGCCTCGGGCCGCGCGCGGGCCAGCCGCGCCGCGATGGCGCATCCGGCCGGGCCGCCGCCGACGATGACCCAATCCGCCGCGGTGGGCGTGCCGCCGTTGCCGCTCATTGATTTCCCCCTGCTTAAGTTGCGCCGGGGCTACTCCGTTCCAGTTCCGCGATCAATGGCGCGAGGTGGCGCTCGAACGGACGCCAGCGGCCGATGCCGCGCGCGTTGACGGGTTGCTTCACCTGGCTGCGGCTGACCGTGCGCACCTGGGTGTCGCGTTCATGGTACCGCTCGCACTCGGGCGCATAGGGCAAGCCGACGAAGTCGAGCACGCGCGCCAGCGTGCCCTGGAAGTCCTGCACCCAGTCGGAGAGCCGCAACGTGAACGGCGGCGTCGGCATCGCCTCGCGCCAATGCGCCATGAGCCGATCGTGCTGGCCGATATACCAGCCGAGGTCGCCGAGATCGTGCGCGTAGGCGTGGTGGCCGTAGAAGCGGAACGTGAAGATCGACAGCCCGATGTCGCGCGGGTCGCGCACGCAATGAATGACGCGCGCACCCGGCAGCATCGTCGCGACTAGGCCGAGATAGCGGAAATTGCCCGGCATCTTGTCGACGACGCGGGCGGCGCCCGGCGCCAGCGCGTGCAGATCGCGCAGATAGCGCGCGGCCGCCTGGTCCAGCGTTGCCGCGTCGCGCGAGGCAACACGCCGTGCGGCGGCGCCGGTCTCCCACGCGCCGCCCAGTTCGCCGAACGACTGCGCGAGTGCGGCGCGTTCGCCGGCCGGGTGCGCGGACGGATGCGCGCCGATGATCTGCTCGGCCAACGTCGTGCCCGATCGCGGCATGCCGACGATGAAGATCGGCGCGGGATCGCGGTTGGACGCGAGCGGACCATCGCGCAAGCGCTCGCGCGAGAAGCTGGCGATGGTCGCGTCGACGAACTCGAGATAGGCAGCGCGAGAGAACGGCTGCATCCGCGCCAGCAGCTTGTGCCCGCGTTCCCAGAACGGGAAGGCGCGGTCGGGATCGTTCTGGCCGGACCAGAACTTCGCCAGGTCGTAATGCGCCATGATGCGGTGCTCCGGCAGCAGCGACTCGCCCGCCGCCTCCAACGCCGCCTCCATCGCTTGCGCATGCGCCCGCGCCGCCGCCCGGTCGCCCTCGTTCAGCGCCAGCAGCGTGCGGCGCCAGTGCAGCAGCGGCTGCGCGGGCAGCGGCAGCGGGCCGATCGCGTCCAGCACCCCGCGAGCGCGCGCGTTCGCGCCGACATTCAGCAAGGCGAGCGCGAGTTGCAGCCGCCAGTGCTGCGCCAGCGGGCCGCGCTGCGGCTGCTCGGCACCCAGGATCGCCAGCGCCTCGGCGTTGCGCTCCTCTTGCAGCAGTCCGGCCGCGAGGTTGAGACGCGCTTCCACGCCACCGGGCGCGCTGCCCGCCTTGCGCAGCAACTGCTCCGCCTCTTCCACGCCGCCGGTCAGGCGCAGGAAGGCGCCGAGATTGGCGGTCGCGGCCTGGTTGTTCGGATCGGCCTGCAGAGCCGCGCGCATCGCCGTCTTCGCCGCCTCGATGCGGCCCTGCCGGTATTCGGCGACACCGAGATTGACCCAGGCGTCGGCGAAGCGGGGCGACAGCCGCGCCGCCTTGGCGCTGGCGGCGGCGGCATCCGCCCAGCGCCCCAGCGCGAGCATCGCCTGGCCGAGGACGTAGTGCGCCTCCGGCATCGCGGGTGCGCGCAGGCGGGCGCGCTTGGCGACCCGAGCCGCGCCGGGCGCGTCGCCCAGTCCGAGCAGCGCCTGCGCCCAGTTCAGCAGCGGCGCGGGATCGTTCGGCAGGAGCTCGTGCGCGCGCTGGAACAGCGTTGCGGCCTCGCGCAGCGCGCCGGACGTCTGCAGGCCGATGCCGAGATGCATCGCCACCCACGGGTCGTTCGGCGCCCGGCGCTGCGCCTGCCGCAGGCTGGCGATGCCTTCGGCCAGCGCGCCGCGGCGGACCTGTGCGAGGCCGAGCAGCCGGAACACCGCCGCGTCGGTCTGCGCCTCGGTCGCCAGCTTTCCGAGCAGCCGCTCGACGGCGGCGAACTCGCCGCGGCGGAACAGCGCCTCGGCATCGAAGATCGTGCGCGCGAGGTCGACGGGCGGCAATTTACGCGGCGGCGGGGCCGGCGCACGCTGGGCAGGCGCGCTCCCCGGGGCAGAGTTCGCGTCCGATCCTGGCAGCATCGCCTCCCGGGCGTCATCGCCCACCCCGTCCGTCGGGCCGCTACACTACGTCCGGCGGCCCGAAGGCCGAAAGCCGATGCTGCTCAGCCCGGGCGGCCGTCGTCCATCGGCACCGCCACGTACGCCGCCTTGCCGTCGCGCCAGATGCGCAGCGCGACCGCGTGCTCCTTCATCGCATCGCGGATCGCCGCGATCGCTTCCTGCGTCGAGCCCACCGCCTTCGGGCCGACGCCGACGATCACGTCGCCCACCTTCAGTCCGGCGTTCTCGGCACGGCTGTCCGCTTCGACATCGGTGATCACCGCGCCGTTGACGTCGCTCGGCACGTTCAGCCGCGCGCGCAGCTCCGCCGTCAGCGGGCCGACCTGCACGCCCAGCCGCGCACCGGTGTGCGGATGGCTCGGGGCGCGCTCGGCGGTACGCTCGCCCGGCATCTCCGCCAGCGTGACGTCGAAGGTGCGGCTCTCGCCGGAACGCGTCACCTGCAGGTGCACGACCTCGCCCGGCTTGATGGCGCTGACCTCCACGGCGAGGTCGCGCGGATTGGCGACCGGCTTGCCGTTGACCTGCGTGACGACGTCGCCGGGACGCAGCCCCGCCACCCCGGCCGGGCTGCTGGGTTCGACCGTGTCGAGCAGCGCGCCGGCGTTCACGGCGACGCCCATCGCCTTGCTCATGTTCGAGTCGATCGCCTGCGCGTGCACGCCCAGGTAGCCGCGCGTGACGTGGCCCGTCTTCTGGAGCTGGGTTACGACGATGCTGACGAGGTTCGACGGGATCGCGAACCCGATGCCGACCGAGCCGCCGGAGGGCGAGTAGATCGCGGTGTTGACGCCGATGACCTTGCCGTCCTGCGAGAAGGTCGGCCCGCCGGAGTTGCCCCGGTTGATGGCGGCGTCGATCTGCAGATACTCGTCGTACGGGCCGGAGCCGATGTCGCGGCCGACGGCGGAGATGATTCCGGCTGTTACCGTCCCGCCCAGGCCGAACGGGTTGCCCATCGCGAGCACCCACTCGCCCGGCCGCACCGCCGAGGAATCGCCGAGCTGCAGGAAGGGCAGCGGCTTGCCCGCATCGACCTTCACCACGGCGAGGTCGGTGCGCTCGTCGCGCCCGACGATGCGCGCGGGATAGTCGTTGCCGTCGTCGAGCTGCACGGCCACCGAATCGGCGTCCTTCACGACGTGGTTGTTCGTCACGATCGTGCCGTCGGCGTCGATCAGGAAGCCCGAGCCGCGCGCGCGCGTCGGGTGGGCGTGGTGCTGGTTGTGGTCTTCGTCGCCGTTGCCTTCGCTCGAGGTGCTTTCCTCGCCGGCGCCGGGCCGCAGCTTCACGGTGATCGAGACGACCGCCGGCCGCACCTGTGCCACCAGGTCGGCGAAGTCCGGCATGATGACCCGGTTCATCTTGTGCGGGCCGGTGTCCGGATTGAGCGGCACGGCGACGGTCCCGCTAGTGCCCGGGACGGCGCCGGGTCCCTGCTCGCCGGGACGGATCCCGCGAGTCACTTGCGGCGCGCTGCCGCTGTCGCCGCCGGGCGTCGGCGCCTGTGCCTGTGCCTGTGCCTGCGCAGGCGCCTGTGCCGCGGGCGGCGGGGCGGCCCACGGTGTGGCGGGTGGCGCGGTCTGGCTGCCGGGGGCGCCGGTCTGCGCCCAGGACGGCGACCAAGCCAGCATCGAGCCGGCCAGCAACAGGCTCAGGGCGGCGCGGCGGCGGCCGGTGGGAACGGGTGCGGCGGGCATGACATCTCCTGGCGCAGTGGGCCGCGCGGTTCGGCCCGGCGGCTTAGGTATGCGTTGCTTATCAGGCCGCATCAATTGCGCGTCCTCGACTCCTCGCGGCGCGATCGGCTAGGTGCGGGCCTCGGGCCGGGTTAGCACAGCGGTAGTGCAGCGGTTTTGTAAACCGAAGGTCGGGGGTTCAAATCCCTCACCCGGCACCGTGTTTCCGGGCCCTTCGCGTTAACCCGACGACCCCGGCCCGGCCGGGTTAACATCCGGGTAAACGAGGCCCGAGCCCTGCCGGGCCGGATCGGCTCCAGGCGGGCGAAGGACACGCCGGGCGCCCGGCCTCGGTTCCGGGCCGGGTCGATCAAGCGCGACCTTGACGCGGCGAGCGGGGTCACCGCTCCCTGGCGGTTGCACGACCTCCGGCGGACGGCGGTGACGAAGTTCGCCGCGCTCGGCGTGCCGATCGACGTCATCGGCCGCGTCCTGAACCACGCGCCGGACGGCGTGACCGCGAAGGTTTACGCGAAGCACGACTTCCTTCCCCAGAAGGGCGCCGCGCTGGAGCGGTGGGCGCGGTTCGTAACGGCTGAGAGGGCGACGAGCACCTCGCGCCGCTGAGCCGCCCGTTGCGCCCCGTTCAAAATGCCTCGTAGGCCCCACAGGCAAAGATCCGCGACCATTTTCAACAGAAGGCCGGATGCCAAATCCCAAAGATCCGCCTTGACCGCTCGCACTCAGCATTTCTCCGACGAGAATTTACGGTCCGTACCCGGCACTTGGACCCCAATTCTACCACCGTCATCGAAGGTGTAGTCCCAAACTGTTCCTAGAGACTCAGCGCCTTGTGGACTGATATGCTGGGAGGATTGGGTTTCGGTCTGGAAACCACTTGGGGTCGCGGCGACAATGTGCTCCAAGTCGACTTGTCCGGACTCATCAGTGAAAGCCATAACGGAAGCATCGATCTTCCAACGATACGGTTTTGCCGAGCAGTCGCCACCGGGAATCACGGTCCAAAGGCCCTCGTCTACGTCACCGGCTGTGCCCGGAGCAGAAACACCGGATGGTTTAAGCCACAACTCATAGTGACGAGCCCGGATTGCAGGAGAGTGTTCGTACTGACTCGAATCGTCCTGAACTACAAGATGCCCGATCGACGTGGTCAGCGCGACTTTAAGGACCCAAGCCTCACCCTTCTCCTGACTATGAAAATATCGGTTCCTCGCTGATTGGGGTGGGTAGCAACGTGGCTATGCGGGCAGCTGCAGGTCGAGTTTCCCGGCGAGGAGGTAGACGATGGCCTTGAGGTTTCGGATCGAGCGATAGCCTCGTGCCTTGGCCTTGGCGGCCTGGACCA
>DATEQV010000403.1:0-14658 GCA_035272265.1 Acidisphaera sp. | reverse complement strand
GACGCCGGCGCGCACCAGCGAGGACTTGCCCGAGCCACTGGGCCCCACGACCAGTAGGAACGGCCGGCCAGGCTCACGCGCCCGCGTACGCACCAGCTCGTCGAGCGCGCGGCGCACCTTCCTGTCGCGCCCGAAGAAGATCCGGCTGTGGCGCGCATCGAACGGCTGCAGCCCGCGGAATCGCGAGCCGCTTTTCTCGATATCCCACAACACCGGGAGCCGGAGGGACCGCCGCGCCCATTGGTGCAGCAGGTCGTCCACCTGGTCTTCGAAGTCGTCGGCGCCGGCGAATTGGTGGAACGCCCGGCGGACCCCACCGCTTGGAGTCAGAAACAGGCGGTCGAAGAAGTCATGGAGCCGAGCGGATTCGCGCTGCGCGGCCTTGAACGCCGCCTCCTCGCTGGGACCGAAGCGCGGCTCCGCCGTCTTGCGGAACACGTAGACGGCCGGCACGGCATCGCCGCCCGCGGACACGCGCGCGTCAGCCGCCGCAAGCGATGACAGCAGCTCGTACGCCGTACCGCTGGGGTAGGGCGTGCCGTCGAGCAGGCGCTCTTCGAAATCCGGCGGCAGCTCGCTGCCGAGCCGGTGACCGAAGATGACGATGACGACGTCGCACTGCGCCGGCGTCGGTATCTGTGCCTGGAACGTCCGGTCGGCGGTGTAGAAGCTGCGCTCGTAGCGGATGGCGCGGAAACGCGCGACGCCTTCGAACTCGGCATCGAGCCGGCTGACGACATGCTCGACGCGCGCCCGCTCGACCCGCATGTCGTCGGGCGAGGCGACGAAGACCCGAACTTCGCGCGTATCCGTCATCAGCCCGCTTGATATCCCCGACTACGCCATCCGGGACGGCTACGCGAACGTTACGTGATGGTAGAGCGGGCTCCCCGGCGATGCGAGTCCTCGCGGGCAGGCAATCAAGGTGCATTGCACGACGACCGATTCGCGACGATGATTCCGGACGGCTCTTGATGGACGGGCGAGACCGCGATGGCGTGCCGATGAACGCAGGGATGGACCGTCTGGCCGGGCGCATTGCGGTCGTGTTCGGCGGCGGGTCGGTCGGGCCCGGCTGGGGCAACGGCAAGGCCGCGGCGCTGCAATACGCGAGATCGGGCGCGACCGTGGCCGTGGTGGACATCGCGCTTGCCGCCGCGGAGGAGACCGCCGCTCTGATCGCCGGCGAACAGGGCACCGCGCTGGCGTTTCGCTGCGATGTGACGCAACCGGAGGGTATCGAGGCGGTCATCGCAGCGGTCGAGCGCGAGCACGGCCGGGTCGACATCCTGCACAACAATGTCGGCGCGCCCGACATGGGCACGATCGAGGACATCACCGTCGAACAGTGGACGCGCACGCAGGACATCAACCTGAAAAGCGTGTTCCTGACCTGCAAGCGGGTGATCCCGATGATGCGCCGGCAGCGCAAGGGCGCGATCATCAACATCTCGTCCGTGGCCGCGATCCGGCACACCGGCTACCCGTATCCGGGCTACTACGCGAGCAAGGCCGGCGTAAACCAACTCACCGTCGCGCTCGCCGTGCAATATGCGCGCGACGGCATCCGGGTGAATGCGATCATGCCGGGCCTGATCGACACCCCGCACATCTACAAGGCCATCGTCGGCCAGTACGACGGTGCGCGCGAGCGGATGGTGGCGGAGCGCTCGGCGATGTGTCCGATGGGCCGAATGGGCACCGGCTGGGACATCGCCAAGGCCGCAGTGTTCCTCGCCTCCGACGACGCGGAGTACATCACCGGCGTGTGCCTTCCGGTCGATGGCGGCCTGACCTGCCGGGTCTGATCCGAAGCACCCCTGTTCGCCGTATCCCGTTCGCGCGTTCCGAATGCCGAATGCACTCGGGGGCGGCAAAACCTTCGCCGCAGACCTGCTCCGGCGATCACCGTCATGTGAGACGCGCGTTGCGGGCGCGGTAAACGTGCGCGAAGACGTGTCGACACGCTGGACAAAAGTCCGCCGGAGCTAAACTCTTGTCACCGCCGGAACTACCCGATCCGGTGGCGTTCGAAGCCGGCGGCAGGAGCCGGCAAGGCAAGGTTGGATGGCTCTGAATTTCGCTCAGAAGCTGATCCATGCGCACTTGGTCGACGGCAACGCGCGCGCGGGCCCGGAAATCGCCCTGAAGCGCCCGGTCGCGCTGCGGCACGACCTGTCACAACGACAGATCGACATCCTGCTTGCGGGCGGTATCATCAACTGGCTGCGCGCTCACCTCGGAAGCCAAGCCGCGTCCGCACCGAGGCAGGAAACCGCGGCACTCGTCAACCCCGGCTGAAATCACCGCCTGCAGAAGAAGGTGAGCACATGGCTGCAACCGAACCCGGCCCGCTTTCCGGCCTCCGCGTCATCGAGATCGGCCACTTCGTCGCCGCCCCGTTCTGCACGCGGCTGCTCGGCGATCTCGGCGCCGACATCGTCAAGATCGAGCCGCCGACCGGCGATCCCGTCCGCCAATGGGGCGGCCAGGTCAACGGCAACTCCGTCTGGTTCTCGCAGCATTCGCGGAACAAGAAGTCGATCACGCTCAACCTGAAGCACAAGGAAGCGGTCAACATCGTGCTTCGGCTGTGCGCGAAGGCCGACGCGCTGGTCGAGAATTTCCGCCCCGGTCAGATGGACAAGCTAGGGCTCGGCGATGCGACGCTGCGCGAGGCAAAGCCGGACCTCGTCATCGCGCACATCTCCGGCTTCGGACAGAACGGCCCGTATCGCGACCGCGCCGCATTCGGTGTGATCGGCGAGGCGATCGGCGGACTGCGCCACCTGACGAACCATCCGCCGGGCACCAGCGAGCTGCCGCCGGTCCGCGTGGGCATCAGCATCGGCGATTCGATCGCCGGCCTGTACGCCGCGTTCGGCATCGTCGCCGCCTGCTGGCAGCGCGACAGGCGGAACGGCGGCGACGGGAAAGGCCGCAGCCTGGACGTCGCGCTGACGGATTCGATCCTCAGCATGATGGAGGGGCTGATCCCCGAGTACAGCGTGCTCGGGAAGGTGCGGCAGCCGACCGGTTCGCGCATTCCCACGGCAGCGCCGTCCAACGCCTATCCGACTGCCGACCAGGGCTGGATCCTGGTCGCGGCCAATTCCGACCCGCTGTTCGCAAGGCTGGCGAAGCTGATCGGCAAGCCGCAACTGGCCGAAGACGAGCGTTTCAAGGGCAACCAGAAGCGCTGCCAGAACGTCGAGGCATTGGATACCGAGATCGCTGCCTGGACCCGCCAGCACACCGCGGCGGAGGCCGACCGCATCCTGAGCGAGGCGGACATCCCGTCCACGCTTGTCTACACCGCGAAGGAGATCGCGGAGGATCCGCAGTTCCTCGAGCGTGGCATGGTGCGGGAAGTGCAGGACCCGATCTTCGGCCCGGTGCTGCACACGGGCGTTGTGCCGTACATGCCGGAATGCGGCAGCGGCATCCGCTGGACGGGCCCGAAGATCGGTCAGCATACCGACGAGGTGCTTCGCGACTGGCTGGGGCTGGGCGCGGGCGAGATCGAATCCTTGCGCAAGGAAGGAGTCGTCTGATGCCGAGCGTCGAGATCGTCGAGGTCGGGCCGCGCGACGGCTATCAGGGGATCGGCCCGTTCATCCCGACCGAAACCAAGATCGAGTTCCTGCGCCGTTTGGTCGATGCCGGGCTGAAGCGTATCGAGATCGGGTCCTTCGTCAGTCCCAAGGCGCTGCCGCAGATGCGCGACACGCCGGAGATCCTGGCGGCGGTCGCCGCAGTGCCGGGCCTGAAGGCACAGATCCTTGTGCCCAGCGAGAAATGGGGCCGGCAGGCGGTCGAGGCCGGCGCGAAGGCGCTGGTGTTCGTGCTCTCGGTGTCGGAGGCGCACAACCGCAACAACGTGCGCCGTCATCCGCTGGAGTCCGCCGCGGAATACGGACGGCTGCTGGAAGCGATCCCCAGCGACGTGTTCATCCGTCTCGATCTGGCGACGTCGTTCGATTGCCCGTTCGAGGGTCGCATCCCTGAAGAGAAGGTGATCGCGTTGCTCGAGGTGCTCGTGCCGCTCCGGCCGGATGCGGAAGTCTGCCTCTGCGACACCACCGGTCGGGCCGACCCGTCGCATGTGCAGTCGCTGTTCGCCGCATGCATGGAGCGCTTCCCGGAGGTGCGCACCTGGGCGCTGCATCCGCACGACACGTACGGCCTCGGCCTTGCGAACGTCCACACCGCCTACCGGGAAGGCGTGCGCGTGTTCGATGCGGCGTTCGGCGGGCTGGGCGGCTGCCCATTCGCACCGGGCGCCACCGGCAACGTCGCGACCGAGGACGTCGTGTGGATGTTCGACCGCATGGGTGTTGCGACCGGCATCGACATCGCCAAGCTGGTCCCGGTTGCCGTGGACGGCGCCGCGATCCCGGGCGGCACGCCCGGCGGACGGGTGCGCGCCGCGCTCACGTCGGGTCAGAACGCCTGCGTCGCCGTGACGTAATGATGTTCGTCGACACCCAGCCAGTACGGACACCCGTCGCCGGCCACGATCCTGTCAATCATCAGCCGAACGGACGGTAACACATGGCAAAGCGCTATCACCGCATCGGGCAGATCGTGCCGAGCTCCAACACCACGATGGAAACGGAAATCCCCGCGATACTGCGGGCGCGCGAGACCATCGAGCCCGAGCGCTTCACGTTCCACTCCAGCCGGATGCGGATGAAGAAGGTCACCAAGCAGGAACTCGAGGCGATGGACCGGGATTCCGATCGCTGCGCGCTCGAGCTGGCGGACGCGCCGATCGACGTCATAGGCTACGCCTGCCTGGTCGCGATCATGAGCATGGGCAAAGGCTACCACCGCGAGTCCGAGGCGCGCCTGCGCAAGGTCACGGCCGACAGCGGGAATCCCATTCCGGTCGTCACCAGCGCCGGCGCGCTGATCGATGGCCTGAAGACGCTCGGCGCGAAGAAGATCTCCGTCATCGCGCCGTACATGAAGCCGCTGACCCAACTCGTGTGCGACTACATCGAGGCCGAAGGGTTCACCGTGCACGACCGCATCGCGCTGGAGATCGAGGACAACAACGAAGTCGGCGCGCGCGACCCGATGGCGCTGGTCGACATCTGGCCCCGCGTGGACATCAAGGGTATCGACGTGCTGATCCTGTCCGCCTGCGTGCAGATGCCCTCGCTCGCAGCGATCCCGGTGGTCGAGAAGGCCTGCGGCGTGCCGGTCGTCTCGGCGTCAGTCTGCACCACGTTCCAGATGCTGCAACGCCTCGGCCTCAAGACGGTCGCGCCGAATGCGGGCACGCTGCTGTCGGGTCGCTACGCGTCCGGACCGCAAAAGCAAGCCGCCGAGTAGCTTGCCGCGCCAGCATCGCGACCGACAACCGTATGGAGCGGCGACAAGCCGCCAACTGAGATCGGAGGGAACATGAGCGGCATCTCCACAGGCAGAGCGATCCCGTTCCACCAGCCCTGGTACACGGGCCTCAACGCGATGCACTGGCGCATCCTGGCGGCCAGCTTCATGGGCTGGATCTTCGACGGCTACGAGTCCTTCGCGCTTATCGTTGTCATCGTGCCGATGCTCCACAGCCTCCTCGCACCGGCTCAGTTTGCCAATCTGCCGGCGTGGGCGGGGCTTTGCATCGGCACCACCCTGCTCGGCTGGGGCATCGGCGGCCTCGTCGGCGGAACGCTTGCCGACTATGTCGGCCGCAAGCGGATGATGCTGTGGTCCGTGTTCCTGTACGCACTGTTCACCGGCTTCACCGCGCTGTCGCCGAACTACTGGACGATGGTCGGGCTGCGCATCATCACCGGGATCGCGATGGGCAGCGAATGGAGCACGGGCGTCGCGTTGCTGGCGGAGACCTGGCCCGAGCGCGCACGTCCGAAAGGCTGCGGCTTCCTGCAGTCCGGCTTCGGATGGGGCACGTTCCTGGCCGCGCTGGCCTGGCTGATCCTCAGCGCCTGGATGCCGCTGGGTGCGGAGACCTGGCGGCTGATGTTCGTGGTCGGCGCGCTGCCGGCAGTCTTCGTCCTCTACATCCGCCGCAACGTCAACGAGAGCGAGAAGTGGCTGACCGCAATGCGCGAGCAGCGCTGGCACGCCACCGAAGGCGAGGCGGTGCACGGCGGCAAGCGGCCGTTCACGCTGACGGAAATCTTCCGCGAGCCGGAAAGTCGCCGCCGGGTCCTGCTGACATTGCTGCTGTCGTTGGCGACGACGGTCGGCTGGTGGGCGGTGGCCAATCTGCTCGGCCGCTATATCGCGGGCGTCGCGAAGGCCGCGGGCTACCCCGATCCGCAGAGCTGGAGCACCTGGGCTGAGCTGGTCTACACGACCGGCGCCATCGTCGCCTACCTGATCTCGGGTTTCGTGATCGACGCGATCGGCCGTCGGACGTTCCTGTTCATCACCTACCTCGGCTGCATCGTCGTCGTGCCGGTCACGTATGTATGGCTGAGCACGCCGGAGGCGATCCTCGCGTCGGCGTTCGTGAACGGGTTCTTCACCCTTGGTTGCGCCTACACCTGGATGGCGATCTATCCTGCGGAGCTGTTCACCTCGAGCGTGCGCTCGACGGCGGCGAGCTTCATCTTCAACGCAACACGGCTGATCGCCTGGCTGTTCCCGGTCATCGCCGGGACGATGATCCAGGCGTTCGGTGGCATCCCGCGGACCGCGATGACGCTGGCCACGATCTACGTGGTCGGCCTAGTTGTCCCCTGGTTCCTGCCGGAGACGAAAGGCAGGCCGCTACCCGACTGAGCGGCGGCGTCACGCGTCCGCGGTCGTGCGCGCCGCGGCGCGGTCGCGCCAGCGGTAGTACATCACCGATGGCGCGAGGAACCAGGGCGAACCGTTGTAGAACGGACGCGTCCGGAATTGCGTCTCGTGCAGTCCGGTGCGGGCGTCCGTCACGCCGAGCACCTGCTGGCCGAGGCGCATGCCGAGATAGCCGCCCATGCCCGCGCCGGAGCCGCAATAGCCCATCGCGTAGTGCAGCCCGTCGTGCTGCCCGATATGCATCAGCTCGTCGAACGTGTAGGCGACGAAGCCGAGCCAGGAATGGCTGATGCGCGCGCCCGCGAGTTCGGGGAACAGCCTCGTCATTTCGGCGTGCAGCTTGGGGCCGCTCACGCGGGCGTCCGTCTCCGTGGCCGATACCCGGCCGCCGAACAGGACGCGACGCCCGTCCGGTGACGGGCGGTAATAGTAGACGACCTTGCGCGTGTCGCTGACGATGCGGTCGCGCGGGAACAGGCGTGCGATCGTCTCGCGCGGCAGTGGTTCGGTCGCGATCATGTAGCTGCCGATCGGGATCACCCGGCGCCGCAGCCATGGCGTAAGGCGGCCGGTGTAGCCGTTGGTCGCGACGACCACCTCGCGGGCCATGACGGAGCCGCGCGGCGTCTCGACGTGGAAGCTGGCGCTCTCGCGGCGCAACGCCGTCGCCGGACAGTTCGCCACCACGCCCGCTCCTGCCGCGAGCACGCGATCGAGCATGCCCTGGTGGAAGCGGGCCGGGTCGATCGACGCGTGCCGGGCATAGACGACACCGCCGAAATAGGCGTCGCTGCCGAGTTCGCTGCGCTGTTCGCTGCGCGGCACGACGTGCGCCTCGACCTCGAGGCCCTTGGGCTGGTTCTGCACGTGGCGCGCGAGGTCCTCGTAGTGGCGCGGGCTGTGCGCGGCATGGAACCGGCCGACGACCCGGAAGTCGCAGTCGATGCCTTCGGTCGCCACAAAATCGCCGACCCAGGCGAGCGAGGCCTGTCCGTCCCGGACGATGCGGGCCGCCGTCTCGGCACCATGACGCCGCGCCAGCTCCTCATACGACGGCTTGATGCTGGTGGAGATCTGGCCGCCGTTGCGCGTGCTGCAGCCGAAGCCGGCCTGCTCGGCGTCCAGCACCAGGGTCGAACGCCCGCCCCGCGCTGTCTGCAGCGCGGCGCTCAGGCCGGTGTAGCCCGAGCCGATGACGACGACGTCGACCTTCGCGGGCAGCGCAGTCTCGGGCAGCACCGGCCGGGGCACACGGTCCCACCAATAGGGCGTGAGCTTCAGGTCGTCTGCAAACAGGCTGTGCGGCATCCGGCGTCACCTCGTCGCGGCGGGCGGAAATCGTCATCTTGCATCGCGCAACACCAGATCGGCGCCCTTTTCGCCGACCATGATCGCGGGCGCGTTGGTGTTGCCCGACGTCAACGCGGGGAAGACCGAGGCATCGATCACCCGTAAGCCTTGCACGCCGTGCACCCTGAGCGCGGCGTCGACGACGCTGGTGGCGATGCCCCGTCCCATGCGACAGGTGCCCACCGGATGGAAGACTGTCGATGCGCGCTGGCGCACGTCATCGAGCAGGTCGTCGTCGGTGTGGACCGCCGAGCCGGGCTTCAGTTCCTCCGCAATGACGGCGGCGAGCGCGGGCGCGGCGGCGAGGCGGCGGAGGAACTTCGTGGCCTCCAGCATGTCGCGGACGTCGCCTTCGGTGGCGAGCGAGTTCGGCACGATCCGCGGTGCGGCGGTAGGATCGGGCGATACGATCTGGACGCAGCCGCGGCTTTCCGGCCGGCAGGGTTGGGCGCTGAGCAGGAAGCCGGGAAACGGGTCCGGGCGCAGCAGGGCCCGCTTGCCGGGCACGGCGCGGGTGTAGCTGAGCGGCGAGAAATAGAGCTGGATGTTCGGGCGCTCCGCGTCCGGACGCGAACGGGCGAAGCCGCCCGCCTGATTGACGCTGATGGCAAGCGGCCCGCGCCGCAGCAGCGCATAGGCAAGGCCCGCGCGCAGCTTGCCGCGCCAGCGGCCGAAGTCCTCGTTCAGGGTCGGCACTCGAGCGCGGTACAGATGATCGATGCAGAGATGGTCCTGCAGGTACCGGCCGACGGCGGGGCTGTCGCGGACGGTGTCGAGGCCGAGCGAGGACAACACGGGTTGCGGCCCGATGCCGGAAAGCTGCAGCAGTTGCGGCGAGTTGATCGCGCCGGCCGCCACGATGACCTCGCGCCGCGCGCGCGCGACGCCGAGCGTGCCGTTGCGGTGGTACCCGACACCGGCCGCACGCATGGCGTCGAACAGGATGCGGGTGACGTGCGCGCCCGTCTCGACGCGCAGATTCGGCCGGTGCATCGCCGGCCACAGATAGGCGCGCGCTGCCGACATGCGCCGGCCGTTGCGCGTCGTGATCTGGTAGTGCGCCACCCCTTCGGGCTGCGCGCCGTTCAGATCGGGCGAGCGGCGCAGGCCGATCTCCTCGCAGGCGCGCAAGAACGCGTGGCACAGCGGATGGCAAGCGGCGGTTACATCCGAGACGTGCACCGGGCCGCCGACCCCGCGCACGGCGTCCGCACCGCCCTCGAAGTCCTCCAGCTTGCGGAAATACGGCAGCACGTCGTGCCAGCCCCAGCCGGGATTTCCCTCCGCCTGCCACGCGTCGAAGTCCTCGCGCAGACCGCGGATGAACACCATCGCGTTGATCGAGCTGGAGCCACCGAGGACCTTGCCGCGTGGCCAGTAGCCCTGCCGGCCGGCGAGTGCAGGGTCGGGCTCGGTTCGGTACATCCAGTTGACGCGAGGGTCGTAGAAAAGCTTGCCGTAGCCGATCGGCACCTGCACCGACAGGCGCCGGTCGCTGCCGCCGGCCTCCAGCAGCAGCACTTTGTGCTTCCCGCTCTCGGTCAACCGGCTGGCCAGCACACAGCCGGCGGAGCCCGCGCCGACGATGATGTAGTCCGGATCGTCCATGCGCACTCAGACTGCGGGCGCGCCGATCCGCTGCGCAGAGCCACTTTCGACGGTCCGCCATACCAATTGCGCGTGGTGGCCGGCGAACCCAGGCGACCCGGCGCGGGGGCACCAGCTCCTGCAGTCCCCGGCGAAGCGCGCTGACGCCGGCTCCGACCTCGGCAGGCGTGACGCAGCCGAACCCGAGCACCAGCGCGTTCACGTCCAACAGCTCGAAGCAGAAGCGGGCGAGCGGCGCGGGTGGGCCGATTGGTGGTCGAGCGCGACCGACAGCAGCAAGGCGCCCCCTGCCCGCTTGACCATGATCCCCTTCCCCCCGGCAAAGTGGTATCAGCTTATGCCCAGAATGGCCCTTTGGAAGCCTCCTTTTTGGGCCGACCGTCCGGCCAGTCGCCCCAAGCGAGCGCGCATGAAGATCAGCAGCATCGAAACCTTCTGCACCGAGTTCGTGGGCTTCGTCCGCGTCACCGCCGATGACGGCGCGCAGGGCTGGGGGCAGGTGTCGACCTACAACGCGGATATTTCCGTGCAGGTGCTGCACCGGCAGGTCGCACCTTGGGCGCTGGGACACGACGCGGACGACATCGCCGGACTGATGGAGCTGATCCCGCTGCGCGAGCACAAGTTCCCCGGCTCCTACCTGTGCCGCGCAATGTGCGGGCCGGATACCGCGCTGTGGGACATGCGCGGCAAGAGCGAAGGACAGAGCGTGTGCGCGCTGCTGGGCGGGACGCCGCGGCCGTTGCGCGCCTATGCGTCGTCGATGAAGCGCGACATCACGCCCGCGGCGGAGGCCGACCGGCTGATGCGGCTACGCGAGCGACACGGGTTCGACGCCTTCAAGTTCCGCATCGGCGCCGAGTGCAACCGCGATGTCGACGAATGGCCGGGCCGCACCGAGGAGATCGTACCCACGATGCGCCGCGTCATGGGCGACGAGGTGGCGCTGCTGGTCGATGCCAACAGCGGCTTCTCGCCCCGCCGCGCCATCGAAGTCGGCCATATGCTCGAGGACCACGACGTGACGCACTACGAGGAGCCGTGCCTCTACTGGGAGCTGGAGCAGACTCGCGAAGTGGCCGAGGCGCTGAGCATCGACGTGACCGGCGGCGAGCAGGACTGCATGCTGCCGACCTGGAGGCACATGATCGAGATGCACGCGGTCGACGTGATCCAGCCGGACGTCTGCTATATCGGCGGCCTGACGCGCGCGCTGCAGGTGGCGGCGATGGGCGCGGCGGCCGGCCTGCCGTGCACGCCGCACAGCGCCAACCTATCGATGGTGACGCTGTTCACCATGCACCTGCTCGGCGCCATCCCGAACGCCGGCAAATACCTTGAGCTGTCCATCGAGGGGCCGGACTACTATCCGTGGCAGGAGGGCCTGTTCCGCAATGCGCCCTACGCGGTGCGCGACGGCCGCGTGACCATCCCCAGCGAGCCCGGCTGGGGAGTCGCGATCGACCCCGGGTGGCTCGAACGTGCGGTGTACCGGGCCAGCACGCTGGACTGAGCGAACGATGACAACGGCGGGCGCGACCCGCGCAACAGGGAGGATGTCATGCGGAGAAGGACGCTTCTGGGTTCGGCACTGGCGGTCGCTGCCGTAGGCTTGCGGCCGATGCAGGCCGCCGCCGCGCAGGACCTGACCGTCGTCTCGTTCGGCGGCGCCTATCAGGACGCCGAAAGCAAGGCGCTGTTCCAGCCTGCCGCGAAGGCGCTGGGCATCACGGTCAAGGAGGACACCTACACCGGCATCGCGCAGCTGCGGCTGCAGGTGAAGGCGGGCGCGGTGACGTGGGACGTGGTCGCCAGCGGCTCCGGCAGCGCCGCGCATGCAGGCGCGGAAGGCATCCTGGAGGAACTCGATTACAAGGTCATCGACGTCTCCAACTTCATCCCCGGGACGTGGCAGAAGTATTGCGTCGGCGGCGACGTGTTCTCCACCGTGATGGCATGGAATACCGCGACGTACGGCGACCATCCGCCGCAGAACTGGGCCGACTTCTGGGATGTCAAGAAATTCCCCGGCAAGCGGTCGTACCGCAACGCGGCGGCGGGCGCGCTGGAGCCGGCGCTGATGGCTGACGGCGTGCCGATGGACAAGGTCTATGCGACGCTGTCCGCACCCGGGGGCATCGACCGCGCGATCCGCAAGATCGCCGAGCTGAAGCCGCACATCGCGGTGTGGTGGTCCTCGGGCGCGCAGCATGCGCAGCTGATGAAGGACGGCGAGGTGGACATGATCACCGGCTGGAACGGAAGGTTCGACACGGTGGCCAAGGACGGCGGCAAGGTCGCGTATACGTTCAACCAGGCGCTGCTCGACTATGACGCGTATGCGATCCCCAAGGGCGCGCCGCACAAGGACCTGGCGATGAAGTTCCTCGCCGAGATCAGCAAGCCGCAGTACCAGGCGGAGCTGACCAAGTACATCCCGTACGGGCCGACCAACACGAAGGCCTACGACCTCGGGATCATCGACGCCGCGTATGCCAAGAAGCTGCCGTCGTCGCCGGCCAACGAGGCACTGCAGCTGCCCATCGACATCGACTGGTACATCAAGTTCGAGGCGCAGGCATCTCAGGCGTATCAGAACATGCTGACCGCATGAGCCGCCGGGCCTGAATGGAACGCCAGGGGCTGCCGATCGGCATCCGGCAGGTCAGCAAGCGCTATGGCCCCGTGCACGCGCTGGACGACGTCAGCCTGGATATAAGCAGCGGCGAGTTCCTGACGCTGCTGGGGCCGTCGGGGTCGGGCAAGACGACGCTGCTGATGGTGCTCGCCGGGTTCATCCGGCCGGACTACGGCAGCCTGATGTTCGGGGACGTGGAGATGATCCGGGTGGCGCCCCACAAGCGCAACCTGGGCATGGTGTTCCAGAACTATGCGCTGTTCCCGCACTTGGATGTGGCGGCCAATGTCGGCTTCCCGCTGCGGCTGCGCGGTGTTGCGCGGCAGGAAGCCGGCGCCCGCGTGGAGCGGGCGCTGGAGCTGGTGCGGCTCGGCGGGTACGGCACCCGCCGCGTCCACGAACTGAGCGGCGGCCAACGTCAGCGCGTGGCCCTCGCCCGCGCCATCGTGTTCGAGCCGCGCGTTCTGCTGATGGACGAGCCGCTGTCGGCGCTCGACAAGCAGCTGCGCGAGCACATGCAGATCGAACTGCGCCGGCTGCATGAGACGCTGGGGATGACCACGGTTTATGTCACCCACGACCAGCGCGAAGCGCTCACCATGTCCGACCGCATCGCGGTGCTGCATCGCGGCCGGATCGTGCAGGTCGACACGCCACAGCACCTCTACGAGCGCCCCGCCAGCCGCTTCGTCGCCGAGTTCATCGGCGAGTCGACGTTCCTGCCGATCGAGCCGTGCGAAGGCGGCTACAGCCACGCTGGGCGGAACCTCAGGCTGCCGAACGGGACGGCGCCCGCCGGGTGCCGCGTGCTGATGCTGCGGCCGGAGCGGCTGCAGATCGTGGACGGGTCGCCGCCCGAGCACATGAACGTGCTGCAGGGCCGCGTGCAGGACGTGGTGTACCAGGGCGACAGCGTGCTGCTTCAGGTTGAGCTGACGGGGGGCGACAGGATCGGCGCGCGGTGCGCGTCGACGCGCGGCGCCATGGCGGCGATCCCGCAGCGCGGCGCGCCGATCATGCTCGGGTTGAGCCTGGAGGACACCGTCCTGCTGGCCGACGACGACGTGCCATGAACCGGGCGGCCATCGCGATCGAGCCGAACCTCGTCGAGCTGCGGCGGGATGCGGTCGCGGAGCGTCTGTCGCTGTTCGGCCTGAGCCTGCCTGCGCTCGCGCTGGTCACGGTGATCCTGGTGATCCCCGTCGGATGGCTGTTCGGGCTGTCGTTCCTGGCCGACGACGGAAGCCTGAGCGGGGTGAACTATGCGCGCATGCTGCGCGAGCCTTCCTATGTGCGCATCCTGCTGGCGACGTTCGAGATCAGCGCGATGACTACTCTGATCTGCGTGCTGCTGGGCTACCCGCTCGCCTATGTGCTGTCGCAACTGCCGCGCCGCGTCGCGAACCTGTGCATGCTGGGCGTGCTGATGCCGTTCTGGACGTCGATCCTGGTGCGCACATACGCGTGGCTGGTGCTTTTGCAGCGGCACGGCCTGATCAACATTGGGGCATGCGGCTTGGGCTGTGGCAGCAGCCGCTCGACCTTGTGTACAACTTCACCGGCACGCTCATCGGGCTTGTCCACATCATGCTGCCGTTCCTGATCCTGCCGGTGTTCGGGTCCATGCGGGCGATCGACGTGGACTACCTGAAGGCTGCGGCGAACCTGGGCGCATCGCCAACGCAGACCTTCTGGCGCGTGTTCTTCCCGTTGTCGCTGCCGGGGGTCACGGCGGGATGCCTGATGGTGTTCATCCTATGCCTCGGCGCCTACGTCACGCCGGCGATGCTGGGCGGCGGCAAGGTGGTGATGGTCGCCAACGGGATTGCCGAGAACGTACAGATCTTCTTCAACTGGGGTGCTGCCAGCGCGCTGGGCGTCGTGCTGATGGTGCTGACCGGCTGCATCCTGTGGACGGCATCGCGCCTGGCCGGTGCGGACCGGCTGCTCGGCGGGCACGGCACATGAGGTGGCTGCGCGCTCCCGCATCCAGCACGCAAGTGACGCACGGCGCGCGGGTGTGGCTGTATGCCCTCGCCTGCGTCGTCATGGCGTTCCTGGTCCTGCCGACGCTGATCGTCATTCCGATGTCGTTCTCGGCGTCGCAGTACCTCGAGTTTCCGCCGCAGCACTGGTCGTTGCGCTGGTACGAAGCGTATCTCGCTTCGCCGGAATGGCTGCAAGCGACCGCCACATCGCTGAAGGCAGGGTTCCTGACGATGCTGGTCGCGGTGCCGTTGGGCACGATGGCGGCGTACGGGCTGCTGGTCTCGCGTAGTCGCTGGGCA
>DATEQV010000402.1:0-6627 GCA_035272265.1 Acidisphaera sp. | reverse complement strand
CTGTCCTCACCCGGTGGCACAACTCGCACGGCCTGCCGGTGTAGTGACGTGGCAAGCCCATGAACAACAAGGGGAGTCTCGGAGAATCGAAACCAGCCAGCGAGAAGTAATGTGCCAGTTACAAATGAGGGGAGTCATGAGCCGTCCGTGCCCTGCGGACGGCTACGTTCCCTGCGCGCCTACGGAACAACAAGGCCCGGGGAGTTCTTCATGCTGCTTCGTCCGCTCTGCATCGCGGCGCTCGTCGCGACCGCCACCTGCGCTCATGCCGCGACGTTCAAATGGGCCAACGACGGCGACGCGAACAGCATGGACCCCTACACACGCAACGAGACGTTCCTGCTGACCTTCACGCAGAACATCTACGACCCGCTGGTGCGGCGCGATAAGGACCTGAAGGTCGAGCCCGCGCTCGCGCAGTCGTGGGAACAGCCTTCGCCGACGGTGTGGCGTTTCCACCTGCGCCCCGGTGTCAAGTTCCAGGAAGGCGAGCCTCTCACCGCCGACGACGTCGTGTTCAGCTACAAGCGTGTCATGGCGCCGGGCTCGCAGCTCAACGGCAACTTCAACACCGTCAAGGAGGTCCGCAAGGTCGACGACCTGACGGTGGATTTCGAGACCAAGGTACCCGACCCGATCTTCCTCGAGGAGATCACCACCTGGGCGATCATGTCGAAGGCGTGGTGCGAGGCGCATGACGCGACGCAAGCCGCCGACCTGACGAAATCGACCGAGAACTATGCCACGCGCCACGCCAACGGCACCGGGCCGTTCATCCTGAAGCTGCGCGAGCCCGACCGCCACACGACGCTGATCGCGAACCCGAACTGGTGGGACAAGGCACCCGGGAACGTCACCGAGACCGACTTCAACGTGATCGGCAACGCGTCAACGCGGGTCTCCGCGCTGATCTCGGGCGACGTGCAGATGATCTACACCGTGCCGCCGCAGGACACCGACCGGCTGCAGCATACGGACGGCGTGCATGTGCTGTCGCATCCGGAGCTGCGCACGGTGTTCCTCGGCTTCGACCAGAGCCGCGACGAGCTGAAGACCTCCGATGTGCGCGGCAAGAACCCGTTCAAAGACCAGCGCGTGCGCGAGGCGTTCAACGAGGCGGTCGACATCGAGGCGATCAAGCAGCGGATCATGCGCGGCGAGAGCCATCCGACCGGGCTGATGTACGGCCCGGGCGTGCACGGCTATCTCGCATCGGACGACGTGCGGTGGCCGTACAATCCCGAGCACGCCAAGCAGCTGATGGCCGAGGCCGGCTATCCGAACGGCTTCTCGGTGCGGCTGGACTGCCCGAACGACCGCTACATCAACGACGAGCAGATCTGCCAGGCGGTCACCGCGATGCTCGCGAAGATCGGCATGAAGGTGAGCCTGAACGCGCAGACCCGCCTGAAATACTTCAGCCAGATCAGCAACCCCAACTACGACACCGACTTCTACATGCTGGGCTGGACGCCCAACACCTATGACGCGCTGAACACGTTCTACAACCTCGCCGGCGGCCGTAACGGCGTGCGCGGCATCTTCAATGACGGCGGCTACAGCAACCCGAAATTCGACGCGCTGCTTGACCAGATCCAGGTCGAAACCGACCCCGCCAAGCGCCAGCAGGAGATCAGTGCGGCGTCGAAGATCCTGCACGACGACGCCGCGTTCATGCCCCTGCACCAGCAGACGGTGGTGTGGGCCGCCCGCAACAACATCGACCTCGTCCAGCTGGCCGACAACACCTTCCCGCTGCGCTTCGTGACGGTGAAGTAGGCCGACCGGGCCTCACCCGCCGCTGATGGCCGTCAGGACGACGATCTCGTCCCCGTCCGTCAGCGGCGTCTCCAGCCCGGCGATCGCGCTGCCGACGAAGACGCGGATGTGCCGCCGCACCGCCGGCGATGAATCGCACACGCGGTCCCGCAGGCCCGGCCAGGCGCGGTCCAGCGCCGCGATCGCGCCGGCGACCGTCTCGGCGGCGACCACGTGCCGGCCCGCGCAGCCTGGAAACAGCGCGACAAGTGCCGCCGGCAACGTGACGACGACCCGCGGTGGCCCCATCACTCAGGCAGACACCAGGATCGTCTCCACCGACGAGATCGCCGGCAGGTGCTCGGCCACGCATGTCCAGGTGTCGCCCTCGTCGGCGCTGGCATAGACCGTCCCGGTGTTCGTGCCGAAATACAATCCCGTCGGCGTCAGCGTGTCGGTCGCCATCGCCTGGCGCAGCACGCCGAAGAACGCGTTCTGCTGCGGCAGGCCCGCCCGCAGCGCTTCCCATTGCGTGCCGCCATCGCGCGTGCGCCACACCGCGGCCTTGCCCTCGGGCACGTAGCGACCGGAGACGTCACCGTTCAACGGCAGCAGATACAGCGTCTCGGGATCGCTCGGGTGTGCCACCGCCGGGAAACCGAAACTCGACGGCAGCCCCGTCTCGATGCTGTGCCACGCGCGGCCGCCGTCGTCGGTGCGATACATCCCGCAATGGTTCTGCTGATACAGGCGCTCCGGCGTCCCGGCGGCCATCGCCAGCGCATGCACGCACTGGCCGAATTCGGGATAGCGCTTCTCCGGCGGGTTGAAATCGCACCGCGTCCCGCTGTTGCGCGGCGCCCAGCTCGCTCCACCGTCCTGCGTGTGGAACACGCCGGCCGCCGAGATCGCGACCCAGATCTGGTCCTCGTCACCAGGATGCGGAACGACGTGGTGCAGGATCAGGCCCCCGGCACCGGGCTGCCACTCCGGACGCGACGGATGCTGGCGCAGCCCGGCGACATGCGCCCAGCTGCGGCCGCCATCATCGCTGCTGAACAGGCCTGCCGGCTCCACGCCCGCGAACAGCGTCCCGTCGCGGATTGCCAGACTCCATGCCGCCGTCACGGGCGTCTCGCCGGCCGGATAGGCCAGACCTTCGCTGGAGTGGGTCCACGTCTCGCCGAGGTCGTCCGATCGCCACACCGCCGGTCCGAACCAGGCATTGCCGCCGGCCGCGTAGATCGTGCCCGTCGCCGGATCGCCGATCGCGTGATTGATCGGCCACGCGTTGCAGAACGGACCGCGCAGGCGCCACGCACTACGTCCGGGATCGCCGTCCAGGATAAAGACGCCTTTGCGAGTCCCCAGCAAGACCATGACGCGATCTGTCATGCGCTCCTCCCTCGACGGCATGAGAGCGCTCCCGGGCGTGCGGCGGCAACCGGCCCGGTGTCTCGGTTCGCTCACAATTGCGGGCTTGGAACTCGGTGTCGGTTGCTACCGACCCTGCTTCCGCGCTCAACGGTGTACGGCACAGCCTTCCAGCGCGGCGACGACAGACGCGAGCGCCGCGACCGACACCAGGAACAGCAGGGCGTAGAAGCGCGATGTCTGCCGCTGCTCCGCGGCCCGCGTCTGGCGTTCGACCCACAGCTCGGCATCGGACCGCCTGATATAGTTGCCTTTCAGATCATATAGCCCGGGGATGTTCCCCGGCTCTCCCGGCGCGCCGCCGAGCACCAGGAGGATACGGACCGCCTCCAGGCCGCGCTTCTCCAGTCCGCCGACGACATCGGGATCCAACACGCGCCGGCGGTGCACCGCGCGCTTGAGCTGAATCTCCGGCGCGTCGTCCGGCAGCGCCGCCGGTCGGACGGGTCGCGCCAACTCAGTCGGCCGCCTCGGCGTAGGCCTCGAGCGGCGCGCAGGTGCACACGAGGTTGCGATCGCCATAGACGTTGTCGACGCGCTTGACCGGCGGCCAGTACTTCCCGGCCCGCACCCAGGGCAGCGGAAAGCACGCCTGCTCGCGCGAATAGGCGTGCGCCCAGTCGGACAGCTCCTCGGCGGTGTGCGGCGCGTGCTTCAGCGGATTGTCGGCACGGTCCGCGCGCCCGGCGGCGATGTCGGCGATCTCGCCGCGAATCGCGATCATCGCATCGCAGAATCGGTCGAGCTCGTCCTGTCCCTCGCTCTCGGTCGGCTCGATCATCAGCGTCCCCGGGACCGGCCAGCTCATCGTCGGCGCATGGAAGCCGAAATCCTGCAGGCGCTTGGCGATGTCGTCGACCTGCACGCCGGCCTCGGCCGCGAAGTGGCGGCAGTCGACGATGCACTCATGCGCGACCCAGCCGCCCTCGCCGGTGAACAGGATCGGGTAGTCCCGCGAAAGCCGCCGCGCGATGTAGTTGGCATTCAGGATCGCCACCTGCGTCGCACGCTTCAGGCCGGCCGCCCCCATCATGCGGATGTAGGCGTAGGTGATCGGCAGGATCAGCGGACTGCCGAACGGCGCCGACGCGACCGGGCCGTAGCCTGATTCAGGCCCAGCGTCGGCGCGCAGCGGATGGTTCGGCAGATGCGGCGCCAGATGCGCCGCGACGCCGATCGGCCCCACCCCGGGCCCACCGCCGCCATGCGGGATGCAGAACGTCTTGTGCAGGTTCAGGTGGCACACGTCCGCGCCGATCGCGCCGGGGCTGGTCAGCCCGACCTGCGCGTTCATGTTGGCGCCGTCCATATAGACTTGGCCGCGATGCGCGTGGATGACGTCGCAGATCTCCTTCGCGGTGGTCTCGAACACGCCGTGCGTGCTCGGATAGGTGATCATCAGCGCCGCGAGCCGGTCGGCATGCGCCTGCGCCTTCGCACGCAGGTCGGCGAGGTCGATGTTGCCCTCGCGGTCGCAGCCGACCACGACCACGCGCAACCCGGCCATCACGGCAGACGCGGGGTTGGTGCCATGCGCGCTGCTCGGGATCAGGCACACGTCGCGGTGGCCCTGCCGCCTCGCCGCGTGCCACGCGCGGATCGCGAGCAGCCCGGCATATTCGCCCTGCGACCCCGCATTCGGCTGCAACGACACCGCGGCGAAGCCGGTGATCTCGCGCAGCCACTCGGACAGCCGCGCGATCATCGTCGCATAGCCCTGCGTCTGTCCGGGCGGTGCGAAGGGATGGATGTCGGCGAAGCCGGGCCAGCTCAGCGCCATCATCTCGACCGCGGCGTTCAGCTTCATCGTGCACGAGCCGAGCGGGATCATGCTGCGGTCGAGCGCGATGTCGCGGTCCTGCAGCCGCTTGAGATAGCGCAGCATCGCGTGCTCGGAGTGATGTGCCGAGAACACCTCGGCGGTCAGGAACCGCGAGCGGCGCGCCAGCGCCCCTTCGATCGCATCGCCGCCCAACGCCGGCTCGCCCCCGATCGCGCGGGCAAGCGCCAGCACGTCGTCCCGCCCGACGGTTTCGTCGAGCGCGATGCCCACACCGGTCGCATCGATGCGGCGCAGGTTGTAGCCGGCATCGAGCGCCGCCTGCATCAGCGCGTCGGCGCGCGCGCCCGCCTCGATCGCGATCGTGTCGAAATACGCATCGTGCCGCAGCGTCATCCCGGCGCGGCCCGCCGCACCGGCCAGCAGCCGAGCGAACGAATGCACCCGGCGGGCAATGCGCGTCAGGCCCTCCGGCCCATGCCAGACGGCGAACAGCCCGGCCATGACGGCGAGCAGGACCTGCGAAGTGCAGATGTTCGATGTCGCCTTCTCACGCCTTATGTGCTGCTCGCGCGTCTGCAACGCCAGCCGCAGCGCCGGCCGCCCGGCCGCGTCCACGCTCACGCCCACCAGACGGCCGGGCATATGGCGCTTGTACTGGTCGCGCGTGGCGAAGAACGCGGCGTGCGGGCCGCCGAATCCCATCGGCACCCCGAAGCGCTGCGACGACCCGACGACCACGTCCGCGCCCATCTCGCCGGGCGGCGTCAGCAGCGCCAGCGACAGCAGGTCGGCGGCGACGATCGCCAGCGCGCCCGCCGCATGCGCCGCCTCGATCTCGGCCGACAGATCACGCACCGCGCCTGTCGTGCCGGGATACTGCAGCACCACCGCGAACGGCGCGGCGGCACCGATGGCGCCCGCATCGCCGGGCGCGACATCGACCAGCCGCCAGCCGAGCGGCGCCGCACGCGTGGCCAGCACGGCCCGGGTCTGCGGATGCAGGTCGGCGGCGACCGCCGCCACATCCGACTTCGCCTTCGCACACGCATGCGCCATCGCCACCGCCTCGGCCGCCGCCGTGCCCTCGTCGAGCAGCGAGGCGTTGGCGATCGGCATTCCCGCGAGGTCGCAGACCATCGTCTGGAACGTCAGCAGCGCCTCGAGCCGGCCCTGCGCGATCTCCGGCTGATACGGCGTGTACGCCGTGTAGAACCCGGGATTCTCCAGCACGCGGCGCTGGATCACCGGCGGCATCAGCGTGCCGTAGTAGCCAAGGCCGATCAGCGACTTCACCTGCACATTCGCATGCGCGAGCTGCCGCAGCTCGGCGAGCACGGCGATCTCGTCCTCCGCCGGCGGCAGCGCGAGCGGCGCCTCGCTCCGGATCGCCGCCGGCACCGCGCCGGCGGTCAGATCGTCGAGCGACGCGACGCCGAGCGTGCGCAGCATCGCCCCGATCTCGCTATCCCTGGGGCCGATATGGCGGGCGACGAAGCCGTCCGCCGCCTCCAGCTCGGCGAGTTCGGGGCAGAGGGCATCCAGGCCGGTCACTCCAGCGTCTCCAGGAAAGCGGTGTACTCGGTCTCGTCCATCAGCTCGTCGAACGCCTCGGAGTCGGCGATCTCGAGCTTGAAGAACCAGCCGTCGCCCTC
>DATEQV010000401.1:0-5720 GCA_035272265.1 Acidisphaera sp. | reverse complement strand
TGCTGCCGAAAGAGGCAGGGCGCGCGGCGGATGACCCGGGCCTCGATCGGATCCTGCGCGCGGCCGTTCGGTATGATTTGCCGGTCAACATCCTGTGCTGGGATAATTTGGACGTGGGCACCGCGCTGATTGATCGCCATCCCGACACGCGATTCATCATCGACCATCTGGGCATCCTGCAGCCGCGGGTGCCGCCCGCGCCGCTGCAGCCCTGGGCTGACCTTCCGAAGGTGCTGGAACTCGCCAAGCGCCCGAACGCGGTGATTAAGGTCAGCGGCGCCTGCACGCTGTCCCGGGAGCCGTATCCCTTTCCGGACATTTGGGAGCCGCTTGCCCGCGTGTTCGATGCCTGGGGTTTCGATCGCTGCTTGTGGGGAACGGACTGGACGCGCGCGTTTGCTGTCGTGAATTACGAGCAGGCCGTCGAGCCTTTTTTTAGCACCGACCGCCTGATCGACACTGAGCGGGCCATGCTGACGGGCGGCGCCTGCGCCAAGGCTTATGGCTGGTCGCCGCGGGCTCCCTTGTAAGTCCATCGGGTGACGAGGCGGCATCCGCGACTATCGCTATTGGCTGCGGCCGCCTGACGATCGGGCTTATGCTGGCGGAAACCGGAACAGCGGCTTTGGAGTGCCCAACGGCAACAGGCAGACGTTCGTTCATCGGGATTGCCAACGGCAGCCGTGCTACGACGCGAGCGTCGCCGTCGACCCAAAGACGATCGCTGCTGATCCCTACTTTCGATGGATCGCGATCGCCGAAACTGGGGTGGTCTCCGAACGTCAGCGTTGCGTGTCGAGGAAAGCGCGCACGGCAGCGACCGTGGCGTCCGGCTGCTCCTCCATCAGCCAGTGCCCAGAGTTCGGAATGACCTGTTCCCGGACGTCGGTCGGCGCGGCGCGCATCACGACCGCCATCGTGGTGCCGAACGACTTCTCGCCGCCGGCAGACCGCACTGATGCCTCGGCGGTCGCCGGCCAGTAGACTGCCAGATCTGCCGTAGTCAAAGCGGCCAAGACCGAACGATAGTCCAATGTCCGGCCCGACATGTCGGCGACTTAAGCTGGTAAAGCGACAGATATATGGCCGCTTGTGTCTCAAATCTAATCAGCTCTGACTTGCGTTAGACTAAACGACTGCAGCCCTGTACTGTGCCTAAATTGAGCGAAAATCGCCGGCATTAGATGAACTTACTGTCCAAGCGGGCCAATCGGTGATCCGACCCGCCGCTGGCGCCTGACCCAAAAAACACTTGCACCATGATAGTGACTGGCGTAGATACTTGCATGACGCTAGTCACTGCTCCCTGAGGCCACCATGCGACGCACCAGCTTCGGCAATCTCCAGTGCCCCATCGCCCGCAGCCTCGAGCGGGTGGGCGAGTGGTGGAGCATCCTGATCCTCCGCGATGCCTTCCTGGGCTCGACCCGCTTCGAGCAGTTCCAGAAGAACCTCGACATCGCGCCCAACATGCTGACGCGGCGCCTCAACGCGCTCGTCGACTCCGGCCTCTTGGAGCGGCGGCGTTACAGCGAGCGGCCGCCGCGCGACGAGTATGTGCTGACCGAGCGCGGTCGCGATTTCCGCCCTGTGCTGTGGGCGCTGCTCGCTTGGGGCAACAAGCATTTTGCGCCCGAAGGGGCGAGCGTCGTCATCGTCGACGCGGAGACCGGCGCACTCGCCGAACCGATCCTGACCGACCGCCACAGCGGGCAACCGCTGGTCGCGCCGCGGTTCCGCACAGCAGCGGGTCCGGCCGCCGATGAGGTCACGCGGCGCCGCCACGGCGCGGTCGGCCGGGCGGCCGTCGGTGCGGCAGGAGGCAACGATGTCCGGTAGCGCGGTGCTGGAGCGTGACACCGTCACGCTGCCTGCCAGGCAAGCGCGCGCACAGCGCCGGCGGCTGGCGATTGCCGCCGCGGCCTTGGCGCTGGCGGCCGGCGCGGGCTGGTACGGCTACGACTGGTGGACCACGGGACGGTTCATCGAGACCACCGACGATGCCTATGTCGGCGGCAACGTCACCGCGATCGCGCCGCATGTCGCGGGCTTCGTGCAGCGCATCCTGGTCGAGGACAACGAGCGCGTGCACGCGGGCCAACTGCTGGTGCAGCTCGATCCCCGCGATTTCCAGACGGCCCTCGACAGCGCCCGCGCCGTCGTCGCGCAGCGTGCGGCGGCGCTCGCGAGCCTGCAGGCGAAATACGAGCTGCAGCAGTCGGTGATTGAGCAGGCTGCGGCCGATCTGGCCGCCAAGACCGCGCAGGCGGCGTTCGCCGATCAGGAAGCGCAGCGCTACGCAGCCCTCGCGCAGACCGTCGCAGGGTCCCGGCAGGACGCGCAGAAGACCTTTGCCGCCAATCAGGCGGCCCGCTCGGCTGTCGTCTCGTCGCGCGCCGGGGTGGATGCGGCGCGGCAGCAACTCGGCGTACTGCAGACCCAGATCATCGAGGCGCGCGCCGCGGTCGCCGAAGCTCAGAGCAATCTCGAGACGGCACGGCTCAACCTCGGGTACACCGAAATCCGCTCCCCGATCGACGGTTTTATCGGCAATCGCGCGGCACAGGTCGGCGCCTATGTCGCCGCCGGCGCGTATTTGATTTCCGTCATCCCGAGCAACGGGCTCTGGGTCGATGCAAACTTCAAGGAGGACCAGCTCGCCCGGATGGCACGCGGCCAGGCCGCGACGGTCGTTGCCGACGTCACGCCCGGTCAGGTCTTCCACGGCCACCTTCTCAGCCTGTCGCCTGGCACCGGCGCGATCTTCAGCGTCATTCCGCCGGAGAACGCGACCGGCAACTTCACCAAGATCGTCCAGCGGGTCGCGGTGCGGATCGCGCTCGACCCCGACGGCGCGACGCTCGGCACGCTGCGGCCTGGGCTGTCGACGACGGTGAGCGTGGACACGCGCACGGACCGGCCGGGCGCACCGTGACCACGCGCGCCGCAACGCCGGGAGCACCGAGCATCCTGCCGTTCGTCGTGATGTGCGCGGGGATGTTCATCGCCCTGCTCGACATCCAGATCGTCGCCGCGTCGCTGCAGGAGATCGGCGGCGGGCTGTCGGCGGCGCAGGACGAGATCAGCTGGGTGCAGACCGCCTATCTGATCGCGGAGATCGTCATGATCCCGCTGTCCGGCTGGCTGACGCGGGTGTTCTCGACGCGCTGGCTGTTCACGATCGCGGCCGCCGGGTTCACCGTGTCGAGCATGCTGTGCGGCCTTGCCTGGAACATCCAGAGCATGATCGTCTTCCGTGCCCTGCAGGGCCTGCTCGGCGCGTCGATGATCCCGACCGTGTTCACGTCGAGCTTCCACTATTTCCAGGGCACCCGGCGCGTCTATTCGGCCGCCGTGGTCGGCACCATCGCCTCGATCGCGCCGACACTCGGGCCGGTCGTCGGTGGCTGGATCACCGATACGCTGAACTGGCATTGGCTGTTCTATGTCAACTTGCTGCCGGGGCTTGCGATCACGCTGCTGGTGCCGGTTCTGGTGCGCATCGACAAGCCCGACCTTTCGCTGCTGCGCGATGCGGACTATCCCGGTATTGCGCTGCTGGCCATCGGCCTCGGCACGCTCGAATACGTGCTGGAGGAAGGCACGCGCTGGAACTGGTTCAGCGACGCGGGAATCCGCGACGCGGCGTGGGTGGCCGGCATCGCGCTCGTGCTGTTCGCGCTGCGCAGCCTGACGTACCGCAATCCGGTGGTCGACCTGCGTGCGCTCGGCAGCCGCAACTTTGCCCTCGGATGTTTTCTGTCCTTCGTGACCGGCATCGGCATCTTCACCACGATCTACCTGACGCCGCTGTTCCTCGGCTACGTGCGCGGCTTCAGCGCGTGGCAGACCGGCATCGCGATCTTCTCGACCGGCGTCGCGTCGCTGCTCGGCACGCCCGTCTATATCGTGCTCGCGCGCCGCTTCGACACGCGCTGGCTGATGATGTTCGGGCTCGGCTGCTTCGGCCTGGCGATGTGGAGCTACAGCTTCATCACGCACGACTGGGGTGCCGCGGAGCTGCTCGTGCCGCAGCTCCTGCGCGGATTTCCGCAGGTGTTCGCGGTCGCCCCGAGCGTCAATCTCGGCCTCGGCAGCCTGCCGCCCGAGCGGCTGAAATATGCCAGCGGTCTGTTCAACATGATGCGCAACCTCGGCGGCGCCGTCGGCATCGCGGTCAGTGCCGCCATCCTCAACGACCGCACCAACGCGCACTTCCTGACGATCGCATCGAACCTGACGCCCACGAACGGTGCGATGGACCGGCTGCTTGCGGCCATGACGCAGCGGTATGCGATGCTTCCTGGCAGCCACGGCGCCGGACACGACGCCGCCCTCAAGCAGCTCTGGCAGCTCGCGTATCGCGAGGCGTCGACGCTCGCCTACGCGGACGCCTTCCGCGCCATCATGCTGGCCTTCATCGTCGCGACCCTCCTGGTGCCGCTGATGCGCAAAGTGGGCGCGCCGGCATCGCCGGCAGCGAGCGCACACTGAACAATCCGGGGGAGCAAGCCGAGGTGACCGAGCGCTATCTCGAAGACTTCGCGGTGGGCCAGACCTTCGGCTCAGGGCGGCTGCGCATCGACAAGGATCGGGCCATCGCGTTCGCCGCCGAGTTCGACCCGCAGCCCTACCACCTCGACGAGGACGCGGCGCTCCGCTCGATCTTCGGCGGGCTGGCCGCGAGCGGCTGGCTCACCGCTGCGGTGACGATGCGGCTGCTGGTCGACGGCGACCTCAAGCCTGCCGGCGGTATCCTGGGTGCGGGGTTCGACGAGTTCCGCTGGCCACGCCCGGTGCGGCCCGGCGACGAGTTGCGCCTCGAGAGCGAGATCCTCGAGGTGCGCCCATCGAAGTCGCGGCCCGAACAGGGGCTGATCAAGGTGCGCACGACCACGTTCAACCAGAACGGGGAGGCTGTGCAGGTCCAGGTCGCGAACCTGGTCGTGCCTCGCCGGACATGACGTCCGCGTCGAGAGCATCGCGCGAGATTGCCGAAGGAGAATGAGCATGACGGAAACCGCAGGTGTCCGGGCGGCGTCCCGCGTGCCCACCGCCGTCGTCGTGAGCGTGGGCGCCGAGCGCGGGCTTGGCGCAGCGCTGTGCCGGCGCTTCGCGGCCGAGGGGCGGCACGTGCTGGTCGCCGGCCGGACGCCGGAGAAGCTCGAGCAGGTCGTCCGGACGATCCGCGCAACTGGCGGCAGCACCGAACCGGTGGCGACGGACACGACGCGGGAGGACGATGTCGTCCGTCTGTTCGATCGGGTGATGTCGGCGAACATGGGGATTGTAGGGCGTCCAAACGCGCAAATCTCGCCGCCGCAAGGTCCAGCCCATCGACAAAGGCGTCGATAAATCGCACCGGGTTGTCCGGCCCGACTTTCGTCGACCGCCTCCGGCAAAAGCAGCGTCTGGGATCGGGAAGTTGGGATCAGAGAGCCTGGGGCCGACATGGGCGCACACTGGCCGAAACCGGACCAGCCGCTTCGGAGTGCACACCGGCAACAAACGGACGTTCGTTCATGGGGATTGCCAACGCCAGCCGGCGACCCGAACTAGACATCCGCAGCGGCCTTCCTGTGCACGTTGGCCCTGTCGACCGACGTGCCGCAATTTGGGCCGGCCGCTGGGTCGGCCTTTGGGAGTGCTCCGGAGCACCCCGGGCGGTCAGACGTCGTCCGGCGTGAGCGTGACGATGATCTCGGCCGACCGCCGGTGAA
>DATEQV010000400.1:0-4455 GCA_035272265.1 Acidisphaera sp. | reverse complement strand
TCCTGGTTGACGCGCCGATCGTCGGCGAGCACGTCTTCACGCACGAATCAGGCATCCATGTCAGCGGCCTGCTGCGCGACCCCGGCACCTACGAGGCGCTGGAGCCGACGCTGTTCGGCCGCGAGCGCCGCATCGTGCTCGGCAAGCACTCCGGCAGCGCTGCCGTGCGCGACGCGCTGCGAGCCGAGGGGATGGCGGCCGACGAGGAGATGCTGCCGATGCTGATCGTCCGCCTGCGCGACTACGCCGACCAGATCAAGCGGCCGGTGACGCGGCTGGAGCTGGTGGCGTTGCTGGGCGCCGATGGCGGGCGGCTGCAATGATCGGCTTCAGCCCATTTGTGCCGATGCTGGCCGCTGCGGTGGTGCACGATCCGGACGACGATGCGGATGCGGCGATGGCCGCCTGCGCGGCGACGCTGGAGGCCGATGGCCTGCGCGTCGGCGGCCTGTTGCAGCATTTCGGTGCGATGATCGCGCCGCGCAAGCGCGAGATGTTCGTCACCGTGCTGCCCGGCCGCGAGATCATACGCCTGACCGATCCGCGCGGCCCTGGCGTGCTCGGTTGCACGCTGGATGCCGATGCGCTGGCGCGTGCGGCGACGGCATTGGGCGCGGCGGTAGCGTCGCAGCCGGATCTGCTGGTGGTGGCCCGCTTCGGCAAGGAAGAGGCGGCCGGCGGCGGCCTGCGCGGCGACATCGCCGAGGCGCTGCTGGCCGGGATACCGACCATCATCGGCGTGCGCCGCACCGCGCTCGACCACTGGCAGGCGTTCCTGGGCGCGCCGGGCACGCTGCTGCCCCCGCGCGCCGACGCGCTGCTGGCCTGGGCACGTCTTGCCTGCGACGCCTCAGCGCCGACGCACTCGCTGCAGGATCACAACGTCTTGACGTAGCGTTACGCCGCCGCCTCGATGGCACGCTAGCGCTGCACGATGTCACGGCCGGCGTCGGTGAGGGCGGCGCCGCCGCGCGCGCCGCCGGCGGAGCGGATCGCCGCCGGTTGGCCGAGCGAGGCGTCGATCTGCGCCATGAGGGCGAGCGCGCGCGGATACGACATGCGCAGCGCGTGCGCGGCCGGCGCGATCGAGCCGGCGTCGGCGATATGTTCCGGCAGTTCGAACTTGCCGTGCCTGACGCGGCTGCCGCAGACGAAATCCAGGCGAATGATCACGCGTGGCGCCGGCGACCAGGGACGCGCCCGCCGTCGCGCGCGGCCCATACTCCGCGTCATCCTGTTGCCCGTCGGGAAGTGGTCGCTCAGGGATCAGCGTCGCCATCCGACTTGCGCGGGCGCGGCGACCTCGGTCTCGACCACGGTGCGCACGGCGGCGGCGATCTGCGCGGCGCGCGGCGGGATGCCGCGCCACTGCCCGTCCGGGCCACGCGGATCCACTTCCAGCAGCCGCATACCCTGTCCGACCTGCGTGCGGTCGCGCACGAGGCCGCGCAGCACGCCATCCAGCGGGGCAACGACCGGTACGCCGCCGCAATGTCCGATCAGATCGCCGTCGCGCACCGCGTCGCCGATGCTACGAGACGTCGTCCAGGTGCCGTCGATCGGGGCGCGTTCGAAACGCTGACGACCGATGCCGCCGAGCAGCGCGGATCGGCCGTGCGCCGGGATCGTCGCGCGGTCGTACAGGATGCGTCCGGTGGCTTCCGGCGCTGTCTCGATCGCGACATGCACGTTGCGTCCGGCCTCGAAGCCGGGACCGAGGCCGACGGCGAGCGGGACGAACGGGCGCAGATCGACCTTCGGCGAGTGCCGCCGCATCCGCGCATCGACGATTCCGGCGATCGCGCCGAGGCAGAGCAGATCGTCCGGCGCCAGGGCCGTGACGGGGACGGACTCATCATCGGCATGCAGCGCGTGCAATAGCTCCAGCAGTCCTTCGGTCGCGCGACCGGCGACGCCGTCCAGCGTGACGCTGCCACGCTCGAGCGCATCGTCGAACGACATTTCGCGGCGCAAAACAGGAAATCTTGTGTCACGGGTGAGGACGACTGCGACGCCGGCGCCGTGCAGCGCGTGGCCGATCGCGGAGGCGACGTCGTCAGTGCCGAGCACGACGACCGGCTCGGACAGTCTGTATCGCAGCGTCCGCGTGCTCATCGGCGCGTCCCTTGTAAGTGTGACCGGTTCTGCAAAGTGCAGGCCAGCGGTGTCCAGTTACCAATCGATTGGAATAGCGCTCTCAATCGGCGCTTAGTACGCATTCGTACGCGCGAGTCGTTATTGTTTGTCGGTTGTACGACAAAAGTCGTGTTGCGACCCCGACGACTGTGCTGCATTGCGAAAAATCAATTGCGAGGCCCTGCAATTGCTTTCTACGTATCCGCGATTTCGTGAACAGAGGTAGTGCGAGAGAGGACAGGCAAGGCATGATTCCCCTGCGCCGACCCGTCGCAATCGAGACAAGCGAGCGTTCACCGTTGCGTTCTGAACGCTCGTTGATGGGCATCTACGAGATCTCCAAGATCCTGTGCGGGCCCGGAAACCTGCCGCAGTTGCTGATCTCCACGTTGAGCGTGCTGCACAGTTTCCTCGACATGGGCAACGGCGTGATCGCGCTGTTCGACGAGAACGGCGATCCCGCGACCGTGGTGTCCGCCTCGCTGGATAATGCCGGCGCACGCGAGTACTTCGCCGGCCTGCCGGAGCGCGTGGTGGGCCAGATGGTGGTGACCGCCATGCCGGTGCTGGTGAAGGATGTCGCCGCCGACACGTCGTTCGGCATTTGGGATACGCGGCTGTGGGGACCGAGCGGCGGCAACTTCGCCTTCTTCGGCGTGCCGATCCGCGACCGCGACAAGGTGATCGGCACGATGACGATCGATCGCTGCTGGGCGCAGCCGGGCGATCTCCGACTCGACGACGATGTTCGCTTCCTGAAAATGGCGGCGAACCTGATCGGGCAGACGGTACGCCTGCACCGGTTGCTGATGCGGGACCGCGAGCGGCTGCTGGCCGACCAGCGCCGGTTGGAGAAGGAGCGTGAGGAACTGGCGCGGCCGGAACGGACGGGCGCGACACGGATCGTCGGCGACAGCGCGGCGATCAAGGCGGCGCTGGAGCAGGCGCGTCGCGTCGCCCGCAGCGACGCCTCCGTGCTGCTGCGCGGCGAATCGGGCACCGGCAAGGAACTGTTCGCCGAAGCCATCCACGAGGCCTCGCCGCGCAAGGGCGGTCCGTTCATCAAGCTCAACTGCGCCGCACTGCCGGAGAGCGTGCTGGAAAGCGAGTTGTTCGGCCACGAGAAGGGCGCCTTCACCGGCGCGGTGGCGCAGCGCAAGGGCCGCTTCGAGCTGGCCGACAACGGAACGCTGTTCCTCGACGAGATCGGCGAGATCTCCGGCGCCTTCCAGGCCAAGCTGCTGCGTGTGCTGCAGGACGGCGAGTTCGAGCGTGTGGGTGGCACCCGCACGATCCACGTGAAGGTGCGTCTGATCACCGCCACCAACCGCAACCTTGAGGACGCGGTGGCGAAGGGGACGTTCCGGGCCGACCTGTATTACCGCATCGCGGTGGTGCCGCTGTTCCTGCCGGCGCTGCGCGACCGGCCGGGCGACATTCCGCAGCTGGCGCAGGCATTCCTCGATCGCTTCAACAAGGACAACAAGACGCATCTGCGCTTCTCGAAATCCGCCGTGGACGTGCTGGAGGCCTGCTACTTCCCCGGCAACGTGCGCGAGCTGGAGAACTGCGTGCGGCGCACCGCGACCCTGGCACACGGCGACTGCGTGGCCGACGGCGACCTGTCCTGCCGCAACGACGGCTGCCTGTCGTCGGTGCTGTGGAAGACCATCCCAACGGTCAGCCTGCCGATCGTGCCGGCGTTGCGCGTCTCGGGCGCAGATACGCCACCCCCCAAGACGGTAGCGCCGGTCGCACTGGTGCCGGCCGCGGCGGATGCGCCGGGCCTGGACAAGCCGACCTGCGCATCGGCCGCGACATGCAGGGCGGCGCGTGGCGATGGCCCGTCCGAATACGAGGCGCTGGTCGCGGCGATGGAGAAGTCGGGCTGGGTGCAGGCCAAGGCGGCGCGGCTGCTGAACCTGACGCCGCGTCAGATCGGCTACGCGCTCCGCAAGCACAACATCCCGATCAAGAAGTTCTGAGCCGCAAGGGCGCGGACGTCGGCGGATGGAGACACCACCCAACGCCTATGCGGTCTGTCGCGTGGCCGACATCGCGAACCGGCGCGCCCGCGGCTTCAGCCTGCTGCGCATCGATCCCGGGGCCGATGAGGGGTCGGGCGGTGTGCCGTTTCACGTGGTCATCGTCCGCTGGGACCGGAGGGTCCACGGCTATGTCAATCGCTGCCCCCACCAGGCGAGCAACCTGGACTTCGAAGCCGGCCAGTTCCTCGATCCCGGCGGCACGCGGCTGATGTGCGGCAAGCACGGCGCGCTGTTCGACGTCGAAACCGGGTCCTGCATCGACGGCCCGTGC
>DATEQV010000399.1:0-13764 GCA_035272265.1 Acidisphaera sp. | reverse complement strand
TGGGAGGATGGAACTGCTACTATAAACCCCCTGGTCCCATCACCATGCGACGTGGCATGGAACAGTTCGACGCAATCCATCGTGGTCGCCAACTCGGTCAATCCGGGACGATGCTGCAATGAGAAGTGCGAATCCCCTAGTTGATGGAAGGGCTGGTGCTTGAGCCGCTGGCGGGACATGGCCGCGGCACGTTCCTGTTCGTCGCCGCGCCGCTGCCGTTCGTCGGCGGCACCGGCAGCCCGCTCGCCCCGATCGCGGTGCTGTAGTCGTGTCGCGGCTCAACAGCTTCCTGGACGGCCTGCGCGTGGTCGACGTGTCTGCCTACCTTCCGGGGCCGCTCGCCAGCCTGCTGCTGTCCGACATGGGCGCGGACGTGGTGAAGGTCGAGCCGCCGCAGGGCGACGGAATGCGCCTGCTGGGACCGCGCGATGCGGCGGGCAAGCCGCTGTTCCATGCCGCACTGAATGCCGGCAAGACGGTGCGCCACATCGACCTGAAGAGCCCGGACGGCCGCGCGGTGTTCCTCGATCTGCTGGACACCGCGGATGTGCTGATCGAAGGCTTCCGGCCGGGCGTCATGGAACGGCTCGGCCTCGGCTACGAGACGCTGCATGCCCGCAACCCGGGTCTGATCTTCTGCTCCATCAGCGGCTACGGCGCGGCGGGTCCGCTCGCGCAGGCGGCGGGGCACGACAACAACTATCTCGCGCTCGCCGGTGTGTTGCATCGCAACGGCGTGCCGCCGCGCGCCTTCGACCCACCCTTCGCCGACATGACGAGTTCGCTGTTCGCCGCCATCGCCATCCTCGGTGCGGTGCATGGGCGGCGGCAGGACGGGCTCGGCTGCCACATCGATCTCGCGATCGGCGACGTGGCGATGCCGTTGCAGCTGTTCGAGATCGCCGCACTCGGCGCGACCGGCCGCGTGCCGCAGCCGGAGGGCACGTATCTGAACGGCGGCGCCGCCTACTACCGGGTGTACGGCACCGCCGATGGCCGGCATGTCGCGCTCGGCGCCGTCGAGGAGAAGTTCTGGCGCAGCTTCTGCGAAGCCGCTCGCCGTCCCGACTGGATCAACCGCCAGGCCGAGCCGATTCCGCAGCACGCGCTGATCGCCGAGCTGACGACGTTCTTCGCGACGCTGACGGTCGGCGAGTGCGAACGCCGGTTTGCCGAAGCGGATTGCTGCCTCACGCCGGTGCTCGACCTGGGCGAGGCGGTGCAGACGCCGCATCACCGGGCGCGCGGCGTGGTGCGGCCCGGGCCGCATGGCGGGCTGCAGGCGCTGTTTCCGGCGCTCGTCGATGGCGAGTCGCCGGCCGTGCGGGCGGATTTCCGATGATCGAGACGACGAGGGAGTAGGCGATGCCATACAAAGTCCAACCGGGCGTGATCGGCTGCGCGATCCGGCCCGCCATCACGGGGCAGGACCGGTCGCTGGAGGAGGTGCAGTACGACACCACCCAGCAGGCGCTGGCGGATGCCGGGATCACCATCGAGGACATCGACGGCATCGTTGTCGCCTGCAACGACCAGCTCGACGGCCGGGCGATCTCGGTGATGATGTCGTCCGGCCCCGTCGGCGGTGTCGATCGCGACATCCTCTCCACGCCGTCGGGGTCCGAGCACGCGTTCATCCTCGGCGCGCTGCGCGTCGCCACCGCCCAGTTCCGCACCCAACTCGTGGTCGCATGGAGCCCGACCGAGGCCTCGTCGATCCCGGAGGCGGAGCGGCTTGGCGCCGACCCGTATTTCCATCGCCGGCTGCCGCTCGATGAGCTGTCGGCGCACGCGCTGCAGGCGGCGGCTCTGCAGCACACGGTGCCTGGCGTGCGCGATGTGGCCGCGAGAGTCGCCGCGAAGAACCGCCGTCACGGCACATTCGCCTATCCTGATCCGCCGCTGCGTCCGCAGCCGGGACCGGCACGCTGGCCGCTGGAGGCCGGAGCGACGACGCTGCCGGTCACCGGCTGTGTGGCGATGATCCTTGCGTCGCCGGATTTCATCGCCGAGCGCGGACATCGCGACGTGGCGTGGCTGCGCGGCATGGGATGGGCGACCGAGGCGAGCTTCCTCGGCGACCGCGATCTCGGCACCGCGCCAGCGTTGGAGGCGGCCGCGCAGCAGGCTTACGGCGAGGCGGGCATCACCGATCCCGTGGCACAGTTCGACGTCGCCGAGATCACCGACGCGACCGGCTACAGCGAGCTGCTCGCCTACGAGGCGCTGGGTCTGTGCGGGCGCAAGGACTGGGCGGCGCGCGTCGGCGACGGCACGTTCGCGCGCGACGGACGCTTGCCGGTCAACCTGTCGGGCGGCGTGCAGACGTTCAATCCGGTGTTCTGCACCGGCCTGATCCGCCTGGCCGAGATCGCCAACCAGGTGCGCGGCCATGCCGGCGCGCACCAGCACAAAGGCGCGAAGACCGGGCTGGCGCATGCCGGCAGCGGGTTCGCGATGCAGTATCAGGCCGCCGTCGTGTTCGGCCGCGAGCAGGGAGCACGGGCATGAGCACCGAGCGGGTCGGCATAATCGGCATCGGGCAGTCGAAGTTCACCGCGCGCCGCGACGATGCCAGCTACCCGGACCTCGTCCGCGAGGCCGTCGTGCTGGCGCTCAACGACGCCAAGCTGGACCTCGACGACATGCAGGCCGTCGTCTACTCGCTGTCGCCGGACGCGATGGTCGGCATCGGCAATGCCGAACGGTCGGGCGTGGATGCGGTGGGCGCGCGCAACAAGCGGTTCCTGCGGATCAACACCGGCGGTGCGACCGGGATATCGAGCGTGGCCGCGGCGTACTACCACGTTGCGTCCGGCGCCTGCGACGTCGTGCTGACGGCAGGCGCGGACAAGGTCGGCGAGTGCGGCGATTCCCAGACGGTGCTGAACAAGATCTGGGACCCGACATACGAGCGGCAGTTGCCGCTCGGCACCATCAACATGCTCGGCATGTCGGCGGTGCGCTACATGCAGCACTACGGCATGACCGAGGAGGATATGGCGCTGGTGACGGTGAAGAACCGTCGCCAGGCGGCGCGCAATCCCAACGCGCATCTGCGCAAGATCGTCACCGTCGAGGACGTGATGGCGTCCCGCTACATCGCGTGGCCGGTGAAGCTGCTGGATTGCTGCCCGCAGTCGAGCGGCGGAGGCGCGATGGTGCTGGCGTCCGAGAAGTACATCAAGGAGCGCAAGCTGGAGGCGGTCTGGATCACCGGGCTCGCGCATTGCTCGGAGTCGTACTGGCTGGGCGACCGCATGGGCAAGGAGCCGGAGGCCGACCACGCCGACGCGTTCGCGCTCGGCCGCGCGTGCCAACGCGCGTACAAGATGGCGGGCATCACCGATCCGGCCAAGCAGGTGCATGTCGCCGAGCTGTATTCGCCGTTCAGCAACACGGAATTCCACGCGATCGACGCGGCCGAGTTCTGCAAGCGCGGCGAGTCGGTGAAGCTGCTGCGGGAAGGTCAGTTCGAACTGGGCGGCAGGATTCCCGTCAATCCGTCAGGCGGCACACTCTGCACGAACGCGATCGCCGTGACCGCGATGATCCGCGCGGCCGAGGTGGCGCTGCAGGTGTGGGGACGAGCCGGCGAGCACCAGGCCAAGGGCGCTCGCGTCGGGATCGCCAGCGGCAATGGCGGCGATCACCAATTCTTCGGCGCAATAGTCATCGAGGCGTAAGGGAGACGGACGATGGAACTGATGAAGCGGCAGGAAACCTGGAACATCACATACACCCATGCGCTGGGTGAGACGGCGAGCTGGTTCTACGTGCAGATCCGCGACAACGCGAAGATCTTCGGCCGACGCTGCGCCAAGACCGGCCGCGTGCTGGTGCCGCCGCGCTCGTTCTCCGACCAGACCCTGCAGCCGACGACCGAGTGGGTCGAGGTCGGCCCGGGCGGACGCATCGAGACGTTTTCCATCGTCTACGAGCAGTTCCAGAACCTGCCCGAGCCGCCTTACGCGTTCGGCTACGTGCTGCTCGACGGCGCCGACACCGCGCTCGGCGGCTTCTTCAAGGGGGTCGATCTGAAGGACCCGGCGAAGGCCGCCGAGAAGCTGAAGATCGGCACCCGCGTGGTCACCAGGTTCGCCGAGAAGCGGACCGGCGACGTGCTCGACTTCTGGTACGAGATCGCCTGATCATCATCGCCGGGAACGCAGCATGGAACTCGTCCAGGCGTTGCTGAGCGGGGTTCTCGTGGGCGGCGTCTACGGCCTGTTCGCGATGGGATTCAGCCTCGCTTTCGGGGTCATGCGCATCGTCAACTTCGCGCATGGCGAGCTGGTGATGATCGGCATGTATGTCGGCTTCTTCGCCTTCTCGCTGGCCGGGATCGACCCGCTGCTCGCGGTCCCGGTGGCCCTGGTGCTGGTCGGCGCGCTGGGGGCGGGATTGTACCGGCTGATCTACCGGCGCTTCGTCGGCCGCGCGACGTTGCAGCAGCTTCTGGTGGCGATCGCCCTGGCGCTGGTGCTGCAGACGCTCGCGCAGATTCTGGTCGGGCCGGACGCACACGCGGTGCAGTCCGGCTGGGGGTCGCGCTTCCTGCTGATCGGGCCGATCTTCCTCCCCTACGCCGAGCTCGCGGCGTTCGCCGTAGCGCTGGTCTGTGTCGTGGGCATCGAGTTGCTGCTCGGCCGGTGGCGCTGGGGGCAGATGATCCGCGCGGTCGCCGACGATCCGGAGATCGCGGAGCTGGTCGGCATGAACGCGCAGCGCGTCAACATCGTCGCCTTCGCGCTCTCGGCCGGTCTGGCGGGCCTCGCGGGCGCGGTGCTGGTGATGTACTATCCCGTCAGTCCGGTGGTGGGTGCCACGCTGATGCCGATCGCGCTGATCGCCACGGTGCTGGGCGGGCTCGGCAGCATCGGCGGCGCCTTCATCGGCGGCATCCTGTGCGGCATCGTCGAACAGGTGACGTCGCTGTTCTGGAACGCCGCACTGCAGGACGTGCCGCTCTATGTCCTGCTGCTCGTCATCATGGCGTTCCTGCCGCAGGGCCTGTTCGGCCGGCAGTCGGCGCACTGACCGATGCAGGACACGAGCACCCCGGCTGCGAGCGTCGCACGAGCATCCCCGCGCCGGACACGGACCGCGGTTTCCTTGCCGGCCGTGCTGTTGGTGGCACTCGTCGCCGCCGTTGCCACGCTGCCGCTCTGGCCGTTCGCCAACAACTACATCGTCGCACTGGCGGTGCGCACGCTGCTGTTCATCGCGCTTGGGCAGGCGTGGAACGTGATCGCCGGGATCGGCGGCATGCTCTCGCTCGGGCACGGGCTGTTCTTCGGCCTCGGCGCCTACGCGACCGGGCTGCTGTTCAACAGCTTCGGCCTCACGCCCTGGCTCGGCCTGTTTCCCGCCATGGCCATCGCGGCGGCGGCCGGGCTCCTCGTCGGGCTCGTGACCGGTCATCTGCGCGGCATCTACTTCGCGCTGGCGACCGTGGTCATGTCGCTCGCGTTCGAGAAGCTGGCGCGCTATTTCGTCGACCTCACGGGCGGTGACACCGGGTTGTCGGTGACCTTCCGGGGCGACGCGCCGTGGGCGATGCAATGGCGCGGGCCGACGGCGTTCCTGTTCCTCTCGCTCGCCGTGGTCGTGATCTACTACCTGGCCACCCGCGCGATCCTGCGCAGCCGCTTCGGTCTGGAGTTGCAGGCGGTCCGCGACGACGAAGGCGCCGCCGCGGCGAGCGGCGTGAACACGTTCCGGACGAAACTGCTCGGGCTGATGCTGAGCGCCGCGATGACCGCGCTCGTCGGCACGCTGTATATGCAGTTCTATCTCAACATCGATCCCTCGACCGCGTTCGGTCTGTTCCAGGCGATCCAGATCCAGTTGCCGGCGCTGATCGGCGGATTGGGAACCGCGGGCGGCCCGGTGATCGGCGGCGCGCTGATGATCCTGGTCAGCGAAGCGGCCAACATCGCCTCGGGCAAGCTGAACCTGCAGGGCGTGGACGTGCTGATCTATGGACTGGTGCTGCTGCTGGTCGTGATGCGCGCGCCGCTCGGCATCATCGGCGAATGGCACCGCTGGACGTCGCGGCGCGCCGGGGGCGCACGATGACGGCGGCGGCGTCACCGGTGCTCGAGCTCAGCGGCGTCGGCCGGCGGTTCGGCGGGCTGCAGGCGTTGAGCGACGTCTCGTTCGCCGTCACGCAGGGCGAGGTCGTCGGGCTGGTCGGGCCGAACGGCGCCGGCAAGTCCACCATGTTTGAGGTGATCAGCGGCAACATCGCGCCGAGCAGCGGGAGCATCCGTTTCTTCGGCAAGGACATCACGAAGCTGCCTGCGTTTGCGCGCAGGCGGGCCGGGATGGCGCGTACGTTCCAGAAGGTGCGGCTGTTCAACAGCCTGACCGTCGAGCAGAACATCGCGGTGGCCGCCATGCAGTGCCTGCCGGAACCGGGGCGGTGGCAGGACGAGGTACAGTCGGTGCTGACGCGGATGCGACTCACCGCGCAGGCGCGGCGTCGGCCGCCCGAGATCACGCTGGCCGACCGCAAGAAGGTGGAGATCGGCCGCGCCATCGCCGGCGGCTGCACGCTGCTGATGCTCGACGAGAGCCTGTCGGGACTGACGCGCGACGAGGCCGACGAACTGGTCGAGGAGATCCTCGGCATCAACCGCGGCCGCGGCCTGACGATCATCGTCGTCGAGCACGTCATGCCGGTGGTCGTCGCCATGGCCGCAAGGCTGATCGTGCTCAAGACCGGCACGCTGATCGCCGACGGGCCGCCGGCCGAGGTGGCGCGCGATCCGGTGGTCATCGAAGCCTATCTCGGCAGCCGGCCGCACGGTCTCGCATGACGCTGCTCACGATCACCAATCTGCGCATTGCCTACGGCGACTTCCTCGCCGTGCACGGCGTGTCGTTGTCCGTGCAGGAGGGCGAGGTGTTCGTGCTGCTCGGCGCCAATGGTGCGGGCAAGACGAGCATTCTGCGGTGCATCTCCGGTCTGGTCGCGCCGCGGGCAGGCGAGGTCTCGAGCGGCGGACAGTCGCTGCTCGGGCTGCGCCCGCACGAGATCGCAGCGCACGGGATCGCGCATGTGCCGGAGGGGCGGCGCGTGTTCCCGAACCTGACGGTGCAGGAGAACCTGACCGTCAGCTACATCCCGAGCCGCAATTCGATGCCGCTGTCGCAGGCGATCGGCCACGTCTACGAGCTGTTTCCGCGGCTGGCCGAACGCCGCGGCCAGAACGCCGCGACGATGAGCGGCGGCGAGCAGCAGATGCTGGCGATCGGGCGCGCGCTGATGATCGCGCCGAAGCTGCTGATGCTCGACGAGCCCTCGCTGGGCCTGTCGCCGGTGATGACCGAGCTCGTGTTCGACCGGCTGGCCCTGATCAGCCGCAGCGGCATGGCGATCCTGCTGGTCGAGCAGAACGCGATCTGTCTCGACCTGGCCACGCGCGGCTTGGTGCTGACGACCGGCGAGGTCGTGCTCAGCGGCGACCGCGAAGCGCTGACGGATTCCGGCTTCGTACGCCGCGCCTATCTCGGACTGTGACCGCGCTCCGGCCTGCATCACGGAAGGAAACGACATGATCTTGAATCGACGCTCGGCACTGGCACTCGGCGCGGCAGCACTCGCGCTGCGGTCCGTCTCCGCACGCGCGCAAGGCGCCGACATTGTCGTCGGTGCGCCCAACGCGCTCAGCGGGGGCTACGGCGAAGGCGGCCGCCAGGTGGTCAACGGGCTGCGCATCGCGGTCGACGAGATCAACGCCGGCGGCGGCATCAAGGCGTTGCAGGGCCGGAAGCTGAAACTGAGTCCGGCCGACACGTCGAGCGACAAGCCGGCCCAGGCGGCCAGCGTGACTCGCCGGCTGATCACCGAGGATCATGCCAGCGTGCTCGTCGGCGCGCATGTCAGCACCATGACGCTCGCCGCACAGCTGGAGGCGGAGCGCGCCGAGGTGCCGATCATCACCACGTCGTACGCCGACTCCATCGTGTCGAAGGGCTACAAATACACGTTCAAGATCCCGCCGCAGTCGAGCGTCCTGTCGGCCGCCGGGCTGGACGACATCGCCGAGCTGTACCAGACGCTGAAGCACGAGCCGGTCAAGCGGCTGGCCGTGTTCTACGGGTCGGATGCCAACAGCCAGGCGATCGGCTCGGCGTATCTCGACTTGGCCAAGAAGCGCGGCATCGACGTGGTGGCGTCGGCGGCACTGCCCTCGCCGATCACCGACCCGACGCCGGTGATCGCGCCGCTGCGGCAGAGCAACCCGCAGGTCATCATCCTCAACCTGTTTACGGACGACACGATCCTGACGGCGCGCGCGCTGCGCAACCTCGGCATCATGGCGCCGCTAATAGGCAGCGGGTCCGGTGTCACGGTCAAGGCGATCCCCGAAGCGCTGGGAAAGCAGGCGGACAACCTGATGGGCACGGTCGCGTGGAACAGCGACCTGCCGATCAAGGGCGTCGCGGAGTTCGATGCGGCATACAAGAAGGCGTATCCGTCGGAGCCGCTGGTGCCGCAGGAGGCCGGCGAGGGCTACGCGATCGGGCTGCTGATCGGGCAGGCGCTGGAGAACGCCGCGAGCGACGATCCAAAGAAGATCCGCGATGCGATCGCGGCGATCGACATGCCGGCCATCCTTCCGGGCGGGCGCATCCAGTTCGCCGAAAACGGCCAGAACAAGGACATCGTGCCACTGCTGGTCGGCTGGAAGGACGGTGTGCTGCATACGCTCTGGCCGAGCCAGTACGCGACCGCACAGCCGTCACTGCCGTAGTTGCGGCACGACACGCTACTAGCTGCCGCCCACGACGGTAACCGTGGCAAGGAACCAGCCGATCAGCACGTCCAGCCCAACCACGCTCGCCGCCGCCAGCCCGCCCAGCCGCAGCGCGTGGCGCGCGGTGAACCACTCCAGCCAGAGCGACCAGCCGAACACCGCCAGATCCAGCGTCTCCGTCACCACATCGGGCACACCGACCAGCGCGATCGCGCCGACCGCGACCAGCAGCAACTGCTGCACGACGTTGCACCAGTTCCAGGCGGCGATGTAGCGCGCCCACAGTTCGCCCCGCTCCAGCGCCGCCACCAGACCGTGCGACAGCACGGCGAACGCCAGCCAGCCGACCAGGAACGTCGTCAGACGCAGGCCGACGACATGGCCGGTGTCGGGCGGCAGCTCGATCGACGGCGGGATGCCGGCCTTCGCCCAGTCGGTGAGCATCAGGAACAGGTCGCCAGGGATGCACAACGCGATCGCCCAGAAGCTCCGGGCCGCGAAGGCGCGGTCGGGTGCGATGAAGCGCAGCCCCTCGGCCCGGCCGCGCGCCAGCAGCAACGCACCCTGCAGGCCGTTCGTGACCGCGCTTCCAGTGCTCATGTGCGAGGGCTCACACCATCGCGTCCTGGCCGCGCAGCAGCGCCGGTCCCGCGATCAGCATCGCCGCGATGACGTTGCCGACGATCACCAACAGCCACGCGCGGCCGCGGCGCAGCCCCAGTCCGCGGCGGGCGAGGAAGAACTGCAGCCACAGGCTGTACGCCGCCGCGGCCAGCAGGAATGGCCCGAGCAGGAGGTTGCCCGGCAGGCCGAAGGCCGCGAGCACGGCGGCGGCGAAGATCGCCACCATGAACGCCACTTCGAGCAGCCAGTGGCACCAGTTCGCGGCGGTGGCGTAGCGCAGCCACGCCTCCTCGCGCCCCCACCAGCGCGCCAGCGCGTGCGACACCACCGGCAACGCCAGCAGCGCGTCGAACGCCTGCAGGAACACCACCAGATCCGACAGCGACTGCGCGCCGCCGCCATGCGCGGTGATCGAGGTCAGCGTGGCGACCAGCGGAAACGCGATCAGCGGCGCGAGGCTGGCGAGGAAGGCGGCGGGCGTGTCGCCGAACATGGCGATGCCCTCGGCGCGGCCGCGCGCGCACAGCGCCATGGCGCGCAGGATCCGGACGGCGGGCGGCACCTGCCCCGCGCCTCGCGGCGGCCCGCTCACGGCAGGAAGGCGGCGATGATGGCGCGGTAGGCGGCGGCGAGCGCGCGCAATTCGTCCACCGGCACGCACTCGTCGACCTTGTGCATCGTCAGGCCGACGCCGCCGAACTCGGCGACCGGGCACAGGCGCGCGATGAAGCGCGCGTCCGACGTGCCGCCGCCGGTTTCCAGCGAGGGACGCACACCAGTGGCCTGCTCGATCGCGGCGGCGAGCGTGTCGACGCCCGGGCCGGGCTTGGTCAGGAACCACTCGCCGCTGACGTTCACATCGAGGTCGTGGTCGGGCGCGTGCGCGGCCAGCACGCGGCGCAGGTGCTCGGTCAGCGACGCGCTGCTGTGATGGTCGTTGAAGCGGATGTTCAGCCTTGCGTGCGCCGCGCCGGGGATCACGTTGCTGGCCTTGTTGCCGACGTCCACGCTCGTCAGCTGCAGCGAGGTCGGCTCGAACCACGCGCTGCCGGCGTCCAGCGGTTCGGCGATCAGCTCGGCGAGCGCGCGCACGAGGCGATGCACCGGGTTGTCGGCCTTCTGCGGATAGGCCGAGTGGCCCTGGATGCCGCGCACGGTGATGCGGACGTCCATGCTGCCGCGCCGGCCGATCTTCACCGTGTCGCCGAGGCGCACGCGGCAGGTCGGCTCGCCGACGATGCAGAAGTCGGGGCGCTGGCCGTGCGCCGCCATCCAGTCGAGCACCCTAGTGGTGCCGTCGACAGCATCGCCCTCTTCGTCGCCGGTAATCAGCAGGCTGATCGAGCCGCGCGGGGGGCCCGATGTGAGGTGCTGGGCGACGGCGGAGGTGAAGGCGGCCACACCGCCCTTCATGTCGGTCGCACCTCGGCCGTAGAGGACGCCGCCCTCGACCTCGGCGGCGAAGGGCGGATGGCGCCAGCCCTCGCCGGGAGGGACGACGTCGGTGTGGCCGGCGAAGCAGAGATGCGGGCCGGCATCGCCGACGCGGGCGAAAAAGTTGTCCACCTCGCCGAAGCGTAGGCGGTGGACGGTGAAGCCCATCGCGGTCAGCGCCTGCGCGAGCACGTCCTGCGCGCCGGCGTCCACAGGTGTCACCGACGGCGCGCGGATCAGCGCCTGGGCGACGTCGAGGGGATCGAGCAGGTTCAATCGCGCAGCAGTTCGTTGACGGAGGTCTTCGCGCGCGTGCGTTCGTCGACGCGCTTGACGATCACCGCGCAGGCGAGCGACGGGCCGGGCGAGCCGTCCGGCAACGGCTTGCCGGGCAGCGCGCCGGGGACGACGACGGAGTAGGCCGGCACGCGGCCCATGAACACCTCGCCGGTGGCGCGGTCGACGATTTTCGTGGACGCGCCGAGGAAGACGCCCATCGACAGCACGCTGCCGCGCTCGACGATGACGCCTTCGGCGACTTCGGAGCGCGCGCCGATGAAGCAGTCGTCCTCGATGATGACGGGGGCGGCCTGGAGAGGTTCGAGCACGCCGCCGATGCCGGCGCCGCCGCTGATGTGGCAGTTCGCACCGATCTGCGCGCACGACCCGACGGTGGCCCAGGTGTCGATCATGGTGCCGCGGCCGACATGGGCGCCGACGTTGACGAAGCACGGCATCAGCACGACGCCCGGCGCGATGTAGGCCGAGCGGCGCACCACGGCGCCGGGGACGGCGCGGAAGCCGGCCTCGCGAAAGCGGTTGTCGCCCCAGCCGGCGAACTTCATCGGCACCTTGTCGTACACAGGCGCGCCGCCGGGGCCGTCCATGCGCCCGCTGTCGGTGATGCGGAAGGACAGCAGGACCGCCTTCTTCAGCCACTCGTTCACCGTCCAGCCGGACGGGCCGGGCTCCGCCACGCGCACCGCGCCGTCGTCGAGCGCCGCCAGCACCGTCTCGATCTCGGCGCGCGCCTGGCCGGCGTTGGCGGGATTGAGCGTGTCGCGGCGGTCCCACAGCGCCTCGATGGCGGGTTGCAACTCCTGCGCGTGCATGCGTGCGTCTCCCGGCGAGGGGGTGGGTGTGGCGCGGCGGCCTTGATCCTGTCAACGCGACCGGGTGGTGCCTCGCTCCAGGCAGGCGAACGCGTGGGAACGGTCGCCCTACACCAGGGTCATCAGCAGGTCCTTGGCCTCGATCAGGCTGCCCGCCTGCACGAGGACCTGCGACACGGTGCCGTCCCGGGCCGAGCGCAGGGCCATCTCCATCTTCATCGCCTCGATGGTCAGCAGCACGTCGCCCGCCTTCACCGACTGGCCTTGCTGCACCGCGACGGTCGAGACCGAGCCGGACATGGGGGCGGCCAGATGGGCGTCGTTGCCTTCCTCCGCCTTGCGCCGCGCCGGCAGCGACGCCACCGCGCCGCGATCGGGAACGCGCACGATACGCGGCTGGCCGTTGAGCTCGAAGAAGACGCGGCGCTGGCCTTCCTCGTCGACCTCGCCCACCGCCTGCAGCCGCACGACCAGGGACTTGCCGCGCTCGAGCGTCGCGGTGATCTCGCTGCCGATCGGCATGCCGTAGAAATAAACCGGGGTCGGCAGGATCGAGACCGGACCATACTTCCGGCTGGTGCCCGCGAAGTCGCTGAACACCTTCGGATACATCAGGTAGCTGGCGAGGTCCTGCTCGCTCGCCGGCTCGCCGCGAATGCGCCCCACCTTCGCGCGCTCCGCATCGAGATCTGCGTCGGGCAGCAGCGAACCGGGACGCACCCTGATCGGCTCGGCGCCCTTCAGCGCCTTGCGCTGCAACGCCTCCGGCCAGCCGCCGGGAGGCTGGCCGAGATCGCCGTGCAGCATCTCGACCACCGACGCGGGGAAGGCGATCTCGCGGTCGGGATCGAGCACGTCGGCGGGCGACAGGTCCTGCGACACCATCATCAGCGCCATGTCGCCCACCACCTTCGACGACGGCGTGACCTTGACGATGTCGCCGAACAGGTCGTTGGCGGCGCGGTAGGCGCGCGCGACCTCGTGCCAGCGGGAATCCAGGCCGAGCGAGCGCGCCTGCTCCTTGAGGTTGGTGAACTGGCCGCCGGGCATCTCGTGCAGATAGACCTCGGATGCGCCCGCCTTCAGGTCGCTCTCGAACGCGGCGTACTGCGCCCGCACCGCTTCCCAGTACACGCTGAGGTCGCAGATCACGCCGGCATCGAGGCCGGTGTCGCGCTCGTCGTGGCGCAGCGCCTCGACGACCGAGCCCAGGCACGGCTGCGAGGTCAGGCCCGACATCGAATCCATCGCCAGATCGACGGCGTCCACACCGGCGAGGCCCGCCGCAAGGATGCTGCCAGACGCGATGCCGGACGTGTCGTGGGTGTGCAGATGGATCGGCAGTCCGACCTCGGCCTTCAGCGCGGTGACGAGCAGCCGCGCCGCGCGCGGCTTCAGCAGCCCGGCCATGTCCTTGATCGCGAGAACATGGCAACCCGCGCGCTCGAGCTCCTTTGCCAGATCGACATAATACCGCAGCGCATACTTGCTGCGGGACGGATCGAGGATGTCGCCGGTGTAGCAGACCGCGCCCTCGGCCAGCTTGCCGGCCTCCACCACCGCGTCGATCGAGACGCGCATGTTGTCGACCCAGTTGAGGCAGTCGAAGATGCGGAAGACGTCCATCCCGGCATCCGCGGCCGTCCTGACGAAATGCCGCACCACGTTGTCGGGGTAGTTGGTGTAGCCGACCGCGTTGGACCCGCGCAGCAGCATCTGCAGCAGGATGTTCGGCACCGCCTCGCGGATCAGCGCCAGCCGTTCCCACGGGTCTTCGTTCAGGAACCGCATGGCTACATCGAAGGTCGCGCCGCCCCAGCACTCCA
>DATEQV010000398.1:0-13603 GCA_035272265.1 Acidisphaera sp. | reverse complement strand
GAGCGAGCACCCGCTGGTGCGCGCGATCATGGACGCCTTCCCGGGCGCGCGGATCGAGGCGGTGCACGACCGTGACGCCGACCAGTACGGCCTGCCCCGCACCGACGCGGCGAGCGACGAGCCCGACACCGAGATCGAGGAGAACGACGGATGAAAAATCTCGCCGGCCTGATGAAGCAGGCCTCGCAGATGCAGGCGAAGATGCAGGAGATGCAGGAACGGCTCGAGCGCATGGAGATCGAGGGCGCGGCCGGCGCCGGCATGGTGACGCTGCGGATGAACGGCAAGGGCGACATGCGCGGGCTGACGGTCGATCCGAAGCTGCTCGACCCGTCGGACGTCGAGACGCTGCAGGACCTCGTGGTCGCCGCGCACGCCGACGCCAAGCGCAAGGTCGAGGCGATGACCGCCGAGGAGATGCAGAAGATCACCGGCGGCCTGGAGCTGCCGGGCGGGATGAAGCTGCCGTTCTGAGGGCGGGCGTCGGGGATCCTGCTCCGCAGGCGGCCCCCGGCACGGTCGCGACACCCCTGCGGCGCTCGAGCCCGGTGCGCCGCGCCGTTCCGCTCAGCGCGGCGATTCAGCCGGATGACCCGGGCGTCGCAGCCGATCGCTCGAGATGCGATGCCAGGGTGCCATCTGGGCACGGCAGCGACGTGCCGAACCACGTAGAAGAGCCCCGTGGATAGTGACAAATCCAGGCGTGGGTCGGAGGTTGGACCATAGATGGGCTTGCTCAAAGAAGCTGGCGTCCGGATTCCCGCGATACGGCGCTTGTACGCGTCTCGCAACGCACTCCTTGCCGAACGCGATGGCCTGCGTGAACAGTGCAACGCACTGTCGGCCGAACGGGACGCGCTTCGGGTCGAACGGGACGCACTCCGGTCTGAGTGCGACGCCGACGCCGAGGTCAGGGAAGTGCGCGCGGACGGACGGCTCGTCATAACGCACTATCCATATCATCCGACCCGCCGACCGATCGAGCAGAGCGCCGGCGGCCGACGTCTCATTGCGCGCCTCGAAGCGGAGGAGGAGCGCTACGCAGCGACCTTGGAAGGCATCGCCCGTCATATCCCTTCGCTGACCTCGATTCCCAGAACCGAGACCGATCCGGAACGACCTCATTGGGCCAATGCCTGGATGCCGCCGTTTGACGGCGCCGCTCTGTACGGTCTCGTCGCGGAGACTTCCCCGCGACGATACATTGAAGTGGGCTCCGGGAATTCGACGCTGTTCGTTCGCCAAGCGATCCGTGACCATCGCCTGCCGACCGAGATTGTCTCGATCGATCCCCAGCCTCGGGCCGAGATCGATCGCGTTTGTGACCGTATCGTGAGACGTCCTCTGGAACAGGTTCCGGGGGAGTTCTGGAGCGGCGTGACAGCTTCCGACATGCTGTTCATCGATAGCAGTCACAGCAGCTATCAGGGCTCCGACGTGACGGTATTTTTTACTGAAATCATGCCGGGACTCAAGCCAGGGGTGTTATGGGGACTGCATGATATCGACTTGCCCTGGGATTATCTGGACAGTTGGTGCGAAACATTCTGCAACGAGCAGTATTTGCTTTTGGCGTACCTGCTCGGCGGCGCATGCGGCGACGAGATCGTGCTTCCGACACTCTGGGCAAGCCGGCAGCCCAGATTGCGCGGGATTATGCGGGCGCTTTGGGAACGAGATGACTTGCTTGACGGTACCTTCAGGGGCGGAAGCTCGTTCTGGCTGAGAAGGACCGCGAATGTCGCTGCATTCGACGCCTCGGCGGCGGATCCTGTACAGGATGAGTTTCGATGAGTTTCGCTGGTCGTCCGTGACGAACCCGGAACCCATTGAGGAAGAAGACGTTTTCGACGCTCGAAAGTAATACAGTAATACCAAGGCTCAATGAGCACGGACGCAGCCTTGCCCATTGTCGGGACCAAGCTCAATGTGCAGGTCATAAAGCAGCTGCGGACGTATCCGTGACTGGTGAACAGCATGAACCAAACTACGACCGTTGGCACCGGCCGGGTCTTCACATCGGTCGGTCTTGCGCCTGTGAAAACCGACACTTCGCTGTTGGCGATTGCAAGTTTCTATAGCGTTATGGATTTCGTTGCTCGCCGGTGCCGACAGCATCGGGCAATTTGGCAAAAGGCCCGCACGCCATGGCTCGCACCATAACTGCCGCAAGCCTTCATGATGCCGGAACGAACATATGGGCAGAGATCATCCGATTCCGGTGGCCGCTGATAGCGGCAACGGTTCTCGCCTTGTTGGCCCGAGCGCAGGGCATCGCTATGCCGAGGTATTCGATAGACGGCTACGCGCCCGACCGACCGGACATACACTCAGCGATAATGCAGAATGGCCGCTGGGGCTTCGTGCTCACATCGTGGCTGTTAAGCCAGTTGGGCTATGCCGGTATGGATGTTGTCCCGAGTGCACTGATCCTGTCGACTGCACTCCTGATCGGGGCTGGGTTCGTCTATGCACGGGTCCTGTTCGGCGAGCCGGGGGCCTTCGATGTGTTCGTCTTCATCTCCTTGTTCGCTCTGCATCCCTTCAACACTGAGTTCTTCACGTTTTCGGACGTAACGCTCACCATCACATTGGCCATCTTTCTCGCGTCGGTCGGGCTTGCCTGCACGAACGCGACCGCCCGTCCTTGGACCGGACTCGCAGCCGGCGGATTCCTTCTGGTGCTGGCGACGTCGATTTACCAGCTGGCGCTCGTGGATGCCGTGGTCGTCGGCTTGCTCTCGCTCATTGGGCGGACGCCGACGATCAAGCCAACGCAGACCAGGCGGCGGACGCTGCTACGTTACGCCTCACTACCGCAGGCTCGCGGACTTTTCGTGCTGATAGCGGCCGCAATGGCGTATCTGGCGTGCACTCTGGCCGTACGGCGAATCTTCGGTCTCGCGCTCTCGGAGCGGTTGGGAAACGCACTCAGCTTCGGGGGGGGCGAACGCGTGAAGATACTGATCGCTTCTCTCCGCCTGGTTCTCAAACCTCCCGCAGGCCTCGTTACCGATCTCGCGTCTTCGATCCTCATTGGTCTGCTGTTGGCCGCCGCGTTGGCCATCGTCCTCGACCTTCTGAACAGGGGCATCATTCACGCGATCCTCGGGGTGCTCATCCTCCTGGCATCCGGCATAGTCGCTGTCAGTCTGTGTGCGGCTGAACAGTCCATGTATCTCACCCCCCGCGAACTCTCGCCCTTTTCAATCTGGGCCGCAGGCGTGATAGCCCTCGGGTGGCACAGCACGCGGCTCGCAACAGTCCGGTATTGCCTCGGTTTCGCACTGGCGCTGCTCTTGTGGTCGTTCGTCGGATCCTCCAACCGGATTCTGTACGACCAGTGGCGAAGCAATCTTTGGGATCGGCAGCAGGCGAACCGAATACTCATGCGCCTCGAAGACAACCCCGGCTTCCGGGATATTCATGCCCTGGTTCTCGTCAACGGCAACTGGAGATTCGGTTCAGAGTTGTCGACCACGATCGGCGACATGAACGGTTCCGCCTTCGGGACTGAGTGGGCCAAGCTGCCCATGATGGAACAGACGACCGGCTTTCGCTTCGGCGAGCCTTCGGCGAAGGAGGCCGAGTCTGCGAAGGAGTATTGCAAAGCCGCTGGCGTCTGGCCCAGCCCCGACTCGGCCGTGATACGCGATGGCGTTGCCATCGTTTGTCTGCCGCAACCGGATTGACGGTGAGATCACGCCGCACGGTGCCTCTCGGTTGATTCGGTCAGCCGCGTTTCGTCGGTCCAACGCGGCAAGCTCGCCGACGCCGTCGACCCGGTGCACGGCGATGCGTTCGCATGCCTGCGTGAGCCTCTCTACTGGGCCTGCAGTGATCCGATCGGCCGAGGCAGTTCCCGTGCGACACGATGCACCTCGGCGGCAGGTTGTTCCGTTGCAGGAGCGGTGTCGCCGTCCTCCAGGATCAGGTAGCGAGGCCGGCCGCGGGTCTGGTCGTAGATACGGCCGATATATTCGCCGACCACCCCGAGCGTCATCAGCTGGGCGGCTCCCAGGAACAGCACCGCCAACATCAGTGACGTCCAGCCCTGAACCTCTTGGCCTTGGCTCCAACGATACATAATCAGAACCACATAGCACAGGGTCAGCACCGACGTGACCGCACCGACGTAAAACGCGACACGGAGCGGCTTGGTGGAAAACGCGGTGATCGCGTCAACGGCCAACACCGTCATCTTCCGCACGGAATAGCTGGACCGGCCGGCTACGCGGGCGCCGGCGACGTAATGCAGCGACGCATGCGGATAGCCGAGCCATGCGATCATGCCACGCAGGAACAGGCGTTGGTCGCGCAAGTGCAAAAGGTCGTTCAACGGCTTGCGGTCGAGCAGCCGGAAGTCGGCGGCGCCCGGTGTGATCGGAGTGTCCGAAAGCATGTTCATGAAGCGGTAGAACGATCGCGAGGCGATGCGCTTGCCCCAACCGGCGTCCACAGTATCGTCCCGGATCGTCTCGACGACGGCAGCGCCCGACCGCCAGGCCGCGATCATGTCGGGAATCAGCGCGGGCGGATGCTGCAAGTCACCGTCCATCGAGATCACGGCGTTGCCTCTTGCCTGTTCCAAGCCGGCCAGCAAGGCTGCCTGGTGGCCGAAACTGCGCGTCAACGAAATCAACCTAACGCGCTTGTCCTGGGCCCGAAGGGCTGCAACCCGCTGACGCGTCTGGTCCGTCGAGTCGTCGACCACGAAAATGATCTCGACGTTCATCGACGTGTTGCTGGTCGCGGCGCACAGACCGGCATACAGAGGGCCGACGTTGTCCTCCTCATTGCGCGCGGGAATCACGATACTGAGGAGATTTCCGGGTGCGGCGTCCGAAGCCGCGAACGGTATCTGCGGCATCAGTTCCGACTCCCGAGACTGAACAGCACGACCGCACAGAATACGAGTGTCATGCCGAAGATCTTGTTCAAATCGATGCGTTCGCCAAGCCACACTGCGGCGCCAATGCTCGAACATGTCATCGTCAGGCCGATGGCGAGCGGATAGGCAGTCGATAACGGCATGGACGCGAGCAAGCCGATCCATGCTGCGAAGCTGAAAACATAAAGCGAAAAGCCAATGACAAACGTCGGGGAGACAAGCGCCTGCGTCATCATCGAAAGCGACAGCGGCGCAGCCCCCGTCAGAAAGGACTTGATCAGCAGCACGCCCATGCTGCTCGCCAACGTGTAGACGAGCATCAGACAAGGGCCATAGATGGACCGCGCGATGCCGCTCATGAGCCGGCGGCAGCCGCAAGCCTCATGCCCGGGGAGGCACCGGCCGTTGCGGTCAGCAGGCGCTTGCATCGGTCCGTATCCGGATTCCGCGCCTCGATGTAGCAGTAGAAGCTGAGATGCCGGTGCGGCAGCGGAAACCACGACACCGTAACTGCGGCGAAGCAATAGCGGATGATCGCGATGATTTCGGCCGCCGTGTTCACATGCTCATAGTGCATCAGCGGGGCATACGACAGACCAGTCCGCAGTCGGTAGGCGATGCCTGTCGTCATTCGCCATGCCAGCCCCCAAAGCAAGCCGCCCTCCGCCGGGATCCCCGCCTGGAAGATGCCATTCCGATCCAGCAAGAGGCCGCTGTGGGCCACCACGCGAGGCAAGTCTTCGACGTGCTCCAACACGGCAACCGAGATGATCCGTGAGTAGCGGGTTTGTTCAGGAATGTCGGCAATGCTCACGTAGGCTTTGGCGACCCGGTCGAAGTCGGCGACATGTTCGTACAACGCGGGCAGCGGCTCGACGATGTCGTACTGTAGCGCTGGCTCATACCGCAGATGGTTGAGGGTTCCGGCACCGAGCTCGAGAAGCCGGTCACCTGTTTGTCGCTGGGCGATCCTGCGATGCATCCAGCTCTCGAGCGCGGCGGTGACACGGAACAGGGCTCCGCCGTAAGCGCCTCGGTTGCGCCGGTATTCTTCGATGTAGATACGCTGGTGTGCCTCCGACAACGCTGGTCGTGCACGCGGATAGCTGCCCAGCAGGGCGGCCATCCACTCGGTGTCCGCTTCGCCAGCACCTCCGGCCAACGTCCTCGTTCGTGTCAAATCGGCAAATCCAACGCTGTTGCGGTCCGGCGGTCCCTGACCACCGAACAGGACTCGGGGGCAGCCAAAAAGGCTTGCCCGAACGGGACCGGTATAACGAGACGGCTACGCTGTCTACAGTCGCCCGGAACATGAGCCAAACCCAAGCGACTCTGTCCGGCGGACCCCGGCGGAGGCCCCTCGCGCCGCCGCCCCGGACCGATCAGCGCTCCTCGACGGCAACCGGTGCGAACGTCTCCTGACCTGCGATCGACGGCGTTCGCACGTCCTCCACCGGCTTGTATTCCGGCAGGAACCACCGCTGCGCGATCAACGTCGGCACCACCGCGCTGCCGATGACCGCCGTGACGAGGATCGTGTACTGCGTCTGGTCGATGATGTGGTTCGTCAGTCCGAACAGCGCCGAGATGCTGCCAAACGTCAGCCCCGTGGACATCAGCAGCGTCGTGTACATCCCCTCGCGCGGCACGAACCTGAAGGCGCGCGTCAGCGGCAGGATGCCGACGAACTTCGTGGCCATCTTGGTCGCGAGATAGAGCAGGATCAGTCCCGCCGACGCCGCCACCGCGTGCGCCTCCACCAGCGATCCGGCCTTCAGGAAGTAGAACGGCGTCAGGATGGTGAAGGCCACGATGCGCATGCGGTTGGGCAGCTCGCGGTCCTTCAGGAAGGTCGGCGCCAGCACCATGCCGACCAGATAGGCGGGCAGCACCGCCTCGCTGCCGGCGATGCTGGCAAGGCCGCCGAGGGACAGCAGCACCAGTGCCACGAACTTGGTCTGCGGCTCGCTCACCCGGTCGCCCAGTGCTTGCAGCAGAAACGGCGCGAACTTCCACAGCAGCCACAGCATGGCCGCGGTGGCAGCGACGAAGCCGGCCAGCAGCAGGTTGTAGTGCGCGAACACCAGGCCCAACGCCAGCACGGTACCCAGGTCGTTCACGAAGCACGCGGCAAGGATGACCTTGCCGATCTCGGTCCGGTTGAAACCGGTCTCCACCATCACCGCATAGACCACCGCGACCGATGTGGTGGACAGCGAGATGCCGGCGATCTGCGCCTGCGCCCAGGGCCAGCCGACGACATAGCGGGCGATCAGGAACACGCCGACATAGGGCGCGAGGAAGCCAACCACGCCGATGCTCATGCTCGACCAGAAGTGCTTTCGCACCACCTGCGGATCGATCTCCGCCCCGGCGAGGAACGTCAGCAGGATGGCGCCGAAGCCGGCGAGGAAGTTGACCCAGGGCGCCAGCGGCAGGCCGACGATGTTGCCCGCGACAGCGCCGACCACGATTTCCGTCAGCGCAACCGAGATCGCCACCCAGACCGACAGCACCGAGGCGACGAGCGCCAGGCCGATCCACAGCGCCGACGCCAGCCAGACGTTGTCCATGCCCGTCTCCTCGCCATGCCGCGCCGGGGCGCGGCGGGGTTCCGGCGGCCCGTCGGGTCGCCGCAGGCTCGGCGGCACGCAAAGGAGGCGAACGGATCCCTACCGCATCCTTCACGCGGTAGGGGTCATCAGCCCTCGCGGGCGGTTGATGGGGAACCCCATCCCCACAGCGGCGCCAGACTAACCCGGATCCGGCCCACCGCGACAACCTTCGCGACGCGCCGCGCCGGCGATCCGTCTCGCCGTCTGTCTTGAAAAAAAGCCTTGCCTAGGCCGGCCGTCCTAGCGTATCACCCTCACCCAGGAACCTCGGAAAGGGAGGACGCCGCCGTGTTTCGCTTTCTCCCGACCTCGCTCCAGAGGCTCTACCGCCGGCTCATCGACGCCGTCCCCTACGCCCGCAAGACCCGGCCCCGGCCGCTGCCGCCGGACGGACGAGGCGCCAGGCTCCGGCCAGGCCCGACACTACCGGCTGGAGATCGCCTACGACGCCTTCTGCGAGCACCGGCCGCCGCCGAAGAAGCTGTTCCGCGCAACCCCTGGCGCCGCGACCTCACCTCGTGGTGCGACGCGCCGAACAGCTGGACGGATCGCCGCAAGCCCCGCTGCCATCACTGCGAGACCGCCCGCGCCCACTACATCGCCGCCCGCGACAACGCCGACTGGAAGGCCGAGGTCGCGCTCTACAAGCTCGCCCGAAGGGGTGCGGTCCGCCTGCTCGCCGAGCGACGCCGATACCGCGAAAGCCGCCGGCAGTTCTGGGCGCGCCACCGCGAGGAGGTCGCCAGACGCGGCCCCGAGCCGATGCCGCCGCAGTTCGAGCCCGAGCTCTGGCCGATGATCGCCCATCGCGGCTCAGTCGAATCCTGGCACCATCGCGACCGCCGCGAGGTCGAGCGCGACCTCGTGCGCGCCCACGCCCGCCATGTCCGCCGCCTGACCCAGCGCCGCCGCGAACGCAAGCGCGACCTCGCAGCCGGCGAACCCGTAGGGCGCGACAGCGCGCAGCGCGCATCGCGCCAGACTGACGTCGACGACGCCACTTCAGCGCCACCGCCCCAACCCCGTCATTGCGAGGACCCCGGCGCAGCCGGGGTGCGTGGCAATCCAGGGCCACCCGACAAACGCGTGCGACGCGGCCCTCAATCGTCACGCCGCCAACCGGCGACGCGGAATGACGGCGTCTCCGCGGCCGGCCTGTCGGCCCCGCCGGCCGACGTCGCGCCCCCGACGCGCCTGCCACAACACAAACCACCGAGGGCGACAAACCGGCACCCGCGCGCGTCTCGATGCGCCCGCCGAAACCGGACGGCATCAAGATCGGCGCCGCAAGGCCGTGCATACCCCCACCCGCGAAGCGACGCCCGCCGCTCCCGGCACGATCAGTGCCGCATGAACACCGGCAAATCGGCGTGGTCCAGCATGAACTGGGTGACCCCGCCCAGGACGAGTTCGCGCAACGGACTGTGCGCGTAGGCGCCCATGACCAGCAGATCGCCGGACAGCTCGTGCGCCGCGTCGAGCAGGGCCTGGCCGAACGGCCGGACGCGGATCGGCAGCACGTGCAGCTCGGCGCGGATGGCGTGCTCCGCCAGAATCGCCGGCATCTCGACATGGTCGGCATGTCCCCGAACGCCCATCAGCACATGCACCCGCTCGGCGGCGGCGAGGCAGCGCAAGGCCGGAATGACCGCCCGGACCGCCGGCCGCTCGTCTCTCCAGGCGATGGCGACGCAGCGGCCGAAAGGAGCGGCTGCGCGGGGCGGCACCATCAGGACCGGCCGGTCGGTGGCGAACAGCGCGGCCCGGAACGCGTGCCGCCCTGATCTGTCAGCCTCGGACGGCTGTTCAGCGACGATGACATCGGCCCGGCTGCCGGTCTCGCCGATGATCGCCGCGGCGTTGCCCTCCGCCTCGACCCAGTGCGCCGCCACGCGGCCACCCGCCCTGGCGGCCCAGCGGTCGTACGCCGCCTTCAGGGCGTCGACCCGCCGCCATTCCCGCGCCTTCGCGTCCAGGGCGGAATCCGTCTCTTCCATCAGCGCCTCAGCCGCCAGCCCGCCGACATGGATCGGCTCGCGGACCGCGAGCGCCTGGATGCGCGCCTCGCCGACGAGCGAGGCGAGGCGGGACGCCGCGTCGAGCAGGCTCGCCACCATCTCGGGCCGCCGCAGCACGACCAGGACCACCTCGGCCATGGGCTTCCTCCTTCAGTGGCGCATGAAGACCGGCAGGTCGGCATGGGCGAGCATGTGCCGCGTCACGCCGCCCAGGATCAGGCTGCGCAGCGGATGGCGGGCGAAGGCGCCCATGACCAGCATGTCGCAGGCAAGCGCGTGCGCGCGGGCGAGCAGCGCGGCGCCGAACACGCCCTGGCCGGTGATCGGCAGCACGTGCAGCTCGGCGGCGATGCCGTGCTCCTCGAAAATGTCCGGCATGCGCGGCTCGGGCGCGCCCTCGCGCGCCCCGGCCAGCACATGGATGCGCTCCGCGCGCTTGAGGCAGCGCAGCGCGGCCAGGACGGCCTTGACGGTCCGCTCGTCGTTCCGCCAGGCGATGGCGACCGTCCGCCCGAACGGAGCCGGCGCGGTCTCGGCAGGGACCATCAGGATCGGCCGGTCGGTCTCGAACAGCGCCGCATGGACCGCCTGCCGGTCCGGGTCGGGATCGTGCGGCGCGGGCCGCTTGAGCACCACGAAATCCGCGCGCCTGCCGAAGTCCGCGACGACCTCGGCGGCCCGCCCCTCGACATCGGACCACGCCGTGGCAAGGCCGCGCTGCTGCGCTTCACCCCAGGCGTCGAACATCGCCTTGAGCGCGTCAGCGCGGCGCTGCTCGTCGGCGCGCACATGACTCGCGTATTCGGGGGTCAGGATCTGCTCGGTCGGCATGATGGTGTCGATCGGCCGCCGCCGGACCGCGAGACCGTTGACCCGTCCCGCGCCCGTCAACTCCGACAGGCAGCCTGCGGCCGCCAGCACGCGGTCCGCTGTTTCAGCACGGTCGAGCACCGCGAGGATCACGGCGGACATGGCCGTTCGACTCTCTTGCCGGCCGCCTCGAGCCTCGTGCCGGGGCCGGATTCGGAATCTCACGACCATAGGCCTCCGCCATCGGCCCCGCCAGTTGCCGCCGCGCCGCGCACCCCGTACGCAGCTTCGATGGGCGGTCCCGAAGTCGAGCGGCTGATCGAGTTGCTGTCCAAGCTGCCGGGCTTCGGACCGCGCAGCGCACGGCGCGCGGCGTTGCGCATGCTCCAGCAGCCCGAGGCCCGCATGAAACCGCTGGCCGACGCGCTGACGGCGGCGGCACGCGCGGTGCGCCCCTGCTCGGTCTGCGGCAACCTCGACAGCCGCGATCCGTGCGCGATCTGCGCCGACCCGGCGCGGGACCGGGGCACGATCTGCGTCGTCGAAGGCGTGGGCGACCTCTGGGCGCTCGAACGCGCGGGCGTCTATCGCGGGCTGTATCACGTGCTCGGCGGCACCCTGTCCGCGCTCGCCGGGATCGGACCGGACGAACTCAACACCGTGCGCCTGTTCGCCCGCGTCCACGAAGGCGGCGTATCCGAGGTGATCCTCGCGCTCGGCGCCACCGTCGATGGCGCGACGACGGCGCACTGGCTCGCCGAGCGCCTGGCCCCGCTCGGCGTGCGCGTCAGCCGCGTCGGCCACGGCATCCCGATCGGCGGCGCGCTCGATGTGCTGGACGACGGCACGCTCGCCGCCGCGTTGCGCGGCCGGCGCCCGGCGTGACAGCCGCAACGCCGCCCCCGTATCGTCGGCTCATGCCGATCACCCGCCGCAGCCTGATCCATCACGTCGGCCGCGCCGGCGGCGTCGCGGCCGTGTGGCACACGATGTCCGCCATGGGCCTGCTGCCGGTGCCCGCCGCCTATGCCGGGCCGCCGCAACTGGCGCCCGGCAACGGGACGCGAGTGCTTATCCTCGGCGCCGGCATCGCCGGCATGGTGGCGGCGTACGAACTCGGCCGCGCCGGCTACGACTGCACGATCCTCGAAGCCCGCGCCCGCGCCGGCGGACGCAACTGGAGTGTGCGCGGCGGCGACGTCGTGCAGGAGACCGGCGGCGTCCAGCCCGTCACCTGGGACGCCGCCCCGCACCTGTATCTCAACCCCGGCCCCGCGCGCCTGCCCTGCATCCACGACGGCATCCTCGCCTACTGCCGCGACCTTGGCGTGGTGCTCGAGGTGATGATCAACGACAACCGCAACGCGCTGATGCAGGACGACGCGGCGTTCGGCGGCGTCCCGCAGCGCAGCCGCGCGGTGATCAACGACAGCCGCGGCTACGTCGCCGAACTCGCGGCGAAGGCGACCGCGCCGCTGGACCGGATCCTCGACGAGCAGGACCTGCTGAAGCTGCGCGGCTTCCTGCGCGTGTTCGGCGCGCTCGACGCGGACGGCCGCTACAAAGGCTCGTCGCGCAGCGGCTTCCAGGTACCGCCGGGCGCCGAGGCGGGGACGCCGAACGCGCCGCTCGACCTCAAGCCGCTGCTGCACTCGGCGTTCTGGAAAGGCCCGAGCGAGTTCGGCGAGTTCGCCGACCAGGCGGCGACGATGATGCAGCCGGTCGGCGGCATGGGCCGCATCGGCGAGGTGTTCGCCCGCGCCGTCGGCGACCGGATCGTCCTCGGCGCCGAGGTGACGCAGATCCGCCGCACCGGCGACCGCGCCCGCGTGGTGTGGCGCGACGCGGCCACCGGCCAGACGCGCAGCGACGAGGCCCCGCACGTGATCTGCACGATCCCGTTCAGCGTACTGCGCGACATCGACGCCGACTTCACGCCGGAGGTGCGGGCGGCGATCGCCGCGGTCGACTACGTCCCGGCCGGGAAGCTCGCGTTCGAAGCACAGCGGCGCTTCTGGGAAGACGAGGGCATCTACGGCGGCATCTCCTGGACGTCGCGCGACATCACGCAGGTCTGGTACCCGAGCGCCGGCATCTTCGCCGCGAAAGGCATCTTCGTCGGCGCCTACGTGTGGTCCGACGATACCGGCGCCAGGTTCGCCGGCAAGACGCCCGCTCAGCGCATCGCCGACGGCCTGGACGACATCGCGCGCTTGCATCCCGCTGCGGGAGAGCATTTGCAGAAAGGCGTCTCGGTCGCCTGGCCGAACATCCCCTACAGCCGCGGCGCATGGGCCGAGTGGAGTCCGGCGGCGCGGCAGACCTACGCGATGCTGCAGAAGGGCGACGGGCCGGTGCTGTTCGCGGGCGAGCACATGTCGTTCATCAACGGCTGGCAGGAAGGCGCGCTGCGCTCGGCGCACGCCGCCATCGCGCAGCCCGCCTCCAAGACCGCTACGGCGCCATGACACCGCACGGCCCCACCTGCCCGATCTGTAGCGCGCCGGTGCCGCCGCCCTTCCGCGCGCCGCCGCCCGAGGCGTCGCCCGACCTCGACATGCGGCCCGGCGAGCCGACGCGCTCGACGCTGCACCACTGGATGGCCACGTGCGCCACCTGCGGCGCGGCCGCGCCCGATCTGGCCGACCTGCCCCCATCCGCACGCGGCATCGTCGAGTCAGCCGACTACCCAGCGATCGCCGACAGTGCGCCGCGTTACGCGCTTCCGTTCCTGCGCTGGGCCGCGATCTGCCGCGCCGTCGGACGCACCGCGACGGCAGCCGAGGCGATGCTGATGGCGGCCTGGGCCGCGGACGACGAAGCGGACGACGCGCACGCGACCGCGTGGCGGCTCGAGGCAGCGGAGCTGTGGAACCAACAGCCGCCGACGGACGCCGTGCAGCTCGTGCTGGTCGACGTGCTCCGCCGTGCCGGCGCGTTCGCCCGCGCCGCGGCGGCGTGCGAGACGCTGCGCGCGCAAACGCAGGACGAAAACACCCTGCTCGTGCTGGCCTTCCAAGCCGCGCGCATCGCCGCCGGCGATCGCGGCCGTCACTTGATGGGCAGCGCGCTGCGCCCGCCCGCGCGCACGCCGCACCTGGCGCACGCGCCCAAGCCGGCGAAGGGGCTGCTAGCAGCCTGTCGGAGTTAAGCACAAACCACGAACAAATCGGAGATTTCTTTCGATACTTCGCGGTTCTGCACAACAAGAGAATCCGCCGGTGGCCGTTGGCGACATATTCATCCGCAAAACTGCTAACTCCGACAGG